>JAJZQG010000078.1 GCA_021847645.1 Myxococcales bacterium
GAACAAGCGCGTGGCCGGAATGCGGGCGCCTCCAGGGGGCATGGCGGGACCCAGCGTGGCACGTCGGGCGGCGCTGGCGCAAGCCCGTGGGGTGGGCCTCACACTGCAGCCGCGGGCATTCGACGATCGAGCAGGTCGTGCGAGACTTCCGGATGGTTTGTTTCTGCTGTTCGATGGCCGCGATCGGCAGCGCGCCCGAGGCGCGAGGGATACGCGGCGACGGGGCTGGACTCAAGGCCAGGCAGCGGACGAGAGCGTCTGCCTGCCCACGACGCGCCCGACCACGTCGACATAGACGGAGAGATCGTGCGTGATGCCTCGAGCGAGGCGCAAGTAGACCTTGGCGACGGGCCAGGCCACGACGCCGCCAGTGAGCACGACGCGAACCAGGAGGCGGTCGTCGGGATTGCCGGGGTCGGCTTCCCATCGGCCGGTGTAGAGGGAGTTGAGGACCTCGCCGAGCACCGCCCCCCAAGCGAACATCGTGTCGTCCAGATCTTCGGGGGGCATCCAAGGCCACGGCGCTCCGGGCGGAGCAAAACCGACGGGCCCGTATTGCTTGGCCGCGTAGCGCTCGAGGGCGTCGATGTCAGCGAGCGTGAAGGTGCCAACGCGGCGCGAGGTGCTGGCGATCTCGCGTCCGACGGCGGAAGCCCAGAAGTCGGAGGCGACGCCGCGCATGGGGGTGCGCGGCGGAGGAAGCGGGGGAGCATCGGTGGGCACGAGAGCTAGCGTTCCCGCGTCGAGATCGCGTCGGAGCACGGTGAGGTCGGAGTCGCTGACGGGCTGAGGCGGCTGGGTCTGCCGGCGGGCGGGTGGTTCGGAGGGACGCCCTGGCCGGGTCGGGGAGCGGCGCATGTGCGCGGTCGCGGCGCGATCGAAGGTTTCGACGAGCCCGGGACCGCGCGAGCGAGCGTAGGCAGCGGCGACGAGCAGGGGGCGCACGGTGGCGCCGGCGGGGAGAGCAACCTTGCAGGCACCGTCCTCGGCAGAGGTGTCGGACGCGCGCGCGTCGCACTCCTTGAGCAGGAGCGCAAGAAGGAATGCTGCAGCGGCGGTCACGGCAGCGCGCTCGGTGGCCGCCTGAGACGGTCGCGGTGAACGGCGGAACACCTCGAGTCGTTGCTCGACCTGGATCAAGCCGCGGCGGTCGAGCGGGATGGGCTGATCGGCCAGCGGCGTGTTGCCTTCGACGACGCGTTCGGCCAGGTCGACGAGAGTGGACGCGGTGGAGAACTGCTCGGCTTCGCCCTGAGACCGCTGGATCTGGTGGGCGCGCGCGTAGCGGAACCACTGGCGCTGCACCTCGATGGACGGCGGGATGGCCATCGCGGGGCGAGACTTGGCGGTACGGGACGAGCGATCGATACCGGTGCGGTCGACGGCGCCTTCGCCTGAGAGCGAGGCGACGCGAGCATCGGAACCCGGGCGACGCAGGTCAGCATCGCGCACGGAGTTGCTGGAAGCACGTCGGGTCGGAGGCTCCGACGGGTCGCGGAATTCATCGTCGACCGCGACGGGCGAGCCAACCGAGCGCATCGCGCGTGCGGTGGTGGCCTCGGGCGGCAGGGGAGTCCTGGTCGTGGGCTGCCGGCCGTGCGACGACTCGGCCGCCTCGGGCGGGATGGTCGGCGGCGGGGGCATGGGCGAGTCGAGGGGAGAAAACTGGATGGTTTCGACGGCCGGCGGTTGCTCAGCCGTAGGCTTCATGGCCGGCTGGGTGACATGCTCGAACCGGTCGTCAGGCTCGGGCTGCCGGAGCATGGGCGGCATGCGAAACCGGTCGGTGATGTCCGGATCGGCAGCAGCCGGCTGCTCCGGCGCAGTGGAAGGTCCGTGGCGCACGGTGGGCACTTCCTGGGAGTCTTGCACCGGCGGCGGCAGATCCTTGAGACTTTGGGGCAACACGACTGCTTCGCCGAACGCTTCTGCAGGTCCCGGTGCGAGGCCCGGCTCGGGGGGAAGCGGCGGCACCTTGAGCGCGTCGAGCGTGGTGCGCTGGACAGCGGCGGCGGGCGGCTCGCTGGGCAACTTCCAACCATCGCTGCCGTTCACGGCGGGCTGGGGCACGGACGGCGGGCGCGGCGCCGCGGATTCCGCGATAGAGAAGTCCCTGGTCGACCGCTTCAGGCTTCCGGCCTCCGGCTGTGGTGTCGGGCCTGCCGTGGGCATGACGACGGGCCGAGGGAGGACGGGCGCTTCGCCGGCCAATGCGGTAGGTGGCGACGGCACGGCAGGGACTCCGGCCGAGGGCGGGCGAACGGACGGGGCCGTGACGGCGCTGGGTGTTCGCTTGTCGTCGGGGCTGACGTTGGGATCTTCCGGCGGCAGACCGAGCACGGCGCGGGCGCGTCTGCGGGCGCCGGAGTTCTTGGAGCGAAGCGCCTCACGGGCGAAGACCTCGGCCTTGTCACGCTCACCGACGCGAGCGTAGAGGTCGCCAAGCAGCGCCACGGCCTCGGTGAAGTCGGGCTGCTCGCCCACCAACGCGATGACCTGCGGAATGACTTCGCGATCTGTCCGAACCTTGAACGTGGAATCGAACAACGCCTGCAGGTACCGATACTCGGGGCGACGGCCGTAGTGCTCTCTCAGCAGGATCATCTGCCGGAAGGCCTCGTCGTGATCCTGGTCGTCGATGAGCCGCTCGACCGCCACAACTGGGGTGTCTAGCTGGATTGTTGCCACGGTTGCGACGAAGCGTATCAAGTTTCGACAGACGCAACAAATCTCCCGCTAAGGATGTCGCGGGCGGCGATGATGCGCGGGAGCCGGGCGGCCCCCCGGAGGCGTGGATGGGAACGCGGGGGACGTGATTTCGGGCGTGGGATCGGCATGGGGCTGCTGTTGGGCAACCCAGGCGCGCACACGAGTCCAAAGCTGCTCACGTCCCTGGAAGGTGGACGATGAGAAGGCGATGACGGGCTGGCCGAGGGCGCGCGCGGCGGCGTCGACGGCCTTGCCGGCCTGCGAGCGCGAGACCTTGTCGACCTTGGTGAGCACGATGGCACACGGGAAGTCCGGGCCGCGCACCACGCGAAGGAACTCGACGAGCTGCAGTTCCTCGTCTTCAAGCCCGCGTCGCACGTCGACCAGCAGAACGAGCGCGGACAGCCCGCCGTGCTGCAAGTAGGCTTCGATGAGCTCGCCCCAGCGCCCGCGTTCCTGCTTGGAGCGCTTGGCGTAGCCGAAGCCGGGCAGGTCGACGAGGCGAAGGCGGAGCCCGTCCCCGAGACGAACGTCGAAGACGTTGATCTGGCGGGTGCAGCCTGGCGTGGAGCTGGTGCGCGCGAGGCTCTTTCGAAGGGTCAACGCGTTGAGCAAGCTCGACTTGCCAACGTTCGAGCGGCCCGCGAACGCGATCTCGGGCAACCCTGCGGGCGGCAGGGTGGCGGAATCGGCGAGGCCGAGCACGAAGCGGGCGTCGGGTACGGTGAAGCGAGGATCGGAGGAGGGATGGGCAGCGGGCGGCACCGAGCCAGCCTATCGGCTCGGGCGCGGTTGCTCCAGGGTTCTGGTGGGAAGGTTACAGCGCGGTAGGCGGGCGGGGATGTTGGCGGGATTCCGGGAAGGGGTTGCCGGCCAGCCGGTCTGCGGCGGGTGGCGAGGTGCGTCGGGCGGAGCGTGGGAGCTGGCAGGAGGCGGGGAACGCCGTGCGGGTTGTGGGCAAGCGCGCGGATTGGACCTTTCCCCGGAGGCGCAACGCGGCTAGGGCTTGTCGACGCATGGACTTGTCTCGGTTGTTTCGAAACTGTCTGGTGGCCGTCGTGTTGGCGGGGGTTCCCGCGTGTGCGGAGCACAAGCCGCCGCCGGCACCGGGCACGCTGGAGTACACGGAGAACGCGCGAGCGGCGTATCAGAAGGCGCTCGAAGCGTACTTGAACCACGACTGGGAGGGGGCGACGGCGCTGTTCGAGGAGGTCAAGCGCGACTACGCGCAGAGCCACTACGCGCGGCTAGCCGAGCTGCGCTTGGCGGACATCGACTTCGAGCAGGAGAAGCTGCCGGAGGCGATCGCGGCCTACAAGGGGTTCATCCAGGCGCATCGTCACGATCCGGGGATGGCGTATGCGTCCTACCGGATGTGCAAGGCGCTATTTCTCCAGGTGGGGGACAGCCTGCTGCTGCCGCCGCAGGAGGAGCGCGATCAGGGCGCGGCGCTCGACGCCTGGAAGGAGCTGCGGCGGTTCAAGCGAGAGTACCCCGAGACCAAGTGGGACGCAGACGTGAAGTACATGCTCGAGTCGGTCACGGGCAGGCTGGCACGGCACGAGCTGTACGTGGCGCGCTTCTACCTGGCGCGGGACAACTTCGGGGCGACGGTTGCGCGCGTGCAGTACATGCTCGGCACCTACGAGAACTCGGGGCTGGAGCCCGAGGGGATGGTGCTGCTGGGCGAGACGTACCTGAAGATGAAGAAGCGCGACGAGGCCAAAGCCACCTTCGAGCGCATTCTTGCGATGTACCCGGCGAGCCCCTTCACGGTGCCTGCCCGCTCGTTTCTGAACCAGATGCAAGCACCCGCGAGGTGACTCGATGCCCGAGAACGTGACGCCCGCGCCGCCCGCGCTTCCGCTGACGCCCGTGTCGCCGATGATCATGGTCGTCGACGACGAGAAGAACATCCGTCGCACGCTGGAGATGGTGCTGACGGGCGAGGGCTACCGGTTTTGCGGGGCGGAGAGCGCGGAGGACGCGCTGGGGCTGTTGGCGCGGCCGGACGGGCCGGTGGACCTGGTGATCCTGGACGTGAAGCTTCCGGGCATGAGCGGCCTCGAGATGCTCGAGCGCATGCGCAAGGAAGACGGGTTGCGGGAGCTGCCGGTGGTGGTGATCAGCGGGCACGCGACGGTGCACGACGCGGTGCAGGCGATCAAGCTGGGGGCGGCGGACTTCTTCGAGAAGCCGTTGAACCGCGAGCGCGTGCTGGTGAGCGTGCGCAACGTGATCAAGGCGGCGCGGCTGGCTCGCACGGTCGAGGACATGCGCCAGCAGATCCAGGCGCGCTACGAGATGATCGGCACCAGCGCGGTCATGCAGAAGCTCTACAAGCAGATCGACCAGGTGGCGCCGACCAAGGCCAACGTGCTGATCACGGGCGAGAGCGGCACGGGCAAGGAGCTGGTGAGCCGTGCGCTGCACCGGCTGAGCCCACGGGCCGACGGGCCGTTCGTGAAGGTCAACTGCGCGGCCATCCCGCGGGAGCTCATCGAGAGCGAGCTGTTCGGCCACGAGCGGGGATCGTTCACCGGGGCGCAGGCGCGCAAGCGCGGCTTCTTCGAGCAGGCCCACGGCGGCACGCTGTTCCTCGACGAGATCGGCGACATGGACCTGGCGGCCCAGGCCAAAGTGCTTCGCGCGCTGCAGTCGGGCGAGATCTCGCGCGTGGGCAGCGAGCACCTGATCCACGTCGACGTGCGCGTGGTGGCTGCCACCAACAAGGACCTCGAGCGCGAGGTGGCCGGCGGCCGCTTCCGCGAAGACCTGTTCTTCCGGCTCAACGTCTTCCCGCTCAAGTGCCCTGCCCTGCGCGATCGTCTCGACGACATTCGTCCCATGTCCGACGCGTTCGTGGGCTCGTTCTGCCGGGACAACGGCCTGCGGCTCAAGACGATCGACGGTCCGGTCTATGAGGCGCTGCGATCGCGCAAGTGGCCCGGCAACGTGCGCGAGCTCAAGAATGTGATCGAGCGAGCCGCCATCCTGTCCGGCGACACGATCACGATCGCGGATCTGCCCGAGGACCCGCACGCCAGCCCGTTCGAGGACGATGGCGGCGAGGCCGAGGGCGAGGATCTGGACATGGCCGCGCCGGGCATGGACTTCGGCACCAACGAGCCGGCGACCGGGCGCACGCAAGAGGGATCCGGCACCCGTCTGACGCTGCGCGAGTTCCGCGAGCAGTCGGAGCGCAAGTACATCGTCGAGACGCTGCGCAGCCTGGAATGGAACATCTCGCGCACGGCCATCGAGCTCGGCGTCGAGCGTACGAATCTTCACAAGAAGATCAGGTCGTACGGCATCAAGCGCGGGGAGTAGGATCGCGTCCGTCGCCATGATCCCTCGCCTCTTTGGATTGACCGGCGGCATCGCCTCGGGCAAGAGCACGGTGGCCGGGTTCCTGCGCGACCGGGGCGTGGCGGTCATCGATGCGGACCAGATCGCGCGCGACGTGGTAGCGCCCGGTACCGAGGGGCTGCGGGAGATCGTCGAGGCGTTCGGTGCCGGGGTGCTGGCGAGCGACGGCAGCCTGGATCGGAAGGCTCTGGCTGGGCGGGTGTTCGGTGACGAGGAAGCCAGACGCCGGCTCGAGCGCATCACGCACCCGCTCATCCGGATGGCGAGTGTGCAGCGTGCGAAGGAGCTCGGAGCGCAGGGGCACGCGCTGGTGGCTTACGAAGCCGCGCTGCTGGTGGAGACGGGGCAGGCCGAAGCGTTTCGTCCGCTGGTGGTGGTGGTGGTCGACGATCGCGTGCAGATCGAGCGGGTGATGGCCCGCGACAAGGCGACTCGGGAGCAGGCCGAGGCCAGGCTGCGCGCGCAGATGGCGCAGAGCGCGAAGGCGGCCGTGGCCGACCACGTCATCGACACGACGTGCACGCTCGCGGAAGTGAGTCGCAAGACGGACGACGTATTGCGGCAGGTCTGCGCGGCGTGCGGGGTGGACGCGAGCCGCTACGGGTTGGGCGAATCACCCACGCGGTGAATCGTCCGCGCGGCGACAGCGCGAATCGAGCCGACGGGGATTGGCCTGCAGCGCGGGGCGCGAGGCCTCGTCGACAGGGCGCAGCGTGGCGCGGGTCTGATTGGCATTCAGGATGAACGGCGATGCGCAGCCGAGGGGCGGCGGCCCGGCGTGATTCCTGTGTGCTGCACGCGACGGCTGCCGCTGCAACACTCGCGCGTAGGGGCGGGGATGGGTTCCCCTCCCCTCACGCCTGCCTCGCACCGCGAACCGCCTCGTGTTAGGGTCCGTGCTCGTCCCCACGGAAACGGGGCCAGGGAGCAACGCATGCCAACGAGCTCGGCGGACACAACCTCCACTGCCACCCGTTCGGGCGCTTCTCCGCGCGTCCGTATCGATGAGCTGGCGATCCTCGAGCGGCGCGCCACGGCCGACGGCCTGCGCTACGAAATCAAGCCCCAACGCTTGATGACCGCAGCGCACGACCCGGTGCTGCCGGTGTTCGACGGCTGGATGCAGGGCGGCGAGATTGTCGTGCGAGCTTCGGGTCTTTGCGACGGCCCCTTCAGCGCCTGCCTCGACCTGGAGGGCAATCGCGTCGGGGCGCCGGTCGAGGCGGACGTGGTCCAGTCGTCATCGGCCTTCCTGCATTTCTCCTTCGAGATCGTTGTGCCGCTGCGAACCTTCACGACGTTCTTCGGCGCGTCGGCGCGGCTGGGCGTGGCCATCTCGCCGGGCGACCGCGTGGTGCGGCTGGTGCGTCCCTCGTTCTTCCCGATCCGCGCGGCGGGTCCGCAAATCACCTCTCTGGACCTGCTCGAGGCCACCGACTCCATGCTCGTCGACGCGCCGGAGCGTCGACTCTTCGACCTTCAGAACCCGGAGGAGGGCACCTGGGTGGGCACCGGAAAGTGGCGGCTGCGCCTCTTTGCCGAGTGGGAGCGCAACGACGGCGAGGGCTACGCGATCGACACCCGTCCCGTGCAGCTGATTCATCGCTGGCAGCGCGCCAACGACGAAACCGATCTGCTCTGGGAGGACGTGACCCGTCGTTCGGGCGGGCGCAAGACATACGCGGAGTTCCTGCTGGACACGTCGCACAAGGACTTGGGCGGCATTCCTCCCGAGGGCAAGGACATTCCGCTGGACATCATTGCCGAGCACATCCTGAGCTACGGGGGCACCAGCTGCTCGCTGAGCTGGCACGCGCCGCTGCCGCTTCGGCTGCGCGACCCTTTGCCGCAGCTCAAGCACTTCCAGCGGCTATCTGCCGTAGGCATCGACTTCGGCACGA
Organism: Myxococcales bacterium; assembly: GCA_021847645.1. Taxonomy (GTDB): domain Bacteria; phylum Myxococcota_A; class Polyangia; order Polyangiales; family Polyangiaceae; genus JAJZQG01. Next base: position 7,980 of record JAJZQG010000078.1, read on the forward strand.
CGGCCACGGTCGCCGCTCTCCATCACAAGGGCTTCCGCTCGCTGCTGCGGCTGGGACCTTCCAACGGCGGGTCGTCGGAGAACCCGACGTACCTTCTTGTGGAAGACCACGAGAAGCTATGGGACGAGATGTCGCGCCCGGCCGGCAAGCGCCGCTTCCCGAATCTGATGCGGTTGGTGCTGGGCAGCCATGCGGCGTACGACAAGATGGCCGAGGTTCCGAGCGCGGTGATCGGCGAGCTCAAGAGCCTGCCGGAGCGGGTAGTGGCGCTGGACCAGTCTCCGCAATTCCGCGACCGGCAGCGGCAGGCCGACTTCCTGCTCGACGAGGCGCGCGTGCGGCTGCTGGTGCGCACCTATGCCTATCTGCTGGGGCGCGCGATCAACCGTCCGGGGCAGGACGTGTACCTGCGGTACTGGCTGACACATCCGGCGAAGTTCGAGAAGCGCACGCGCGAGCTGCTTGAAGAGGAGATTCGGGCGGGCATCCTGCTGAGCATCCCGGAGGGGATTGCGGCGGACGAGGTGACGGTGTCGATGCGGGCCAGCGAGCCGGAGGCGTTCGCGGCGGAGGTGTGCCCCGAGCTGGCGTCCATGGCCGAGATCGAGCCGCTGGTCGGCAAGTTCGGGGAGCTGCGCTTTGCGGTGTTCGACTTCGGTGGTGGCACGCTCGACATCGCGTGCGGCAGGTTCCGTCCGGCGACCGAGGCGGAAGCGGCGGAATCGGGTGCCTCGACCGTGATCGAGACGCTTCAGGTGGGCGGCGACGATCGGCTGGGGGGCGATCCGCTGACGCACGAGCTCGTGTGGCTGACGCACCAGCACGACAGGTACCTTCCCGAGATGGAGGACAAGGAAGTGCCGATGATGCGTCCGGCCACGGTTCCGCCGAACATGCTCGCGAACAAGCCGCACCTGTACAAGCGGAGCCTGGCGGGGCGGCAGAACATGATCCGGTTCCAGCGCGAGCTGGGACTCGAGGCGGTGAAGTTCAAGAAGGCCAACGAGCCGAGGCGGGTCGAGGAGCTGTCGGTGGCGAGGCTCGACGGCAGCGAGGTGCGGGTGCAGTCGCTCAAGACGGACATTGCGGGGCTGCACGCGAAGATGACGGCGCACCTCAAGTCGAGGATACGCGACGGCGCGCGGCTGCTGGCGAGCATGCTGCGCAACACGAGCTGGGGCAGCGAGGGCGACTGGCGTGAGCAGGGCGTGGTGCTGCTTTTGGCGGGCAACTCGTCGCGCAGCGAGTTCGTGGAGAGCGCGCTGGCCGAGGAGTTGGGCATTGCGGACCTGAAGGTGTGGCGACCGGGTTCGCCGGGGCCATTCCAGCAGGTCGTGCTCTACGAGACGCCGCCGCGGGTGGAGCGCGGGGTGACGGTGGTGGGCGTGACGCCGAAGACGGCGACGGCGCTGGGGGCGCTGCGCATCGCGAACCGGGAGGTTCACCTGGTACGTCGGGCGCAGGGCTTCAGCTACTTCCTGGGCGATCTGCGGGGATTCCCGCCCAAGTTCGTGGCGATGATCCCGATGGGCGCGCTGCCGGGCGATCCGAACCAACCCGGGCCGCACTTCGTGGACTTCGGCACCTGGGACGCGCAGAAGCCGTTGCGCGTGTGCAAGGACTACGAGCCGGGCAAGATGACCTCGAACGACTCGAGGCTGTCGATCGTGCCGACGGGCCTGCCGCTGAGCACCTCGGGGCGGCTGTTCGTGTGCGTGGTGACGCCCGAGGAGCTGGCGTTGCGGCTCGAGCGTGAGGGCCAGGAGCCGCTGCACACCTCGCTGAACCTCGCGAAGTTCATGGATTGAGGGACAGGAGCCGAGAGGAGACCAGGCATGTGGAGCCCGGAGACCCGAAAGAGGAACGCTGAAGATCTCAAGAGAGTGGCGGACAAGCTGCTGCGGTATCGCCAGCTGGCCGACCGCTTCATCGGGTACTTCAAGGAAGACAGCGACAACGCTCGTCAGCTGCGGCAGCTCCGGGTCAAGCTCGACGATCTGCGGGCGCGCGCGATGGATCGGCACAAGCGCCTGGCCAAGGGAGTGGTGAAGATCGGCGTGGTGGGGCTCGAGAAGCAGGGCAAGAGCGCGTTCCTGTCGGCGTGGCTCGACAGCGAGAAGCTGCTTCCGAGCGAGGCGGAGCGCTGCACCTGGAGCACGACGGTCGTGGAGCCGGGGGAGGCAGGGCGCTTCGGGGCGACGGTGGAGTTCTACACGGACGAGCAGTTCAAGGCGCGTATCGCGAGCTACTTCGACGCGCTGGAGCCCGGCAGCGCGGAGCGCTGGGCGGGATTGAACAACAACGAGCTGATGCGGCTCAAGGCCGCCTTCCGCGAGCGTGAGGGCTTCGAGGTCGACGATGCGGACCGGGCGGGTCGTCGCGAGCAGATCGCGTATGCGGAGCTGGTGGACATCGCCTCGAGCCTGGCGGAGATCAAGGCCAACCTGGGCAAGCCGCCGGTGGTCATCGAGGCGCCGAGCCTCGACCAACTCGCGGACCGCATTCGGCCGTTCATCGCCCTCAAGGACACGCTGCATGGCAATCGGCCCTATCCGGGCGTGCGCGCGGTGAGGCTGGTGACGGTCACCATCCCGGTGCGCGGAGCGATGCCCGGCGTGGTCTTGATGGATCTGCCGGGCATCGACGCCCCTTCCGACAAGGCTCGTCGCGACACGGATGAGGCGCTGACCAACGAGGTCGACGTCACGATCTTCATCAAGGACATCACGAGGCCGTCGCTGGTGCGCAACGAGATCGACCTGCTTCGCACGGCGCAGACGGCGGATCGGAGCATCTCGCTGAAGGATCGTCTGTTCGTGGTGCTGACCAAGGCCGACCTCTTCGATCATCCGGACGAGAACGGCAACTGGCACTGGGCGCTTGCGGTGCGGAACTTCAAGGAGCAGGGGGTGGACCGGATCTTCCCCTACTCGAAGGTATGGGTTCACAAGGGCCCGGAGACGGGGCACCCGGTGGCGCGCCAGCTCATGGACTTCTACGGCTCGACGACGCCGGTGCACGGGCTCGAGAAGCTCCAGCGGGCCATCGAGCAGTATCTGTCGAGCGACATCGAGATGATCGATCGCAAGGTGATGACGACGATTACCAACGAGTTCGCGGAGCTGGAGCAGCTGCTGCGGGGCGCGCTGGTGTCGGTCAAGGACGCCCTGTCGGATCGGGAGTTCGAGCGTCGCGCCGAGCAGGTGTTCGACGAGCTGTTCGAGCAGATCCGGGCGGGCGAAGATCCGCTGGGGCTGCTGCCGGAGATTCGCAAGCGTCTGAGCATGTTCATGGACTTCGAGCTCAGCGACCAGCAGCGCATGGTGCGGGCCACCCGCGCCGATCAGCGCATCCAGGCGATTCGCACGGACCTGCTGGCCAAGCTCACGGCCCAGGAGGCGGAGGCCAAGCGTCGCCAGATGCCCAATCCGGGGCTGATGAACGAGACGGCGGTGGAGATCGAGATGCGCAAGCAGATGCGCGAGCGGGTGGCGTCGCGCATTGCGGGGCTGGGCGAGGACTTCCGCAACACGGCGCGCGAGAGCGTAGAGCGCATGCTCAAGGAGATGTTCGTGAACGCGGCCTACGAAGGCGGGCGATTGGAGGTGCTGCTTCCGCCGGGCAAGTCGCTGGTGGAGCGCATCGACGCGCTGGGTCGGGGCGGCCAGGTTTCCGAGAGTGTCGTGCGATACCAGAACAACGAGATGGCGAAGGCCGACGTGGCCTTCGAGGTGTTGTCGCGCTACTTCGCCCGGCAGATCATCGACATTCTCGACGCCACGGACCAGGGAGACCGAGAGTTCCGCGAGAAAGAGATGCAGGGGCTCGAGCAGTTCTTCGGCATGGGCATCGCCGACAAGGCGGTGCAGCGCACCAGCAGCGTGCTGTCCGCGGTGCGCGCGAAGGTGGGATTGGCATCCGAAGAGGAGCAGCAGCCGGCGGCGCCGCAGCCCGTCGTGAGCGGGTTTCCGTCGGTGGGAGCCGCGCAGTTCCCCACGGCACCGGCGGCGGTCCGCCCGAAGGACAAGCCCAAGGAGCCGGACTCGCCGAAGGACTCGGACGCTGCGGACTACCCCGCAGCCAATCGCGACTGGTCGAAGATGCTTCAGCGCGTGCGGGCGGACGTCGACCGGATCTGCAACTTCCTAGAGGCGCTGGCGAAGCACCCGCGCGGGTTGCAGAAGTATCACGAGGAGGCCGTGCGCACCGTGCACGACTCGTGGATAGACCGGGAGGGCTCCCAGTCGCTTCGTCGCTGGGTGCGCTCCGAGTGCGCGCGAATCTGGCCGCACAAGTTCGCGGCGATCGAGGCGGAGAAGGACCGGGCGCGATCGGACATCCTGGCGCTCGAAGAGCTGTTCGGCAACGGCGCCTCGGAGGCGCACGAGCCGGAGCTGGCGCGCAACGCGGCAGCGACCCCGAGCGGGAACGGAGGCTGAGCAATGGCATACGATTTGGCGCCGCTGCGCAGCTATGTTCGATTCTACCAGACGGTCGTCACGCAGCTGGACGCAGCCTGGGAGGCGTTGAGCGGAACGCACCTCAAGGCCCGGGAGAAGCTCGAGCCGTTCGCGCAGCCGCTGGCACTGTTGCAGAGTCCGGCACTGCAGGCGGCGATGGGTCCGGCACCCTCGCCTCCGTCGGCGCTCAAGGAGCTGTGGCAGCCGCAGGATCCCAAGGATCTGACGGGCCTGACGGACGTCTACGAGGTAGTCGGGCGGTTCTCGTTCCAGGGTGTGGACAACGAGAATCTCAAGCGCGTGCAGGCGTTGGTGTCGGCGGCGCGCAACGAGGTCGACATGCAGCGCGCGCGGCTGACGCAGCTGGCGAAGCTGCCGGATGTGGCGGTGGCGAATGCGGACCGGATGGCCGCGGACGAGACGCGGGGCGAGGCGCAGAAACGCGCGCATCGTCTGGCCGCCTTTGCGCCGCTGGCGCAGACTCTTCAACAACGGGCTGCGCAGACCGTCGGCGCGGTGCGCGGGGTGCCGATTCCCGAGCTTCGGGACGTCAACGCCGCGGCGAACGAGTACAAGATGTTCGCCAGGAAGCTGGACCAGGTCTACCAGACATGCCTGCCGTTCCTGGGCAAAGCGCTCAAGGACCTGTTCGATTACGCCGGGTGCCAGATACCGCAATCCTGGCCGGAGTCGCTGCCGGTCCAGCCGGAGCTGCCGCCGGAGTTCCTGATGGTGCCGCCCGCGGACTCGCCGGAGGCCAAGCGGGCGAAAGCGGCGCTCGACGCGCTGCAGGAGGAGGACATCCAGCTGGCGCGCGCTCGGGACGAGGTGGCGGTGAGCGTCACGCGGCTCGAGGCGGAGCTCGCCCAGTACGCCGCGAAAGACGCGGAAGCCGCCCAGGAGGTGCAGCGGGCCGGCGCGCTGGTCACGTACGCGACGGCGCTCGAGCAGCTCGACCAGGTGCGGCGCAGCATCGGGCAGCTCGAGCAGCAGAAGGCGCAGCGCACGCAGACCATCGGAGAGCTGTTGCAGAGACACAAGGAGACGGAAGGCACCATCGCCGCGCTCGAGCAGGAGCTGGCGACACGCAAGCACGAGATCGGCGAGGCCAGCCAGGAGCTCGCGGTGGAGCGGGACAACGAGCCCGCGATCTTCGGCAAGGACGATTGGCGCCGTCGGGTCGCCGATATCGAGGGCCGGATCGAGCAGCTCCGAGGCGCCTATGCCCAGCGAGAGGGCTTGTTCAACCAGCTCAAGATCGATCTGTCGTCGCTGGGCGTGCAGGCGCAGACCGAGGGGTCGCAGCGCACGCTGATCGACCGGTGGCTCGCCGATGCCGCGGCCAAGGAGAAGAAGCTTGCGGAAGAGGCGAAGACGCTGGACGCCCAGCTGGGACCGGGCCGGGCGCTGCACTCTCCGTCGGTGGGAGATGCGGAGCAGGTGCTCGCCGCGGCGCAGTCGGTTCGCACGGAGATCCAAGAGCGCATCGAGCGCTTGAAGGCACAGGTGCGGTCCAACAAGGAGGAATCCGCGCGCATCGTGGCGCGCATCAAGCAGGTCGAGGTCGAGCGCCAGAAGATGTCGGGCTACCTGCAGAGCGCGGTCGACGCCGCGAACCGCGGCCAGGCGTTTGCGTTGGAGCAGATGTCCGTGCGGCGCAGGTCCGCTGTCGAGCAGCACGTCCACGAGGTGCTGGGCGAGCTCGAGAAGTCGCTCAACTCCGTCGAGGCCGTGTTCATCGAGCCGGCGCGCGAGGCGATGCTGCAGAACGAGCAACCGTTGGAGTCCAGGGCAGCGCACGTGCGGGAGCACGCCGAGCTGCTGCGTCCGGTGGCCGAAGCGCTGAGCAGCGAGCTGGACCAGGAGCTGCTGGCCCAGGACGCGCTGCTCGGGCAGCTGCAGCGGGAGTTCTGCGACGTAGCGGAGGAGGCATGCCGAAACGCCTGGGGATGACGCGGCGGGTTGCCCTGCGGCTTCGTATTTCGGATTGCATGGTTATCATCGAACATTCGGACACACCGCGCGGGTGCCGCGCCGGCGACACGGCAGGCAGGATTCGAGGCAAGGCGTTCGGTGAGAAGCGGGCGGTCCCTGGGGCCCGAGCACGAGGAGCCCGGGCACGATCGTGGACGGAAGGTAGCGCGTGGAATCCATGACCCAATCTATGCCGCAGCGACACCGGACCGCGTGGATCCCGGCGCTGTTGATGGCTACGACGGTGTTCGTGTTGTCGTCGATTCCCGGGCAGCGCATTCCGGTCTCGCTCGCTCACGGGCTGGACAAGGTCGCTCATGCGAGCATCTACTCGGTATTGGGCCTGACGGTCGCGCTGGGGCTGCACCGGGGCCGGGGGATGGGGTCGCGGGCGGCGGTCATCGTAGCGACGGTGGTGATCGGTGCGCTGTACGGCGCGACGGACGAGGTCCACCAACTGTTCACACCGCACCGGTCGTTCGAGGTGCTCGACGGGCTGGCAGACACGATCGGCTCGTTGATCGGCGCCCTGCTGTACGTGGGCTGGTGGAGCGCGAAGGACAAGCGCAAGGACGGGGGCTGAAGCCGCGCGTGCGCTGACCGGCACACGCGGGCGGAACGACCGGAGTGTCGTGGTGCGACCGCGGACCACGGCTTCGCGAACCGAAACCATTGGTACGTACCACGCCGTTTCCTCACGGGGCGCTGCACGGCTTCAGGCTACGGGGCAGTCCTCAATCCGCACGGGTGTCTTGGGTGGGCGAGCAACGCCGTCAACGAGGCTGTGGCGGCGCGTCGGAGGGGTCGCCCGCACCTTGTGCGGAACGGAGCCTTCGCCGGGCGCCCAGCAGAAGGCGGTTGTCCGGGAATTGCGCGAGCTGCTCCTCTACCAGAGAGAGCGCATCATCGAAGAGCTTCTGCGCTTCGTAAAAAGCCACCTCTTCGAGCGTATCCGCCACAGCCTCGCGTTCCTCGGCGGACTCGGGACGTCCAGCACCCACGGCTTGCTCGGTGTCGTCTTCGCCGCCGCCGGCAGCCTCGGACGCCGAAGCCTCCAGCCCGTCCAAGAGGTCTTTTCCAGAAGGCATCGTGGGGTCGATCGGGGCTGAGGCGACGTCGGACTCTGCCAGCTCGTCCCGTCGAAACGGCATCGTCGTGTCCGCCTCCACGGGCAATTGCAGCTCGGCCAACTCCTCAGGGCGCAAGCGCAAGGTCGTGTCGGGCGACGGCAAGGGCGACTCGAGCTCGTCCAGTTCCTCGCGGCGAAACGGCATCGTGGGTTCGGGTAGCTCGGATCCGCGTTCAGGCGCCTTCGACCTGCTGCGCCGGGATGACCTCTCGTCGCGCGGCAGCCGCTCCTGCTCGTTGCGCGCAGCACGCGGCGCAGGCTCGACGGGCCGACGCGACGGTCGCCGGCGTTGACGTCGCACGGTCGGCTCCAGATCATCGGGCGGCTCGCTCGGCTCCTCGCGCGGCAATGGCGCGCTGATAGCTCGCCGGAATCGGGTAATCGGAACGGGCGACGGGTTGGATTCGTTCTCCGCGGCGCTAGCCAATCGCGTGGGCGGCGGCATCTGCGGACCGGCTCCTTCCGGAGCTCCCAAGAACGCGCGCAGCACACCGTCGCGGAGCTCGGACTCGAAGCTTTCCCGCTCCAGCGCGCCGAAATCGACGAGCGACTCCTCGGCCGGGCCGGGCGGAGACGATGAAGGGTCGGGCACGGGCTGTGGCGGAGGGCTGGCCGGCGGCTCGGGTGTGTGCGTCGGCAAGGTCGGTGCGGAGGGCATGGCTGCGCGGCGCGGAACAGCCGCGGGCGCCGGACGAAGGATGCCGAGCTTGACGGCTGCCTGCCGCACGCTCTCGTCGCCGGGCGCGTCGATCAACAGCTTTGACACCAGCTCGCGCGCGGCACGCAAGTCCGACGCTTCCATCAGGGTCTTGAGCAACAGCTTGCGCGTGTCGGTCGCCCGCGGTCGCTGGCCGACCGCATCGAGGGCGCGTGCGAGAACGGCCAAGGTCGCCGCGTCGCGCTGGGTCGATGCAAAGCACTGCTGGAGCCGCTGGAGCGCGGCCACCGCGTCCCCCGGCGAGTTGCGCTCGAGGTACAACTCCGCCAGGCTCCGCGACACGCCGGGTTCCTCGCGGCTCGCCAGCATTCGCTCGTACGCCTCAATAGCCTCGCTACGACGTCCCGACGACCGATGCTGCTCGGCGAGCGCTCCGAGCTCGGCGATCGCGAGCTGGGTGTCGCCCGCTGTAAAGAGTGCCTCGACCAGACGGGCTCGCACATGCCAATCGTCACCACGCAGTGCAACGAGCTTCCTCAGAGCCTCGAGCTCATCCTTGGTTCGCCCGGCCCGTTGGAAGACCCCGGCAAGCTCATCCCAGGCATGAGCCGCATCGCCCTTCAGCCCCTGCTTCTCGTAGAGCCCTGCCAGCTTGGGCACGATGCTCGCTAACAGCTCGGAGCGTGCCGGCAAGTGCTGCTGGACAACGCCCTGCGCCTGCTTGTAGACCGCGATCGCCTTCACCGTAAACCCTTGAGCGTCGTAGCTCGTCCCCACCTGCATCAACGTCTCGATCGCAGCCTCGTGCGCCGACATTCGCAGCTGCAGGTCGGCGATGCGCATCTGGATGCGCTCGTCACCCGGTTGGTCCTTCAAGACCTTGCGGTACTGGACGATCGCCGCTTCGAACTGCCGCTTCGCGACGAGCTTCTGCGCAGCGTTCAGCGCCTTGTCGCGATCAACGGCCACGGCTAGGTAGACTCCAACGTCATGACGTGCTGCCCGGGGTCGACGGCCCGGCACAACAGCGTGAGGCTCTGGGCGCACGCCAGCGGAAACTCGGACTTCCCACCGCCCTCCCGAACACGGCGGGCTGCCATGGCCCGAGGGTTCGCTTCTGCTCGGAGGCTCGGGTGCGCTTGCGTTCGGTCACGTGTCGTGGAGACGATGGTACGCCAGCTCCACGGGGCGGACAACCCCGCGCGCGGTGCGGTGCAATCGAGCAGCGGGGGCTGGGGGACCGGACCTACGGCGGCTCCGTCAGCGCAGCCCCAGAGCGGCCGACGGGGAGCTCGTCCCCTCGAGCGCCCGGACGGTCCTGACGGCCGGCGAATCCTGGCGCGCTGCTGCAGATTCGTGGCCCGGCCGAATTGTCGCTCGACGCGCTGGCACGTCCGATCGTCACGGGACGCCTTGTATGGTGGAGTTCTCGATCGTGATGCTGTGGCAGTTGGTGCCGACCGCGGTGCCCGCGTTGGTGACGCTGCCCGTCGCGACATTGGTCCAGTGTCCGCCCGTGTTGTCGGTCATGATCGTGTCGATGATCGAGAGGTCGCCCTGCATGTTGTTGCTGGTGAAGAACAGTCCTCCACCAAAGGCGCCGGTCCCTGCTGCGTTGTTCACGATCTTGTCACCACACAGCACCACGTTCACGGAGTTGCCGTCGCTGTAGATGGCGCCGCCGTTGCCTCCCGACCCGATCTCGTTCTGGCCGTTGTTGATCGCGGAGCACTGGCTCGGATCGTTGTTGTTGGCGCCGTTTCCCACTGCCTTGTTGCCGGTGAACAGGCTGTCGTAGATCTCGAGCTGGGCGAACAGGCCGCCGACCGCTCCCGCGTTGCTGCCCTCGTTCTGGGCGAATGTGCTGCCGACGATCAGGACACCGTGCTTGCTGCCCATCACGTAGATCGCTCCCCCGCCCGTGTCGGGCCCCAGCGGAGCGGCGTGATTGCCCACGAACATCGAGTCGATCACGGTCAGGTTCCCGTCGCGCATGTACACCGCTCCGCCCTCGCCGTCGTTCCATCCCTGCGAGCATGGCGGCGGCGCCTGCGGTATCGCCTCGGTCGGCGTGGTCTTGCCGTTGACGAGCGCGAGGTGTTGGAGCGTCAACCGATGCTCGTTATTCTGCCAGTTCGCGCTGTCGAAGCTCAGAATCCGCACCTGGTTCTGGCCGTCGAGCGTCACCTGCCGGTTGCCGTCGATGACCGTGTCCTTGGTCGTGGGGACCTGCAGGGTAGCCGAGATCGGGATCGTCACCGGACCGGCGCCACAGTCGAACGTGATGATTCCCCCGTTGGCGACCGCCGCCTCCAGAGCCGCGAACGTACAGCTGTCCGCCGTTCCCGTCCCCACGACCGTCGTGGGACTCGACGTGTCCACAGGCTGGCCTCCCGCCGGCACGCCTGCGCCGCATGACCCGTCGGGATTGCCCACTTCCCACGCGCCCCCGCCTCCGGAGCCGCCACTGCCCGCGCTGCCCGCGCTGCCACCCGTTGCGGATGCGCCCCCCGTGCCCGTGCTACCTCCGTCGCCAGCGGCCCCGCCCATGCCTGCGCTGCCTCCGTCGCCAGCGGCCCCGCCCACGCCTGCGCTGCCTCCAGTCCCCGCGCTTCCGGCCGTGCCGCCCATGCCCGCGGCGCCCCCGGCGTTCGTGCCCGACGTGCCCGACTCGCTGCTCGAGCACCCCACCACCAGCGCCACTGCTCCCATCGCAAGAACGATCTTCACGTCGCCACCTCCGGCAAGGCATCCGCTGCGCAGGACGCGAGGCGATGCCAGTCACGACCAATCGACTTCTGCCGAACCATCGGTCGCTCGATGCTACGGCGGGTCGAGAGCGGGCACAATGTTGCCGCGCCTGGCGTCCGTGGAGGTCGACGCGTGGTTGCCGGCGACGCCGCCAGCACCGAAGGCATCTGGCCTACCCAATCCGAACGGCCGTCCTGCGTCGAACGCGATAGGATAAGAGCTCACCACGCGGTGGAAAGACAACGGAGCGACACGATGACATCACTGCAGCACACGCCACCTCGCCCCCGGTCTGTCTCGCGGACGCCTCGATATCCCTGCTGCCTTGGAATCGCGCTGGCAGCCGCTGCCCTCGCGGCCGGGTGCCACCAAGAGGCCGCCGCCACCGCGGGCGAAGTCGCACCGAGCTTCGACGCCGGCGCGCCGGTCACGACGCCGACCACTCCGACTGCCTCGCCATCGTCGCCCAAACCCGCCGCATCCACCCTGACACTGCCCCCCGAGATGCTCGGCGGAATAGCCCCCATGCCCTACGCCCCGGGCGATTCGGCCGGACGATAGCCTCGCCGCTGCAGCGCCGTCACGGCACCGACCTCCGCGTTCCCTGCGGACGACCCGCCAACGCCTGCCGCGCGATCAGCACCGTCGCACGCATCAGCCCTTCGCGCGGCGAGCACCGCGTCGAGCACGCGCGGGTTGGTCCGTGCCTGCCTTCGTGGCATGCTGCGGCCACCATGCGTACCTTTCCCATGCTCGTCGTGGCAGCTTTCTCGTCGTGCCCAGCACTTGCCTGCAGCAAGAGCGAGAAGCCAGCGCCCGCGCCCGCCGCCTCGGCGCCCGCCGAGGCTACGTCGGCTCCGGCCGAGGAGCCCAAGGCGCCCGCTCCGGACGATCTCGACGTGGCTCGATTGCAGTCATCCATGAAGTGCCCGGGAAGCGCCTACAAGGCGGCGTGCGCGGTCCTCGACCAGTTCAAGAAGGGCACCGCCTGGGATCTGACCATGATTCGCGGAGCCGATGCCCGCTACTTCGGACAGGGTGTGGAGGTTGGCCCTGACGGCGCCGTCGAGCGCTACTACTTCTTCATCGCCAAGCGCGTGCCGCTCAACGAGGTGTCGGCCTCGGACCTTCCGCTCAAACTCAGCTTCCGTCCGCTGGAGACGACCCGCAACGTCGAGCTCGCCCAGGCCCCGAAGCTGATGCGTTTGCTGGAGAAAGACGACGCCGTGAGCCGCACGATCTCGACGGTGAAGTACGTACTCGACTACGCGCCTGCAACCTGGGACGGGGCGTCGGCGACCAAGGGCGTATCGACGTTCGCGCAGACGGCCAGCGGTGCATACGTGCGAATGGTGGACAACCGGCGCCTGGTGTTCGTGCAGCCGTCGCTCACGCGGCCGGGCGCCCAACCGGGAGAAGGCACGTACGTGCTGCTCTATCCGGTGAGCTGGTAGGAGCGTTCGCCAAGCACGACGTCATGAGCCCGCCGCGGCGCCAGGCGCTGCGTCCACGGCGTGCACGGTCCGCCGGTCGAGCTCGTTGGATACCAACACGACCGCATCTGCGGCGTGCACGCTGACCGGCCCCACAGCGACGCTGGACGCTCCGAGCTGTCGGAGCCTGGTTCGCGTCGCTTCATCGAAGCCACCGTGGTCTCCCACGAAGAACGCGGGGTGGGACAAGTCCAGGTTCGCGGCGCGAATATCGGGCGAGCCCTCTTCTACCACGTAGCGCGTGCACGCGCCGAGGTCCCGAATCACGGCTTCGATGCCCTCGCCTGCGACCGCGATCCCCGGCCGCACACGGCAGAATCCCGGGCCGCTGACCGGCGCGGCCAGCACCTTCTTCATCAGCACCGCAAGGCTCCGCTCGTCCGGCCGCAGAAAGCTCACCTCGTCGCCCCGCACACGCACCGTGCGCGGCGCGGACGACCCACCCAGCAGCACCAGGTACACCACCGCGTCGCGTCGCAGGCCGTGGGAGACGAGCATCGCCGCGCGCAGGCACCCGAGCAGCACATCGATGCGTCCGCTGGTACCCGCCAGATCGACCAGCGAGAAGTCGGCAGATGCGTGGGCCTTGTGGCCGATGATCACGAAGCGGCGCATGGGCAGGCTCGACGCGGCTACTGCATGGAATAGCCCGTCCCGAGGCCCAACGTCCAGGTGCTGACGATACCGGCGATGACGTGCCCCGACTTGTCGGTGACGCCGAACATGCCGATGCCAGGGTTCTTGAGAGGAATCACGCCGGGGTAGACGTTGACCGCGAGGAAGTAGTCCTGGATGTTGCTGACCTGCACCATGGCGAGGGGAGAGTTGCGGCGGTCGAGGAACAAGGCCGCGGAAGGCGCCCAATCGACGTTGTTGAGCACGCTGGTGGCGGAGGAGTTGATCAGGCGGGTCGAGCGCGCGCCGGCCGCGACGGACAAGGAGTATTCGCTGTCGAGCTGATAGGACAGGCCTCCCATGGTGGCCATGCCGAACCAGGAGAAGAGCTTGAGCCTGGTGTAGAAAGGCAAGGCCCACTTCGCAGCAAAGTAGTTGCCCTGGTTGTGCAGGTCCCCGTGCGGAAACGTGAAGGCCGGTTGCAGCGACCAGTCCGCCAGGACCAACTCGTGGCTGAAGAACCGGTTGACGCCGTCGAAGCTGAACAGGAGGATGCCACCGAGGTCGAAGAAGTAGATATCGGCAATGCAGTCCGAGTTGTCGCCCACGACCCCCTTGTTCTCGAGCGTCTCGTTGAGGAAGGCGCTGGCCATGATCGTCGTGGCGGAGAACACCGCGGGAAGGGGCACGCCGTGGGCCTCGTACCACTCGCGCAGCGCGGTGAAGGTCATTCCTCCGCCCAGCAGGTGAAGGGTATAGTTGGGAACCCAGCGGGCCGTCTCGGGTGTCCACGACAGCGGGAAGATCTCCTGCTTGAAGAACGTGCCCCAGCCGCGGTGGCTGATCGCCGGAAACGGGTCAATGATGTTCTTTGCCACGTTGCGGCCATTCAGGCCATAGTCGAAGTCGACGATGCTCCGGTTCCCCGCGCGAATCTGCAGCACGTCGAAGCCGCGATTGACCATCACCCAGAGCGGGTTGTACAGCGCTTGCGTGCCGTAGTCCGCACCCGTGTAGAAGTACGGCCCGGCAGCGTCGTCCGCGGACGCGTCGTTCGCCGCCGTGGTGACGGCGAGCGCGGCAAGGCAGACCAGGCAGGACAAGGCGCGGGGCATGAAGTCGTCATCGAGAAGGACGTAGCACGCAACCGAAGCGCGCCATCTATAGCATGTGCCGCGCGCTGGGCGAGAGAGGCGACGGGATGAACCGTTGGTCGGAAGCCCGTCAGGTCGTGGCGGGAACAGGAACGTAGAGCTTGACGTTGCGGTCGCTCGTTGAGCCCGCAGACCCGGCACCCCAGCCCGAGGTGTGATCGACGATCGCGTACACCCTGCCCTGCTCGGCAACGTCGTCGCCGTCCGTCGCAAAGTCGATCCCGACCAGCTGCACGGACAGGTAGCCGTTGTCCTCGTCGGTGACCTCAATCATTCGCATCTGATTGGGAAACTCGATGAGCGAGGACGTCTGGATCTCCCAGAAGCCCTTCCCGCTGCCACCGTCGAGCCACTTCACCACGTGCTCGTGCGTGTGGCCGGTGACGCTCAGAATGACATTCCCGTACGACGCGAGCAGAGTCATCACGTCGCCGGGCAGCATGGCGTCGGCCTGGGTTTCGGCATCCGCGCCGCTGCCGTCGCTGAGCGCGGAGATAGGGTGGTGCGAGGCCAGGATCACCCACTTGCCCTCGGCCTTGGCGGCGTCGAGGGCCGGCTTGAGGAACGCGTCGACCACGCTCTTGCGCACGACCCCGTCGGCGCCACCGCCCTCTGCGGCCGTGTCGTGGATGATGAAGCGCAGGGGCGTGCCCTCCACATCCATCGTGTAGCAGACGCGGTTGGCGACGGCGGTGCCAGCCACGCCGTGCCCGCCGCCCACGCTCGAGAGGAGCGGAATCATCTCGTCGCGCATCAGCGGCTTGCGCAGCGGATCGGGCGTGTCTTCGCCCTTGCGCACCACGCCGCCGGGCTGGCTCCAGTCGGTGAAGCCGCCGACCGAGTTGTCGCCCGTGGCGGTCGCCTGGTTGGCAGCCGTTATCTTGGTGATGCCCAGGACCAGCGCGTCGTGGTTGCCCATGCAGAAGAACCAGGGCGGCTTCAACCCTTCGGCCTGGAACGGGTCCTTCGGATCGTTGCCCGTGCCCGGCACCGGATCGTTCACGTCGCCCGAGTCGCACGCGACGCTGTCCACCCCGTCCATGATCTGCATGAACCAGGTGACCTCGTTCTGCTGCGCCGCGTCGCAGACGTCGCCCGTCACCAGCACGAAGTCCACCGGATCCTTCGTGTGCAGGACATTGATCGTCCGGACCGCCGCGTTGAGCATCCGCCCCTCGAACGGCGCCTGCGGACGCGCTGCGCCGTCGAGCGGAGGTGCCCCGTCGAACAGCTCCATGCGGATCGGGGACTCGTCGTCGGTCACGTGGACGTCGGTCATGTGCACGAGCCGAACGAGCCTCTTGGCGTTGGCCCCGGACGCCGGCGGCGTGCTGGTCCCGTCCGGCATCCGCGGGAGAACCGGCTCGCCGGCACCCCAGTCGTACGCGCCGTATCCGAGCGCAAGCAGCGCCTCGCGCGACGACGGGTCCATCGGCACGCGCGCGTCGGGCTTCGACTCCCGCGCCTGCTTGGGCACGATGATGCGCTCGGTGGTGAGCTTGGCGTCGGCCAGGGGTTGCAGAATGAAGTTCTGGCGCCCGGCCGGGGCGCCTGCGGAGCTGTCACTCGATGAGCACCCGAGCCACGCGGAGCCGCCCGCCGCCACAAGACCCAGTGTGAAGAAGCGCCTGCTGATGATGAAGTCCGATGCCATTCCACAAGAGATACATCGAATGCGGCAACGCGCAAACAGCTACGTGAGAGAACCCGGACACGGATCACGCCGGCGTTGGGGCGAGTGCAGCCGCCCGCGCGAAGCACCGGCTGGCGGTGACAGGGCAAAAACCTGACCCGCCACGACGGGTGCGATAGGTTCGGACTCATCATGAGTTCTGGCAACGACCTGGCGAGGCTGTGCGGCGCGCTGTTGCTCGGCGGATACGAGGACCAAGAGCCCCCGCCCGCTTTCCTTGCCCGCTTGGCCTCCGGGCAGCTGGCCGGCGCCATCCTGTTTCGCCGCAACCTGCCCGCCGTGGAGGCCGGATACGAATCGGCGCGCTGGCTGATCGAGGCAGCGCCGCCCGACGCCCCTCCCTGGATCGCGGTCGATCAGGAGGGAGGCCGCGTACGCCGCCTGCTGGCGCCGGTGCTCCAGCTCCCGTCGATGCGTACCCTGGCCGCAGCCGGCGACCCCGAGCTGATTGGCCGGGCCGCCCGCGTGCTCGGCCTTCAACTGCGCGCCCTGGGCTTCAACCTCGACTTCGCGCCCGTGCTCGACGTGGACACCAACCCGGCTAACCCGATTATCGGCGACCGCTCGTTCGGCCGCGACCCGCGAACGGTCGCTTCCATGGGAAATGCCTTCGCGCAGGGCCTTCAGCAGTCCGGCGTCAGCGCCTGCGGCAAGCACTTCCCCGGTCACGGAGATACCTCGCTCGACAGCCACCTGGCGTTGCCCCGCGTGGACACGTCGCTGCAACGCATGAGAGACGTCGAGCTCGTTCCTTTTCGCGAGGCGGTCGTCGCGGGCATCGACGCCATGATGTCGGCGCATATCGTGTGCCCCGCGATCGAGCCGGGCGTGCCGGCAACCCTGTCGGCCGCCGCGATCGACGGACTGCTTCGCAGCGAGCTGGGCTTCGACGGCGTGGTGTTCTCCGACGACCTCGAGATGAAAGCCATCGCCGATCGCTGGGGCATGGCCGAGGCTGCCGTCGCCGCCATCCGCGCCGGCTGCGACGTCGTGTGCATCTGCAAGAGCGAGGCGCTTCAGCAGGAGGCGCACGAGGGGCTCATCAAGGCGTGCGAGTCCGATGCGTCGTTCCGCTCCCGATGCGCCCAAGCAGCAGAGCGATCGCGCCGGCTCCGACGGCTTCGTCCGCCTCGGCCCAGCGCGACGATCGAGCAAGCGATGGCCTGGTGCGCGAGCGCCGAGTCCGTGGCTGTCGCGCGAGAGGTGGCGGAGCGCTGCAAGCCCGCGTGAGAGACGCCGATCGACGATTCCCTTGTCGGCCCTGGACGACGGGCGTACAAGGCTGCGAGAGGCGAGTCCGGGCAGACCGCCCACGCACCTAGCGGGAGGAGCGCATGTCGAAGAACAAAGAGCCGAAAGAGGCCAAAGAGCACAAGGCCTCGAAGCCACCCAAGCCGCATCGGGCATTTGTCGAGCGGTATCCGGATCTGGCCAATGCCTGGGAACTCATCGCGCAAGCCTCGGCCAAGGGGCCGCTGGACCCCAAGGTCGCGCGCCTGGTCAAGCTGGGCATCGCGATGGGCTCCATGCGCGAAGGCGCCGTGCGCGCCAGCATTCGCAAGGCAATCGACCTGGGCATCACCCTGCAAGAGCTCGAGCAGGCCGTGGCGCTGGCCGCCGGCACCGTAGGCCTTCCCTCGGCCGTCGCGCTGCACACCTGGCTGCGCGACGAGCTCGACGAGAGCTGATTCTCCCACTCGCTCCGCCGCATCGGCGACGTCTCCAACCACAATTCACGCTTTCTGTCACTCTGCCGCATTGACGGAAAGTTCCGCCCTCACCTAACCTCGCGCCCGTTTCACGTTCCTCCTGTGGAAAGGACATTCGACATGCTGAGGGCTATCACCCTGACTTCTCTTCTTTCGCTCGCCGCGCTGGGAACGCTTCTACTCGCTGGCTGCAGCAGCAGCGACGCCTCGACCACGGACCAGGGTGTGACATGCATCCCGGTCACCGAAACCTGCAACGGGCTGGATGACAACTGCAACGGCCAGGTGGACGAGAACCTGACCGAGACCTGCACCGAGAGCGGCGTGAGCGGGACCAAGACGTGCATCAACGGCCAATGG
The DNA here is from genome assembly GCA_021847645.1 of Myxococcales bacterium. Lineage (GTDB taxonomy): Bacteria > Myxococcota_A > Polyangia > Polyangiales > Polyangiaceae > JAJZQG01. The sequence goes on from JAJZQG010000078.1 coordinate 25,976, forward strand.
GGCGCATGCCAGACCACGTGCACGCCGGCCGTGGAGACCTGCAACGGCAAGGACGACGACTGCGACGGGCTGGTCGACGAAAGCGATGACGGGCAGCCGCTGAAGCGGGACTGCACGAACGATTGCGGCCCCGGAACGGAAGTGTGCGCCGGCGGGCAGTTCACCTCGTGCACCGCACCGCAGCCCAAGACCGAGGTGTGCAACGGCATCGACGACGATTGCGACGGTGTGGTCGACAACGGGTTCGACTGCGCCAAGGGCGAGCAGGGCGTCTGCGGAACCGACGTTGGCGCGTGTGAGTTCGGCACGCGCACGTGTGACAGCACATGCCACTGGGGCCAGTGTCTGGGCGGCAAGACGCCGACCGACGAGGTGTGCGAAGGCTCGGTGGACGAGGACTGCGACGGAACGGTGGACAACGGTTGCGGCTGCACCAACGGGCAGACCAAGGACTGCTGCGGCGGCACGACGATCACCTGTGCGAACGGCACGTGGCCCAGCTGTCCGGCGGCGCCCACCGAGACCTGCAACGGCAAGGACGACGACTGCAACGGGCTGGTCGACGACAAGCTGCCGGTGACGCCCTACCAACTGGAAGAGGACATTACGAACCTCAACGATTGCGACCACGCGAAGGCCTTCAGCTCGGCGGTGGCCGAGGGTGCGGGCGCGGTATCGGTACAGGGCTATCTGTACAAGCCCGACCTGAGCCCGGACACGGACTTCTTCTCCTTCCAGGCGACGGAGAACAGCGACTTCGAATGCATCCTCAACCCGCTTTGGTACGAGTGCTACGCGGTGACCGTGCGCCTGACGCCGCCCGCCGGCACGAGCTACCAGTTCTGCGTGTACGACGTGGGCTTCGCGGTTGACGGCGGCACGTGCGCCGCGCCGATCCAGAAGGTGTGCTCGACCCCGGGCAACAACGAGGTGACCGTCAACTACCAGGGCGACTGCGGTCTGGACGACACGCGCTACTTCTATGTGGAAGTCAAGCCGGGAAGTGGCGACGCCGACTCCTGCCAGCCCTACACGCTGAGCGTCGAGAACCTCGACAACGTTCCGCAGGAAGCGGTTTGCGCGTTCTAGAGCGCGCCCCACAGGCGCCGACCAGCGTTCCCTTCCCCACCAATCCTTGCACGACGCAGCGTAGGGCCACGGCCGCTGCCTTGCGTGGGCGCGGGCGACACGGGCTGGTAGCGGTCGGCCCGCGACCATGGAAGACTGCCCGCCTCGTCCGACCTTGTGAGGCAGTGCGCATGGACCGCTATCTCGTGTTGTGCTCGCGCGTGGTCACCTGCGACCCCGCATGCTCCTCCCCGGACAACCGCCTGGGTGTGCTGCACGACGCTGGCGTGCTGGTCGAAGCCGATCGCATCGCGGCCGTGGGATCACGCGCCCAGCTCCTGGCGCAAGCCCGGGACGCGCGCGTTCTGGATGACTCCGCAGGTCGCGTGATGACGCCGGGGCTCGTGGACGCTCACACGCACTTGGCCTGGGCGGGCTCGCGGCACGACGAGTACGTGCTTCGCATGCAGGGAGCCGGCTATGAAGCGATCGCCGCGGCGGGAGGCGGCATCGTGTCATCGATGCGGGCCGTGCGGGCGGCGTCCCAGTGGGCTCTGACGGCAGCCATGCGCAGCCGGCTTCGGCGGATGGCGTCGCTGGGCGTCACGACGTGCGAGATCAAGAGCGGCTACGGCCTGGATCTGCCGTCGGAGCGAAAGCAGTTGCGGGCCATCGCCGAGGCCGCGAGCGACACGGGGCTGCCTCGCGTCATTCCTACGTGGCTGGCGTTGCACGCGCTTCCTCCCGAGGGGCAGGACGATCGCGCCGCGTGGGTTCGGCGCGTGGCCGAGCGTTGGGTCGACGAGATCGCGGGCGACGGCCTGGCGAAGTACGTCGATGCGTACATCGACCGAAGCGCCTTTTCGGTCGAGGAGGCCAAGCCAGTGTTCGAGAGAGCGCGCGCGGCGCGCCTGGGCGTGCGTGCGCACATCGGGCAGTTCGCCGACGTGGGCGGCGCAGAGTTGGCCGCGAGCGTCGGCGCGGCTTCGGTCGATCATCTCGAGCACGTGGCAGCGTCGGGGCTCGAGGCGCTCGCGAAGTCGGGCACGCGTGCGGTACTGCTTCCCGTTGCGAGCTTTACGCTTCGCCAGGCCCCGCCTCCGATCCAGGCCATGCGCGACGCGGGCGTGCCGATCGTGGTGGCGAGCGACGCCAACCCGGGGACCGCGCCCACCGAGAGCCTAGCGCTCGCGCTGGCGTTCGCGCTGCACACCTACGGGTTGACGCCGGAAGAGTGCCTGCTTGGCGCGACACGCGAGGCCGCGGCATCGCTCGGCCTGGAGGGCACCTGCGGGCGCCTGGCCGCGGGGCTGTCGGCCGACTTCGTGGTGTGGGATCTTCCCCACGAGCGAGCGATCCTGCAGCCCTGGGGATCACCGATGACGCATCGGGTGGTCGGCCGGGGCCGACTGCTGCATTCCGCGCCCGTGTCGTGACGCGATGAGCAGACCCATCGCCTCCTTGCCTTGGCTCACCGCGGCCAGCGTCGCGCTGCTCGGCAGCTCGGTCGCCCACGCCGCCGCCCTGCTCGGCGCGCCCTCCACGCACCCGACGCTCACCGTCGAGACGGCCCTGATCGTGTGGCAACCCGACACCAAGCGCGAGCACCTGCTCCTCAGCGCGCGGGTCGAGCGCGCGCAGGGCCCGGTCGCCTACGTGGTGCCGACGCCCGCAGAGCCACGGGTCGCCCCGGTGGACCAGGACCTGTCCACGTCGTTCGCGAAGCTGATTGCGGACTACCGCGCACGCACGCCGGACTGGGAGCTGCCAACGCTGCCCGGCGGCATGCTGCGTCCGTGGCTCACGGTCGGTGTGCAAGGCAAGGCCGACAGCTCCACGTTCGCGCTCGCGACGGGCACACCCTTGGATGCGACGTTGCGCGAGCAGGGCTACGAAACGGACGCCGCGTTGGGGGAGTGGCTATCCGGGTGCCGGGAGGCCGATCCGTACGCGCTGGTGATCTACGACCGGAACGCGAGCGCGACGCGGACGTTGCCCTGGGTGCACGTCGAGTTCGACTCCGCGCGGCCCATGTTTCCCTATCGGGAGCCGTCGCGGCCGGCCGACCAGGTCCAGGGCAGCGAGACAGCGGGCGCCACGCTCCGGCTGCTGCGGATCTACGTGCTGACGACCGAGCGCGTGGCCATGCGGCTGGGCAGCAGCATGGCGTCGATGGCGCAGGCGTGGCTGTCGTACGAGCCGTCGCACGAGGAGTTGAAGCGTGCGCTGGGCGGCGAGCTGGTAGCGGCGGTCGGGATCGACAACGCGACGCGCTATTGGGTAACGTCGTTCGAGGACTACCACGTGGTGCGGCCGGGCAATGACGATGCGTGGTTCGACCGGTTGGGTCCGATACCGAAGGACGGCGAGCCGGGGACGTTGGGGGATGGGACGAAGGCGGGGGTGGCGCTGTCGCCGATCGGGCCGGAGCCTGGGACGGTGGTGGCGGAGCCGGCAGTGCGAGCCGAGGTGGAGGGGCGAAGCCCGCGCGGCCCGAGCGGTCAGCGCGGGGGGTTGAGCCGGCGCGAGAAGACGGGGCTGGTGTTTGCCGGTCTGGTGGGCTTGTCCATCGTGTCGTGGTGGTGGTTGACGGCGAAAAAGGTTTGACAAGTCGCCAGCCTCAGAGCAAGATGCCGCGGCTTTCGGCAGCGGGAAACCGCTACGACCGCAGGCCCAGGTAGCTCAGTTGGTAGAGCAGCGGACTGAAAATCCGCGTGTGGTTGGTTCGATTCCGACCCTGGGCACCCTCCGCAGCCGTCGTCGTGCAGGCGGCTGCCGCCCGTGAATGGCAGCTCCCGCGACGCGCGGCATTCCGGGCGCGCCCGGTTCCGTCTGCTACACTGTGGCAACGAGAATCCCTCGCCGGGGTCCAGTCGATCCCCACGAGACACAGGATGCGCAGATGAAGCATCACGACGCTGCCTCCTCCCGCCGGTACGAAAGCCTGCTCCGGATCCCCCGGCTGCCGCGGCATGCACGTCCCTCCCTGTTCGGTCCCCCGGAACGCTGACGTCGGTCGATCGCCCTTGGTCCCGATTCCGTCATGCGGCGCGAACACTCGCGCCTTGCTCCGAGGTGAACGTCATGTCGTCCTTTGAAATTGCCCCCAATCAGGTCATCCCGACCCTGCAGAAGAACATCCTCGTCGACGGGTTCCACGTCGTCATCGACCTGGAGAAGTCGCACGGCTCGTACATCCACGATGCCCTGACCGGGCACGACATCCTGGACTTTTATTCGTACTTCGCGTCGCTGCCGGTGGGGCACAACCACCCGCGGCTGACCGGCGACGCCGACTTCATGAAGGTGTTGACCCGCGCGGCCATCGCCAACCCCTCCAACTCCGACATCTACTCGCCCGAGTACGCTGCATTCGTCAAGCGCTTCGCCGAGCTCGCGATGCCCCCGTCGATGAAGTACCTGTTCTTCGTGGCGGGCGGCGCTCTGGCGATCGAGAACGCGCTCAAGACGGCCTTCGACTGGAAGGTTCGTCGCAACCGCGCGGCCGGCCGCGGCGACCTGGGCACCCGCGTGCTGCACTTCCGCGAGGCCTTCCACGGGCGCACCGGCTACACGATGTCGTTGACCAACACCGACCCGGTCAAGACCGACATGTTCCCCAAGTTCGACTGGCCCCGCGTGACCAACCCCAAGCTGCAGTTCCCGCTCACGCCCGCCAGCCTCGCGCACACCGTCGAGCTCGAGCGGCAGGCCGTACGCGAGATCGAGGACGCCTTCGCGCGCTACCCGCACGACATCGCCGCCATCATCATCGAGCCCATCCAGGGCGAAGGCGGCGACAACCACTTCCGCGCCGAGTTCATGCAGGAGCTGCGTCGCCTCGCCGACAAGCACGACGCCATGCTCATCTTCGACGAGGTGCAGACCGGCGTGGGCCTCACGGGCAAGATGTGGGCGCACGAGCACTTCGGCGTCTCGCCGGACATCATCGCGTTCGGCAAGAAGGCGCAGGTCTGCGGCATCATGGTCAGCCTGCGGGTCGACGAGGTGGCGGACAACGTGTTTCACACCCCCAGCCGCATCAACTCCACCTGGGGCGGCAACCTCGCGGACATGGTTCGCGGGGTCAAGTACCTCGAGATCATCCGGGAGGAGAACCTGGTGCAGAACGCGGCGCGCATGGGCGAGCGTCTGCTCGACGGGCTCCAGCAGATCGCGCAGAAGCACCCCGAGGTCAGCAATGTGCGCGGACGCGGCCTGTTCATCGCCTTCACGCTGCCCGACACGCGAACGCGCAATGCGCTGCGGCAGGCGTGCTGGGATCTGGACCTGGCCACGCTCGCCAGCGGCAGCCAGTCGATCCGATTCCGGCCCTGCCTGAACGTGACCGAGGCCGAGATCGACAAGGCCCTATCCATCCTGGAGAAGGCGGTCGGGTCGACCCTGCAGGCCTCGCCTCCTTCGGGCAGGCAGGCGGCCTCGTCCGCCGCGACCGGCGTGGCGCTCTGAGGCAAGACCCTTCCCCCGACGAGCTGCGCCGAGAGCAGCGCGGGCAAATACACTCCGAGCCATGAAGAACGCTGCACGGGTAGGTCCATTCCTGCATGCACGACGGCGTCGAGCACGGCGGGCCGCACGCGGGGCACACCGGCTCCCGTGCCACGATGGACCGAGGGAGCCCGCGCAGGTGCCGGCCGTCGGTCGCGGTCGCCCGTCCCAAGGCACGGCTACGACGCTTGGGTCGGAAACGACGCGGCGTAGTGCCTGGCGATCTGGTTGGCGATGTCGACGATGACCGCCGGGCTGCCGCGGCGAAGGTGAAGCTCCAGGCCCGGAAGCAGCAGCAAGCGCTGCCATTGCTCGGCGTGCAGGGCGGCGATCGGCTCGGGCTCGGGCGCGGCCGGGGCAGGCGCGACGCTGGCGGCAAGCCGCTCGATCTCGTCGGGTGTCGCGTTGTCGAGCCGGTGGCGAATCTCGCTCAGGGTCAGGCCCTGGCGCTGCAGGGCGCGCATGGCGTGGATGCGCGCCACCGAGCTCGGCGAGTAGCGCGTGCCTCTGCCGCGAAAGCCTGGTTTGGGCAGCACGCCGCGCTGCACCCAAAAGCGGATCGCGCGTCGCGTGACCGTCAAAGCCTGGGCTAGCTGCTCGATCGTCAACCCTTCCTGCTCGTGCGCCATGGGCAACTCTCCTGGGCGGAAGCCTACCGCGCGCCAAGCCAGACGGGAAGCCACATCGCAACACTTACTGTCGCAACTAGCCCGCCAGCAGCCACGCTCATGACATCATTCCGTCACTGTACCCCTTCGCCCAGGGCCCTTCGCGACATCTGATGATGCTATCGTGGCCTGACCTAGGCGCTTTCTCGTCATCGATGGACGCAAAGCCGCCTCCACCAGGCCAAATACTCGACACCTAGTGGCGCCTCCGCGGCCCGTCCAGCTCCCGTCCCGAGCACCGAGCTGCGTCGCGGCAGCCATCGGCGTCGCCGGGTTGAGACCTTCCAGCCCCGCGCCAGCCCCGCGTGACCATGCGGGTCACCCCTGTTTGCATGTCAACGTCCAGGCCCTCTGTTTCCCGTAGGTCTCCCCATGCATTTCGGCTTCCCCAGCCCGTACTTGCCCCCCGCACTACGCGCACTTCTGCGGGCGGCCGCGCTGGGACGGCCGGCGCCGTCGTTTCGCCAGATGGTCGATGGGCAGCAACAGAGCGTGTCCATGCCGGCCGAGCCGTTGTGCAAACCGACCTCGAAGGGTGTCGATGACCGTGGCGCTGACTATCCCCAGCTTCTATCCGACCGTACAAGAGCGGCAGCCCTGCGCCAGACCTTCAAGCAGTTTCCAATGACGCCGGGACTCATCGACGACCAGGTCGCGCGCTTCCGCAGTCCGTAGCTGCGCCCTTCCCCGGCCAGCTCGCCAGCTGAGGGATCGGGCGGTGGCCGGCGACTTCGCGGCGTGTGTCACGCCCCAGGTACCGCTCGAGTACGTCGTGGTGGTCACGAGCGAGAAGCGTGTCGCCGCGCCCGTCGGCGCCGACGAGGCATAGGCGGCCGCCGCCCGCATCGCCTCCGTGATCGAGGTGCTGGGGACCAAGGGCCGGATCTGGTCACCGACCTGGTGGCTCAAGGTCAGGCGCTCGGTATCAAGGGACCGCAGGTCTTCGATCGCACCATCGCCCTGACCGCGCTCGGCGCCGGCGTGCACACGATCTACACGTACGATTCGTCCGTGTTCGCGAAGGTCCCCGGCATCACCGTCCGAGAACCATCGACGGAACCTGACGGTTCGCGCGACCCGCTCGGCCAGGCGCCCAGCGGGCTTCAGTTGATCGAATATGCGGTGTTATGTAGAGCACGGCTTGCCCGCCTCGTCGAGCCAATGGCAGGGACTTGGTCAGCTCCGCCACTACTTGCCTTGGATGGACCGAACACCGCGCGCCCGCGCCGCCAGGTTGCCAGGTCGGACTGCGCGCACGCCTCCTGGATGAACTCGTCCAACTGCACCAGCTTCCGCGCTATCCGCTGCGATTCGCGTATCGCCTGGCCATTGTTCGAGCGAGCCATCGTTCCAGCGCTATCACGGCTCAGCCGGCATGGATACGGCCAGCTTCGACCATCAGGAACGCCCACTGACTCCATGGATACGCCCTGCTCGCCAGCCCTCCCCTGACACCCCGCACTCGCAGGTCGCGTCTCCACCGCCCAAAGTGCGGGGCAGGAAGGGGTCGCACTTGCACCGAGACGATGGCT
>JAJZQG010000352.1 GCA_021847645.1 Myxococcales bacterium
CCCGCCCATCGTTCACCTCCTTCGCTCGTACCGCCGCGACTCGTGCGAGCCTCTCGCTTTCCCCGGCACGGCAGCCGGGCACGTTGACGATCAGATCATAGGAGCCTGCTCGCGATGGATCAAGAGCTTCGCGTGCAGCTTCGTCAGGTACTGGCCTTGCCCTTGCGGTTCTCCGCGTACCTGTAGAGCCACGCACGGGCCGCCTCGTTGTAGACGGTGCCCTCCCTGCCGTAGCAGGCGATGTCGGCGACGATGCAGACCTGGACGTCGGTGTCGGGTTGAGCGTGGCCCGCGCGTACTCGACGTAGTCGTCCCCGATGTGCCGCCACGCCACGAACGTGATCGGCTGACCGCGCCCCACGTACACGCTGCGCCCGCGGTCGTTCTTCTTGTACTGGTCCGGGCCACGGATCCAGAACTTGCGAATCATGCCTATCCGGTTAGCACAGAACCACGCCTGACTACACCGGCGCCGGTTTCGGCACATGGCTGGCGCGCGGCTCGGCGCGGGTCATGGCGCGCCACCGTTGGGAACGGATCCTGCCGGTGCTGACGCGGGCGACGTGGCCGTCACGGATGGCATAGCTGGCGACGGTGTGTCTCTGTGGTTCGCTTGCCACGCGAAGTAGGCGCTGGCGACCGAGACGAGCAACATTGCTAAGTTGAAGAGCGTCGACCGGCGATTCATGTCCGACATGCGCATCTCAGTCGCAAGCGACTCGTACTTCTTTTCGCTAAGCTCCATGGCCAACTTCTCCCTGTTGATGGCAGCGTCGAGTATGTCCGCGTGCGGGTCTCCGTCGGCTACCCGCTTCGCCTTTCCTTTCACCACGGTCATGTACCGTGCGCGTGCGCCCGCCACCTCCGATTCCGATTCGGCCAACTTGCGCTTGATAGACTCGTTCATGCCGCTCAGCGTCGCGCCGAGCGGGAGGACTGGGCAAGAAACCGCCACAATTTCGTGCTACGCCACGGAAGGTTGCGAGCGTGCTTGCGCGCCGCGCGCGTCGCCGTGTACCCTGGGACGACGCCGGAAGGAGGCGCGCATGCGTGGACGACTTGTGGTCGTGGTTCTTGTGGTTGGATCGGTAGCGTGCGGCTCCAGTGGTAGCGACGATGGTGGTGGCGCGGGCCCATCCACACCAGATTGGAAGGTGCACTGCCCCGACGCGGACATTCAGTTGGACGGCATCACCTCCACTGCGGACAACGCTTCCATCTACGCTGGTCCGTCGAGGAGTTCTGCGGTTGTTGCCACGCTGCCAGAAGGAACGGAACTCCAGGTGGTAGCCGGGCTGAGCAATGACCCGAACTGGATCTGCGTTTCCTACCCGTGTGGTGTTGGCGAATTGTGCTACGGATGGGGCACAGGTTCCGGGGGCAGTGGGGGATCTGGTGGCGGCACTGGAGGCGGCGGCAATTCTGGGGGTACTGGCGGATCGGACCTTCCGCCAAGCGTGGTAACGATCAGCGTTGTCGATGCGCTCATTGCTCCCTATATGGCCAACGGCACGGCGTGGGACGGCACTGGAACGATGAACGACAGCCAGGAGACGAAGCAAGCCATCAGCGAACTCACCACAGCCCTCGGAGCAACGCAGCCTGAAGCAGCCGTCGCAGCAATCATTGGCGGCATCGCCATGAGCGTGACGGCACCGCCGGATGCCTATGGCTACCTTCAGCTGTTCACGTCTGGCACTTGGGGGTACCAAGTTGACTTGCCGGTCGACAGCAACCAATTCCACCCACAGTGGCCAGGCGCTGGGTGGCAGCACGTTCCCGTCGACCCAAATATGCGCATCAGGATTGCGCTTTGGGACGACGATGCGCCCCTGAATCCAGATACCATTGGGACCGCTGAGATTGGCTACAACGAGATCGTCAATGCCGCGAAGTCGCAGGCCGTCTGGTACGTGCAGACATCCCACAACTGGCAGTCGCAACCCATCTTGTACGTGGGGGTGTCCGTGACAGTCGAGCAGTAGCCTCAACGCTTGCGTCTGCCGAACGCCCAACCGGCCACGCCCGCAAGCACAACCGTCACTACAAGTGGCATCGCTGCGTACTTCGACAAGAACACGGCTCGGTCGACGAGAGTGGCCTCCGCAAGCCAAGCCCCGACACAGTTCCGCATCTTGTTTTGGTCGACTTGGGGCGTCGCCGCTCCTCCAGGGCATTTCGCGTTGCCGACGAACGGGTTGGAAACGCAGCTCATGAGATTGGGCTCTGCCCATTGCGATCCTGTCCTGCCAGCGGACGGGGTAATTGTTTTTATGGCCATGCGCGCTGATTCTACCCAGCATGTGCTCGCCTACCTATCGGTCGGGTTCGGGTGAACCCAAGCGCCGCTGTAAAGCTCGTCGTAGGTCGGCCCCTGGGTGTGCGTGGCGATGCCGAGCACGCTGTTGAAGGCGTTGAACGGGTAGAACCGCCGGTTGAAGCGGAACACGTACTCGTTGAGGTACGCCTGGAGGTGCTGCTGGGAGACGCCGTGGTGCGTGCCCAAGATCCAGGTCTTGAGGTTCGAGAACACCAAGTGGATCATGGGCAACCAAGCCTCGGCTTTGGCCGGGTCGCCCTCCATGACCACGAACTCGTGGTTGTAGCCCAACTCTCCCAAGCGCTCGTAGCCTTGCCACCCATCCGTGCGGACAACAGACCCCAGCGCGATGTTTTCCGTCACGAATCCTTCCAAGGCTGCGCGGCCACGGTCGGGGATGACGTGCAGGCGGATCCTGCCTGCGTAGACGCGCCCCTTGGTTGGGACGCCTTGCTTGTGGGGGTCGCGGCTCTTGCGGACCTTCTTGGACTCCCTAAGCTCGACGGCGCCGACGACGGTGGCCTTGTGGTGGACGCCGCGCCCCTCGCCGCGCGTCTTGCCGCCGACGAATGTTTCGTCGATTTCCACGGGGTACTGCCCGCCGATGGGGTCTCGGTCGGGGCGCACCATGCCCGCGCGCAGCTTGTGGAGCATCTGGAACGCCGTCTCGTAGCGCTTGATGCCCAAGGCCCGCTGCATCTGGAGGGCGCTCTCCCCCGGCGTGGCCGCGACCACAAGGAAAGCCGCCCAGTACCAGAGACACAGGGGCGTCCGTGTCTTCTCCATCACGGTGCCCGCCGTCAGCGACGTCTGCCGCGCGCACGACCGGCACTGAAGAACCGTGGGGCGCGTCTCGATGCGATAGGGCTCTTGCTGCACCCCGCAGTAAGGGCAGGCGAACCCGTCCGGCCAGCGGACGTCTTCGAGGTACGCCGAGCAGGCGTGCTCGTCGGGGAACATCTGCTGGAAGCCGGGTAGCGACGTCGGGAAGTCCGGCAGGCGGGATTCGGCCTGTACGAAGGGGAGTTCGTCATCGTTAGTCGTCATCTCGCTTGTTCGCTTTCCTCACGCCTATTCCGTAGCCGCCCAATGCCGAGACTCCAGCGGTGAGTGATGTCTTGATGATCTCGACGGCTAAGGCGTCCTTGTCTTTCCACAAGGCAACGCCTACCAGTGTACAAAGTAAGAGCAGAGCAAAGGCGACAGCACCAATTTTGATTACAAAGCGCTTGCCCTTCTCCGAAATCTTCAACTCGGTCAATTTTGACGTAGCGGAAATCTCAGCAGAGCGGACGATTTGTTTGCGTTTTTCACGAACAACGGCCGCTTCAGAGTCATACTTGGCCGCTTCAGCCCGGTACTTCTCGATAGCTTCAGCCCGTTCTCCCAGTTGGGTCGCTACCGTACTCACTGCGTCACCCAGGAACCGCGCGATGGTCTCGTCTTGGGTTGGCTGTCTGGCTGGCAACACCTGGGGTTTGCTGATGTCTGACATGTCGCGCTCCTCGCTTGCCGAGCGGTCGATCCGCCCGGAATGAGGGCGACGGTATCACGGGAGCGGTGCCCTGCGACGGGAGCAACGGGTAGCCGCGCGCACCGTCGCCCTGCCGCGCGCCAGCCATGTGCCGAAACCGGCGCCGGTGTAGTCAGGCGTGGTTCTGTGCTAACCGGATAGGCATGCTTGCGAATCTTCTCGTCCTTGCTCATCGTTCTCTTCCTCCTTCAGTGAATCAGCAACTCCGCGATATTGCCCCGGCCCGCCCCCTGGCAGTTGACGCTGCGCTTCGCCATGACCTCCTCGACCACGAAGTCCTTGTACAGCTCCCGCACCATCCCGGCGCTCGAGTTGGACAGCAGCACGTGCGCGCTCCGCTGCTTGAGCTTGACGGCCACGTCGCGGAGCAGCTTCTGGTCGTCCGGCCCGAACCCCTTCTCTGTGTAGCTCGTGAAGCTCGACGTCGCCGACAACGGCACGTACGGACTGTCCATGTAGACGAAGTCGCCGGGGGAAGCGCGCAGCAGCACGCCAGAGAAGTCCCCACAAACAATGCGTGTCGTCTGCAGAGCCTCCGAGCACGCCCGCAGGTTGTCCTCGTCGCAGATGGTCGGGTTCTTGAAGTCGCCGAACGGCACGTTGAAGCCGCCCTTCTTGTTGACCCGGTACAGGCCATTGAAGCACGTCTTGTTGAGGTAGATGAACCAGGCTGCCACCTCGGCGTCGGTGCCGGCGTCGATGTCCTGCTCGCGCATCCGCAGGAAGAACGGCTTGTCGTGCGGGTAGGTCTTGAGCAGCCGGATGACCTCGTTGACGTTGTCGCGCACGCCGCGGTACGTCCGCACGAGGCGCACGTTGACGTCCGACAGGACGGCCATCTTCGGCCGGACCTCGAAGAACAAGGCGCCGCCGCCGACGAACGGCTCGTGGTACGTGCCGAACTCCTTGGGCATGCGGGCCACGAGCTCCGGCAGAAGCTGGCGCTTGCCGCCGACCCATTTGATGAACGGGCGGGCCTTCACGCCGGGCCTTCCTTCCCCACGAAGATGTCGTGGACCTTGTGCTGCCACGGCTCCTTGGGCTCGCCGACCTGCGTCTGGAGCACGTTCATCGCGCCGAGCCAGACGATGGACATGGCTTCGGGCGCCGTGTACAGCGACTTGTTGCGCAAGCTCTTGAGCTTGGCGACGAGGCTGACCTCGCTGGCCGGGACGTGCTCGAGCATGGCGTCGATGACTTTGGAGATGTCTCTCATGTTCTCTCCGTGGTGCGGGTCCAACCTCTCATCGCCGCAGTTATAGCCTGGAAGGCGTCGAACGTACTCCCAGGTCGTTTCAGCGACATGCTGACGTCCAGCAGCCTGTCCTCCGCCGCGATCAGGCGAGCCGTGACAAGCTCGAGCCTGCCACGCAGGTCGCGCTCCATGATCTCAAGGACGAGTTTGGCCTCGTCGCGATCCGTCACGACGGCGTGGATCTCCGGGAGCGCCCAGTGCGGCTTGTCCAAGATGCGGCGCCAGATGGACTTGGCCTCGTCGCCAGCAGGTTGCGCCCGCTGCGCGTCGTACTCCTCGGCCGACTCGAACTGCGCCAGCCGAGCCTTGGCCTCGTCGCGCTCGTCCTGCGCCTTGAGCAGCTGGGCGGCGAGTTCCCGGCACGTCGAGTCGTACTGCGACGAGGCATTGACAATGTGTTGAAGAAGTTCGCGGTCCATCACTTTCCACCTCCCAGCGCTCGCTCGACGCGACATCCAGCTGCGTGCCCTCCGCCATCGCGACGCCCGTGGCAGACGCGGCACTGCACGATGTTGGGGCCGTCATAGTTGGGCAGCGTCTCAGAGCAAGCCTCCCACTCGAACTCTCGCAGGACCGACCGCGCCTCGTCGCGCTCGCGTTCGGCGGTGTCCCGCTGCTCCTTCAAGAACTCGATCCGGCCCATCCCCTCGTCGCGGTCCTCAAGGGTTTTGCCTACCGCACGCCGCGCTGCATCCTCTGCGTTCATCGGCCCGTCAGCCCCAGTGTACTCGATCAGGATCTGAGCGGTCTCGCGGAGACGGGCCAGAGCGGCGTCATAGTCGGCCCGAGCAACCCATGAGGACTTGCCGGGCTCAGGCTCGATCTGCTTCAGGCGCTCCTCGGCTCTGCGCACACGGATTGCGAGCGATGCGTTCTGCTCGCGCAACAGTCCAGCAAGCGCCTCCGCCCTCTGTGCTCGCTCCTCGGCGGCGAGAAGGTCGCGAGCGTTGGCCAGCAGCCAGCGCTTGGCGTCCCCGTTCTCGCGCGTCGTCGACGTCTCGTCCAAGCCGCTGGACTTCGCCGCGTCGACCAGACGCTTGCCTTCCGCCAGCTTCTCCGG
>JAJZQG010000079.1 GCA_021847645.1 Myxococcales bacterium
GATTGGGGCGCGGCGGCCAGCAGGGCGCCGCCCACCGCCGCCAGGACGAACAGCGAGGCGGTCTTGCGGGATGCGATGCGCTCGAAGGTTGGGATGTCCAGGTCGACGCGCCCACGACGCTCCAACTGCTCGACCTCGCCGAGCACCAGGTCGTCGAGAGTGGCGGTGGTCATCAGGTCGAGGCGGTGAATGCCGACGCGGCCCATCAACGACAGGGCACGGACGAGCAGCAGGTCGCCCGCAATGACGCTGACGGTATTTCCCCAGGTGCAGCGCGCAGCGGGGCGACCGCGGCGCATCACGGCATCGTCGATGACGTCGTCGTGCAGGAGCGAGGCGGCGTGGAGCATTTCCACGGCGGCGGCGACGAACAGGGCGTGGGGGGAAGGGGTGCTGTCGGCGACGGTCCAGCGTGCGGTGATGAGCACCACGGCAGGGCGGAGGCGTTTTCCGCCAGCGGCGACGAGGTCGGCCGCGGCGCGAGCGCAGGCGGAGTCAGCGGGGAGGCTGGAGGCCAGCAACTGGTCGACGCGATCGAGGTCGGGGCGGAGCAAGGCGGTGAGGTCTGCCAAGCGGGAGCGCACCTGATCGGCGCCGTCATTGCGGGAGGCAATGGAAGCGATCTGCGTGAGGCCGGGTTCGTGGAAGAGGGTTCGGGGCTGCACTCACTCGTTTCATAACTTTGTGAACCAAACCGGTCAAGCAGCACGCTGTTCCGCCATCCCCGCGAGGATGACATGGCGTCCCGTCGGGCATGCTCGAGCCACAGCAGGCGAGAGCATGATTGACGCTGCGCGCAGGGTACGGCGGAACCTTGCACCGACCCGCGGGACGTTGTAGCGAATAGACATGATGCACGCCGGTGTCCGGCCCGGAAGCTCCAGCGTATTGCCTCGCGGGAAGCTGGCCTTCACAGCGGTGTGGCGTGTTGCAGGCGGTTGACCCGATGTCCAATGGCGCCCCCAGTGGGGAACGGAAATCGACGGTCGGGGCCACCACGGATGTCGGGCAGCGCCGCAAGCACAACGAGGACACGATCCTGGTCCGAGAGGACCTGGGGCTGTACGTGGTGGCCGACGGCATGGGCGGGCATCTTGCGGGCGATGTGGCCAGCAGGACGGCGGTGGACGTCATCGAGGAGTTCTTCGAGCAGACCGAGGTCGGATGGGAACCGGAGGTGCCGCCGGAGCAGCACCGGGACTTGGATGACGGCGGACTGAGGTTGCTGGCGGCCGTCACGCAGGCCAACGCGGCGGTACACGCGGAGGCCGAATCGCAGGAAGTGCGTCGAGGGATGGGCACCACGGTGGTGGCCGCGCACCTGACGTCAGACGGAATGATCCGCGTGGCGCACGTGGGCGACAGCAGGTGCTATCGGCTCGGCGGCAGCGAACTGGAGCAGATCACACAGGACCACTCGTTCGTGAACAACCTGCGGTGGTCCTCGCCGGACCTGTCGGACGCGGAGCTGGCCGGAGCGCCCAAGAACATCATCACCAGGGCGCTGGGCACTCGTCCATCGGTCGAGGTCGACGTGCGCTCGGAGCTGACGCTGCCGGGGGACATGTACCTGTTGTGCTCGGACGGGCTGAGCGGGTTCGTGGATTCGGGGGAGATCCTTGGCATCCTGCGGCAGTCGGAGGATCCGCAGCAGGCTACGGACGCGCTCATCGCGGCGGCGAATTCCCACGGGGGCAAGGACAACATCTCCGCGATTGTCATCCGCATGGACGACAACGAAGACACGGTGCCGATCTCCCGGGCGGAGGTCGCGGAGGCGAGCAGTCCTCCACTTCGGTTCGATGCCGACTCGGGCAAGTGGCGGTGCAGCCAGTGCGGCCACGAGCACGTGGAGGGCACGTCGTTCTGCGTGGAGTGCGGCCAGGCGTTCCTGGACCCGACAGCGTGACCGCGGGGGTTCATCGGAGGCGCGGCGGGGCTGAAGGGCTCGGGCCGCGGGACACCAGGCGTACGGGCGAGCCGGTTGAATCCTCCGGGCCGGTCCTGGCTCCAACAGGCGTCTCTCCCCTACCCCTTCGGAGATGGTCCCATGTCGACAGCGCTCGTCGTTCTGCTCGTGCTGGTCGTTGGATTCTTCGGGCTGATGATCGGCCTGAACATGATGATTCGCTGGCGAGCGCAAAAGATGCGGGGCAAGCCGCTTCCGGCGCTGCCCGGGCCCATCGGGGAGAAAATCCGCAAGGCCGACAAGGGGCTCGTCTACTTCTTCAGCCCGTCGTGCGGCGCGTGCCGTCCCCTGACGCCCAAGCTGCGTTCAATGCACGAGAAGAACAAGAACATCTTCCTGATCGACGTATCGCAGCAGCTGGACGTGGCGCGGGCGCTGTCGATCATGGCGACCCCGAGCATCGTCGAGGTGGAGCGGGGCACGATCGCGGGCGTGCACATCGGCGTTCCTCCGCAGGACCTGTTGCTGCGCTACGCTTGATGATCGGATTCCGTGCTATGCCGCACGGATGACGTCGGACCTGGAGCACAGCAGGAGCTGGGAGATCTGCCGCGAGCTGGTGGCGTTCGACACGGTGCCGGAGCGGAGCAACGTGGCGGCGGCTCAGTGGGCGGCGGACGTGCTCGACCGGGCGGGCTGGACGGTTCGATGGGTACGCGACCACGCGCTGGGGGCTGACAAGGCGACCGTGCTGGCGTGGGCCGGGCCGCAGGCACCGGGCGGGCTGCTGCTATCGGGGCATCTGGACGTGGTGCCCTGGGAAACGCAGCGGGGTTGGACGCGTCCGGCCTTGGAGCTCGGGCGCGATGACCGCAGGATGTACGGGCGGGGCGTGGCGGACATGAAGGGGTTCGTGGCGGGCTGCCTGGAGCTGGCGGAGCGGCTGGATCGCAAGCAGCTTTCGCGGCCGGTGGCGCTGCTGCTGACGTGCGACGAGGAGCCTGGCTGCTTGGGAATCGCGCGGCAGCTCGAGGAGATCGGCCGGCTGATGCGCGAGATACCTACGCCGAGCGAAGCCGTTCTCGGGGAGCCGAGCAGCTGGCACGTGTTCTCGGCGCATCGAGGGCACGTGCGCTTGCCGGTCACCGTGCTGGGCCGCGGCGGACACAGCAGCCGTCCCGATCTGGGCATCAATGCGATTGATGCAGCTGCCGACGCGGTAGCTGCGGTCCGGCGGCTTGCCGGCACGATGGCAGCCAGGGCCAGCGAGAGGGCGCGCAGGCTCTACCCGCAGCACCCTGCCGTACCGTTCAACGTAGGAACGATCCGTGGCGGCGTCGCGATCAACATGATCCCCGAAGCGTGCGAGGTGGCGCTGGGGTTCCGTCCCGCCGAGCCTCGCGAGATCAGCGCGCTGCTCGCGGAGCTGAAGGATGCGATTGGAGCCGCGGTCAAGGCGGCGCATCCCGAGGCGCGCGTGGAGTACGGCGAGCCGGTGATCACGCCGCCGTTGGTGCCTGGTCCCGAGGGCCCGACCGCACGTGCGCTGCGGATGCTCACGGGTCAGGACGAGTTCCTCGGAGCGCCGTATGCGACGGACGCGGCCCACCTTCAGCAGCTGGGGATGTCCTGCTACATCTGGGGGCCCGGGGAGCTGGAGCAGGCTCACCAACCCGACGAATCGCTCCTGCTGTCGTCGTTCGCGGCCTTGCCTTCGAGGCTCGAGACGCTGGTGTATCGAACGTGCGTGCAGCCGTCCGCGTGAGGCGGGCCCGGAGATCGGTGCACGACTACTGAAGAATCGGCGCCGGTCTGGAATCGGCGATTCCGGCTCTCATGCGCTGTCATCGCGTCCAACCCGGCTGTATGCTGCGCCGGTCGCCGCATCGTGCTCGCGACGGATTCGGACATGCGCACCACGCTCATCATTTCCTTGCCGGTTCTCGTTCTGTGCGCCTCGGTGGGCGCCGACGCTGCGCCCGTACGCGCGAATGCTCCGCAAGCCGGGCGCGGAGGGCCGGCCGCATCGGGGGAATTGCCGCTGACGCCGGCAGCGCGACTGCCCTCTAACGATCCGGACGAGCGCGTCTCGGTGTACGTGGTGCTGCAAGGGCGTTCCGCGGTGGAGTCGGTTCCGCGCGGAGTAGCACCGGACTCGAACCAGGGTCGTGCCGTGATTCGTCGGGAGACCGAGCATCTGCGCGCCTGGCACCGGACCGTTGCGCGCCGCCTCGAAGGGATGGGGGCTCGCGAGGAAGCGGACCTCATCCGGCTCGCCAACGCCATCCAGGTCAACGTCCCGGTGCGGCTGGCCGCCGGGCTCGCGCGCGTGCCGGGAGTCGTGGCTATCGAACGCGTTCCGCGCTACGACCGCTCGCTGACGTCGGCCGTACCGTTCGTCGGGGCGCCCGCGCTATGGGGCAATCCGGGTCTTGCGGTGACGGGCAAGGGCGTCCGCGTCGGCATCGTGGACACGGGCATCGATTACCTGCATGCGGACTTCGGTGGCCCCGGCGCGGTTGCCGACTACCAACAGAACGATCGGACGGTGATCGAGCCCGGAACGTTCCCGACCTCGAAGGTGGTAGGTGGATGGGACTTCGTGGGCGACGACTACACCGGAACGAATTCGCCCGTGCCGGACCCGGACCCGCTGGACTGCGCGAGAATGCAGAGCCAGTACATCTCGGGAGGACATGGCACCCACGTGGCGGGCATCGCGGCCGGCCAAGGCGTGTTGACGGACGGCACGCCCTTCGACGGTCCCTACGAAGCGTCCTACGACCCGTCGATATTCCGCGTAGGGCCTGGCGTGGCGCCGGAGGCATCGCTGGTCGCGCTCAAGATCTTCGGTTGTGACGGCTCGACGACGATGGTGGCGGCGGCGTTGGAGTGGGCAGTCGATCCGAACGGCGACGGGGACACGAGCGATCGGCTGGACGTGGTCAACATGTCGCTCGGAGGTTCGTACGGACTGCAGACGCCAACGGACGAGAAGGTGCTGGCGAACCTCACGGCGGCGGGCACGATGGTGGTCGTGGCTGCGGGCAATGACGGCGACACGTTCTACGCGACGGGTGAGCCTTCGACGTCGACCGAGGTGCTGTCGGTAGGAGCGACGACGGACGTGGTGACCTACCAGGCGCTGCGAGTCGACGCGCCAACCTCCATCGCGGGGGACATGGCTTGCGTGGAGGGCGGCTTCACCAAGCCACTGTCGCAAAGCGGCCCGCTCACCGGGCAACTGATCCAAGCGCAGCCGGCCAACGGCTGCTCCGCGCTGACGAATGCGTCGGCTCTCCACGGCAAGGTTGCGTTGGTGGATCGAGGGAGCTGCACGTTCGTCGACAAGCTGAAGAACGCCTACGCGGCGGGGGCCGCGGCGGTGGTGGTGGCGGACAATGCGGCCAACGAGCCGCCGTTCGCCATGGGAGGAGACGGAAGCACGACGGTCGGCATCCCTGGCGTGATGATCGCGAAGTCGGATGGCGACGCGATTCGTCCCGAGCTGGCGCAAGGGGTGACGGTGACGCTGGACGCGTCGAACATCTATGCGTCGAGCGCGGACGCGGACGAGATGGCGGACTTCAGCTCGAGGGGTCCGCGTTCGGAGGACAACCGGCTCAAGCCGGACATCACGGCGCCCGGCGTATCGATCGACTCGGCAGGCGTGGGAACAGGCGCGGACCCTCGAGAGATGAGCGGCACCAGCATGGCCTGTCCGATGGTCACGGGGGGTGCGGCCTTGGTGCGTCAGGCCAACCCGTCGTTCAGCCCCTACGACGTGAAAGCGGCCATGATGAACACGGCCGCACCGATCAAGGATGCCGCTGGCCGCGCCGTGCCCGCATCGCTCGCTGGCGCTGGCCGAATGCAGGTGGACCGGGCGGCCCGCTCTATGGTGCTAGCCGCCACGGACGAGGTGTCGGGCGCCGTGTCGGTCTCGTTCGGAAGCATGGTGACGGCCGAGCCTGCGAGCGCGACGCGCTCGATCGTGGTGGATAATCGTGGGGATCAGGCCGTGACGCTGGACGCGGTGGTGGAGCCTGCGTTCGTGCCGGCGGGTGTGAGCGTGACGCTGGAGCCGACGCAGGTGCAGGTGCCGGCGAAGGGAACGGCGAAGGTCACGGTGACATTGTCGGTGGACCCGGCCGCTCTGCCGATCGAAGCGCCGGACCCGGACACCCCGGCGACGATTTCGTTGGGGGGCGGGCAGAGCTATGCGCGGCACTTCCTGACCGAAGCCAGCGGCGTCGTGGCGTTGCGCGCGCCTGGCGCCAGCGACGGCGACGAGCTGCGCGTGCCGTTCCACGGCGTGGTTCGCGCGGGCTCGGAGCTCACGGGCGAGCTGGCCGCCAGGTGCGAGGACGCCCCGGCGGATGAGATTCAAATCCCAATCACGGGCGCGTCGGCACACAAGGAGCCCGTAACCTCGGCGTTCCAGCTGGTGGCGACCAGCCCGCAGTCGCCCGTGGAGACCGCGGACGAGATGACCACGGACCTGGTGGCGGTCGGCGTGGCGACCAACGCTGCGACCGCGGCAAGCTTCGACAAGGCATCCGTGTACTTCGGGCTGGCGGTCGCCGGCACGTGGACGACGCCTGCGAAAGGCCAGCTGAGCCTGGTGGGCGTGGGGATCGACACGAACGGGGACGGCAAGAGCGACTACAACGTATTCGCGGAGCCGCTGTCGAAGGACGCACCGTACGCGGACGTGTTGACGGCCACCACCTACCAGACATCGACGGGCGCGGTGGTGGGGCGGAGATTTCTGAACCTCGTGCCACGGGACGTGTACAACACGGAACCATTCAACAACAGCGTGGTGGTGCTGCCGGTAACGTTGAGCACGATCGGGCTGTCGGAGGGCAACACTGCATTCCAGTTCTACGCGTTCACGCAGGGACTGACGTTCCCCGCGACGAAGGATTCGACGGCATGGGCGACGTACGATCCGTATCACGCGCCGCTGGACACGGCGCGCGACGCGAAGGACGGCATCCCGTTCTGGCCGGGTCTGAGCCCGCTGCGGGTCCATGTGAACCAGGGCGAGGCGGGAGGGGAGCCGCTGCCGTCCGTGCTCTTGCTGTTCCACAGCAACATCGCTGGGAAGCGCTGGCAGGTGGTGGACGTGGCGAACGCGACCGTCGCGCCGGTGGGCGACCTGAAGCTCGAGGCCAAGGCGCCCGGGCAGGTCGAGCAGAACGCGACGACGGAGATCAGCTGGACAGTGACCAACGCCGGGCAGACCGAGGCCGCGGATGCGAAGCTCGAGATATCGATCGAGGGAGCGGACAGCATCGGCACGGTGACGTCGAGCCAGGGCACGTGCAGCACGAAGGGCGCGACGATCGATTGCGCGATCGGAGCGGTGGCGGCTGGAGCGTCGATGCGGGTGAGCGTGGAAGTGGGGACGGACGAGTCGGACATCCACGCATTGGCCGCCGTGGGCACGACGCCGGACTGCGACTCGGCGCCTGGCGACAATCGGACATCGACGACGATCCAGGTCGGGGACGTGCAGACGGGTGGCACGGGTGGGACTGGACCAGCGATGAGCGATCGGGCAATCGACGGTTACGAACCGGGCGGCGGATGCAGTTGCGCGGTCGCAGGCGATCGTCGGGGCACCGCGAGCGGAGCAGCGGCCGGCGCGATCGGCTTGGCGATGTTGTGGTGGACCCGGCGCAGACGACGCACGAACTGACGCGCATGCTCGAACGTCGCTCGGGTGCTCTCACGAAGTGGCGAGGCAGGCCCGAGTGGCGATGTGTCGTGAGGTGCGTGTCGCGTCAGCGAAGGGGAAGGCCGAGCGCCGTACGGAGGTGGCGCCACTGTGCGACGAGCACGGGGTGGTTCGGGTACTTGGGCATGTGCTCTTCGACCAGCGACAAGGCGTCATCGAGCAGGTTCTGCGACTCGTAGAACGCGACCTCCTCGAGCACGGCGGCGACGCCTTCTTCATCGGCGACAGCCGAATCGGACACGACGCGCGCGGTATCGTCCTCGAGGGCACCGAGGTCGTAGGTGGGGATGGACCTGGCGGCGGGCGGCACGCCGAGGCCGCGCGGAGGCTCTTCGGGGTGCGGGGACTCGATGTCGAGGTCGTCGTAGTCCGTTCCGGAAAAGGTATCCTCCAGGTGGGCCGAGGAGCCCGCGAAGCGGAACTCGTCGGCGGGCCGGGGTGCAGGGGGCGCTTCGATGTCGTCGTCGGGCGCTCCGATGTCCTCGAAGGCTTCCTCTTCGTAGCGGACGTTACCGAAGGACTCGGGCTCGAGCTCCTCGAGGTTGTAGGAATCCTCGGCGGCAGTTGGCGGCGGTAGCGGCGCTGGGCGCCGGGCAGGCTCGACGACGACTTCCGGAGCACGCTCAGGCGAGGGCTTTTCGCTGGGGCGCGGCAAGGGATTCTCGACCATCCCGAGCGAAGCGGCAGCCTGACGCACGTTGTCGTCGGTGGGAGCCTCGACCATCAGGCGCGAGACGAGCTCTCGCGAAGCCTCCGTATCGCCCGCGTCGAGCAGGGTGCGCAGCAGCAGCTTGCGAATCTCGGTGGCCTTGGGCCGCTGGCCCACGGCGTCGAGCGCCCTGGCGAGCACGCGCAGCGTCTCCGGATCACGCTGGGTCGACTGAAAGCAGGCCTGGAGCCGGTTGAGGGCGATGACGCCGTCGCCCGGCACGCCGCGATCGAGATACAGGTCGGCCACCTTGCGGGCGAGCACCGGATCGGCCCGATACGCATACGCGCGTTCGTACACCTGGATAGCCTCTTCGTGACGGCCGGACGCCACGAGCAGCTCGCCCAAGGCGGTGAGCTCCAGGATGGCGCCTTCGGTGTCGCCCGCGGCGACCAGCGCGTCGACGAGCCGAGCGCGCAGGCGGCCATCATCCTTGCGCAAATCAGCCAGCTGGCGGATCGCGTCGAGGGCGTCGCGGTGGCGGCCAGCCCTCTCGAGCATGGTGGCGTACTCGTCGTAGGCGATGACGGCCTCGCCGACGAGCCCCTGGTCCTGATAGAGGCGGGCGAGCTTGGGGAGCAGGTGTGCGAACTGGTCGGCGCGATCGGCGAGGCGCTGCTGCACCAAGGCGCGCGCCTGCTTGTACATGGCGACGGCCTTGGCGTTGAATCCATTCTCGGCGAAGCGGTCGCCGATCTCCGCGAGGGTGGTGGCCGACGCGTCGAATGCGCCCATGCGCATCTGTGCCTCGGCGAGGCGCTGCAGCGTGCGATCGTCGCCGGGCTGCTCCTTGATGATTTTGCGGTACTCGACGATGGCCTTGTCGTAGCGGCCCTTGGCGATGAGCTTTTGCGCGGCCTCGAGGATCTTTTCGCGATCGATGCTCACGTCGGGATGGGCTCCAGGGTCGAAGAAGACAAGGGTGAGCGCGATCTAGTGCACACGTTGGGGGAAGAGTCCAGCGGGCGGGCGACCGGGGTCGAGATCGCAAGAAGCGGCAGCGCGGAAGCGAGTGCCGGCCGCGGACGGGCTTTCATGCGGGGATGCATCGTGGCGGCGGAGATGGGCTACGTGTACTTGCCACCGAACGGGGCGTCAAGCGAGCGGTCATGCCATGGGCGGCCCGAGACTCGCCACCGCCGCGGGATTGGACCATACTGGCATGCGCGGTGGGCATCCGGCGAAAGGCGGAGGAACCATGCACGAGCCCGGGTTGGACCAGATCAATGTGCTGGTGATCGACGACGAAGAGGAAATCCGGCGCCTGCTGGTCGAGATCATCACGCGGCAGGAGCACCAGGTGGTGGCGGTGGCCTCAGCCGAGGAGGCCCTGAACCTGCTGCCCTTCTGGACATTCCAGATCGCATTCATCGACCACCGGCTGCCCGGGATGGACGGGCTGGTCCTGGGGGAGTACCTGCGCAAGAGCAACCCGGACATGATGATCGCGATGGTATCGGGCTCCGTGGACGGGCGGGTGGAGCGGCGAAGCCGGGATCTGGACTTGCGCTTCATTCCCAAGCCGTTCGGGGTCGACGAAATCCTGTCGGTGATCGACGAGTACATGGCGGAGGCGCGAGCGCGGGACGACTACCGCAGGAGCGTGGAAGTGGACGCGGAGCCGCCGATTGCGCGCTTCATCGAGGACGTCGGGGCTTCGTTCGGGGTTCCCGGCGTGCCGGGGCGAATCGGAGACCGGCTGGTCACGACGATCAAGCGCTGCCTGAACGACATGCGGTCTGCGAGCCGCTACAACGAGCGCGATCGGGTCGTGGCGCTGTGCGGGCTCATTTCGGCCAAGGTGTTGAACCTGGACCT
The DNA here is from genome assembly GCA_021847645.1 of Myxococcales bacterium. GTDB lineage: Bacteria > Myxococcota_A > Polyangia > Polyangiales > Polyangiaceae > JAJZQG01. The sequence goes on from JAJZQG010000079.1 coordinate 10,183, forward strand.
GCCGCGAACCGCGGAGGGTCGAACGCTCTACGAGGAATACGACGCGCTGATGACCGCGCGGGGCAAGCGCGCGGAGTTCCGGCAAGAATGATGCGGGGCGATCGCGCCGCGCAGGCGACGGCCTTCACGGGCGGGGTTGGCGGCGACCGTTGAGCAACACGCCGACCCAGGTGGAGCGCACGAGCAGATGATAGGAGAGGAGCAGGGCGGGCAACACCAACAGGTGCGCCAGGCCCAGCTCCACGGGCCACGGCAGCGCCAGCTGGGCGAGTCCGAAGCCGACGAGCAGCACGAGCGGCAGGTGGACCAGATACATCCAGTAGGATGCGTCGGCGGCATAGCGCACGAAGCGGTTCGGCTCGGCGAAGAAGCGGGCGGACAGGGCAAGCATCGCGAGGGTCAAGGACCAACCGACAAGGGCGTAGTTGGCGAAGAACACGATACGCAGCCAGGGGGGCGCGACGACGCCTGCGCGCGTGACGAGGTACAGCAGCGCGAGCTGGGGGACGAGGGCGACGGCGGCGATGATGGGATAGCGACGCCATCGGAGCCTGTAGGAGTCGATCAGGGCGGGTTGCCTGGCCAGCAGCCAGCCATAGGAGAAGAAAGCGGTGTAGAGCAGGACGGACCGGAGCTGGGGGATCAACGATGCGTCGGGCGAGTCGATGCCCCAGGACCTCATGGGGACCAGCAGCAACGCCGTGGGGACGACCAGCGCAGGAAGCTCCATGGGGGAGCCCACGAGGGAGCGGATCTGGGCGTCGATTTTCGCGCGCAGAGTGCGGTCGGAATCGGAGAAGCGCAGGACGAAGGCGCGGAAGAGCAGGAAGGCAGCGTAGACGATGAGCAGGTAGTACAGGAACCACAAGTGGGCGAAGCCGAGCGCGGCCGGCAGGAGGTGGCGGTCGAATGCGTAGGCGAAGGCTTGGGCGAAGCCCACGGGGCGGGCGCCGGAGACGGCGTGAACGTAGCTCCAGGCCCAGGCGAAACGGATCAGGGGAAACAGCAGGATCCAGAACGCAATCAGGGGCAGGAGGATTCTGCGCGCGCGATGGCGCACGAACGCTCGCAGGCCGAGGCGATCGTGCAGGATGCGGCCGAAGAACCCCGCGACCAGGAAGAACGCAGGCATGCGGAACGCATGGATGACGAACAGCACGACGGTGAGGGCGAGGGAGCGGGACTGGTCGAAGACGGGCCAGGGGAAGCCGGGCAGGGTATAGGGCAGTGCGGTGTGCAGGAAGATCCCCAGCATCATGGCGAGCGCGCGCACGGCGTCGAGGGAGTGGATGCGCCCGGCGGCTGGGGTCATGAACGGGGGGTGCCACGCGCGGGGCGACGCGCCAAGCGGATTGATGCGTGGTCGGGGGGAAGGCGCTTGCGCAAGAGGTTGATGAAGGGCGCCGGCTGAACGTCGGAAACTGGACACGTGTACAGGCAGCGTCTACGGTGCGTGGCATGAGAAACGAGCACCTGGAGCAAGCCCTAGTCGACGTACTATTCGCCTTCATGCAGGCGGATCGCGACGCGGATCTGCGGCTCATCGCCCGGCTGCTGCAGGCCACGCAGCGGCAGGTGGTGGCGTCGGCCTACGAGCTATCGAAGGACGGGCTGCTGGTGATGGCGACGGGGAAGCTGACGATACGGGGCATGGAGCGCGCGGCCGAAGCGCGACGCGAGCGGGGCGTAGCGTTGCGCGAGGTGGCGTGCGCGGCGTGAGGGCGGGCGCGCGCGGCGACGCGGTAGACGAGTCGTAGGCAGGCGGCTATGTTCCGCGCCTCGCCGTCGGTGGCAGCCAACGCCGGCGGGCGGACGAGACGCAAGGAACCAACGTCATGACGACCGAGACCCCGCAACCCAGCTCATCGGAAACGCAAGCGACGGACTTCATCCGAGCGATCGTGGTGCAGGACCGCCAGACGGGCAAACATGGCGGCCGGGTGCACACGCGCTTTCCGCCGGAGCCGAACGGCTACCTGCACATCGGGCATGCGAAATCGATCGTGCTCAACTTCGGGATAGCGGCCGAGTTCGGCGGCAAGTGCAACCTGCGGTTCGACGACACCAATCCCACCAAGGAGGACGTGGAGTACGTCGATTCGATCCGCGAGGCGGTACGCTGGCTGGGCTACGACTGGGAGGACCGGGAGTACTTCGCCTCGAACTACTTCGAGAAGCTCTACGACTACGCCGAGCAACTGATTCGCAAGGGCAAGGCGTACGTGGACAGCCTCAGCGCCGAGGAGATTCGCCAGCACCGGGGCACGCTCACGCAGCCCGGGACCAACAGCCCCTACCGCGACCGCAGCGTCGATGAGAATCTCGACCTGTTCCGTCGCATGCGCAAGGGCGAGTTCCCCGACGGCGCCCACGTGCTGCGGGCCAAGATCGACATGGCCTCGCCGAACATGAACCTGAGGGATCCGACGCTATACCGGATTCGTCACGCGCACCACCACCGGACCGGCGACGCCTGGTGCATCTATCCGATGTACGACTATGCCCACGCGTTGTCCGACGCGATGGAGGCCATCACGCACTCGATATGCACGTTGGAGTTCGAGAACCATCGTCCGCTGTACGACTGGGTGCTGGACGCGGTGCAGACGCCCAACCACCCGCAGCAGATCGAGTTCGCGCGATTGAACCTGACCTACACGGTGATGAGCAAGCGCAAGCTGCTGCAGCTGGTGCAGGAGAAGGTGGTAACGGGCTGGGACGACCCGCGGATGCCGACGCTGGTGGGGTTGCGGCGGCGGGGCTACACGCCGGAAGCCATTCGGCTGTTCTGCGACAAGATCGGCGTAGCGAAACGGGACAGCTTGGTGGACGTGGCGTTGCTGGAGCACTGCGTGCGGGAGGATTTGAACAAGCGGGCGCCGCGGGTGATGGCCGTGCTGCATCCTCTCAAGGTGGTGATCGAGAACTTCCCCGAAGGCCAGATGCGGGAGCTGGACGCGCCCTACAATCCGGAGGACCCGGCCGCGGGCTCGCGCAAGGTGCCGTTCACGCGGGAGCTGTACATCGAGCGGGAGGACTTCATGGAGGAGCCGCCCAAGAAGTTCTTCCGGCTGGCTCCGGGGCGCGAGGTACGGCTGCGCTACGGGTGTTTCGTCAAGTGCGTTGGCGTGGTGAAGGACGACGCGGGGCAGGTGGTGGAGCTGCGGTGCACCTACGATCCGCAGACCTGGGGCGGCAGCTCGCCGGACGGCAGGAAGGTGAAGACCACGCTGCACTGGGTGTCGGCCGAGCACGCGCTGGACGCCGAGGTTCGGCTCTACGATCGTCTGTTCGTGCGGGAGGATCCCGAGGACGAAGCGGGGGGCGGCGACTTCAAGGCGCACATCAATCCGCATTCGCTCGAGGTGTTGCGGGGCTGCCGGCTGGAGCCCAGCCTGCGCGCGGCCAAGCCGGGCGAACGCTACCAGTTCGAGCGTCTGGGCTACTTCTGCGCGGACCTGGCGGACTGCCGTCCGGGTGCGCTGGTGTTCAACCGAACGGTGGAGCTGCGCGACGCCTGGGCGAAGAGCCAGCGATCGGCAGATTCCCAGGGGTAACGCGCTAGGGAGCCTGGACCGACGGCATGTCGAACGCCTGCCCGAAAGACACATAAAACGACGCCGGCGGAACGTCGGCCGGGAGCCTGCCGGCGGTCACCGGAAAGCCCAGATCGATCCGGAACACATAGCGGTCGAGCTGGGGGAAGAGCGCGCGGACGCCGAAGCCCACGGACTGCTTGATTCGCAAGTGGGCGAAGTCGTCGAAGGCATCGCCGATATCGTAGAACGCAGCGCCGCCGATCTGGCAGTGAAGGATTTCCACGGGCGGCGACCGCAGCTCGAGATTGCTGGCGACGAAATTCTCGCCTACGTCGTAGTTGCTCGGATACCCACGTAGTCGGCCGTTACCGCCGAGCATGCTGGTGCGATTGAGGTAGTTGCGGTAGCGGTCCAGGATGGTCGAGTCGGCGACGAGCCGGCCGAGGAAGAAGCGAGGCGAGACGACACGGACGAAGGCCGACAGGGAGGCGTCGGGCACGCTATTGCGTTGGAACTCGGCGGTCGACTGGGTGCCCACCCGCGCCAGGCCGTCGGCGAGGGCGAAAGAATACTGGGCTGCAGCGAAGGTGCCAACCCAGGAACGCGACGAGCCCAGGTCGGCGGATGCGGCGTAGAGCCGGGCGATCAGCTCATGGCCGAGGCGAAAGTCCTCCTGCAGCCCCAGGGTCTCGAAGTCCAGCACGCGCAGGAAGTTCGTCGTGTAGCTCCGGATCTGGATGTACGGGTCGAGACGCATGTCGTCGCGCGGGACCTCGCGCGCGCGAAACTCTGCGACGGCCGCAGGATCGAAGCCCTCCAGGCCCGGCGTGGTGTAGTTCCGGTAGCTGTATTCGGCTCCGAGCGTCAGGTCGTTCTTCAGGCGCCAGCCCATCGATCGGGTGACCGACAGGTTGACGACGCCGAGCCGGTCATCGTACTGCCACGGAATGCGGTCGACGGCCTGGGGCGTGATCTCGGCGTCGTAGCTGCTGGCTTGCGCGTTGACGTAGCGGCGGTAGACGTCGTGTCTCCAGGAGAAGACGGCGTCCCAGGACCACATACTGCGGGTCGTGAGCAGGGGACGAGCGATCTCCAGGCCGCCGAAGGAGCCTTCGGCGTTGCCGGTGCGGCGGTTGAACACGACGTTGGCGGCGGCGACCGCCTGCAGCTTGAGGGGGCTGAGCCTCGGGGCGGCGTAGGACGCGCCGTAGGCCATGGACTCGGGCTGGTACTCGAACCGTCCGCCGATGGCCTGGTGCGTGCCGAGCAGGTTGGTCTCGGAGGGGTTGACGATCAGCGACTCGAGGCCTCCTGCGGTATACGAAGCCTCCCAGTTCAGGCGCAGGCTCCAGACGTCTTTGGTGATGATGACCAGCACGACCTTGTCGGGGGAGCTTCCCTGCATGGGGACGCACAGCACGAGCGACAGCTGGGGCAAGGTGCGCAGATTGCGGGCGGTCTCGTCGACGAGGATCTTCTTGTAGGGAGTACCCGGCCGGACGAGGACCTCGCGAGCGATGACCCACTTGCGAGTGGTCGCGTGGAAGATGTTGAGGAAGCCCGGGACGGGGTCACGCGGCTCGATGACGTCGAGGGTGATGATGTCGACCCGCTCGACGGTCTTGCCCTCGGGGTGGGCCACCACGCGGGAGTGCAGCTGTTCGGCGGCGAGCCGGATCGTTTCTCGCTCGTACGGGGAATAGTCGTAGGTCGTGGACTCGGGCTCGGCTTGCTGCTGGGCGTACGCAGGAACGGCGGTCGCGGCGACGGCGAGGGCGGCACAGGCTGACAGAAGGCGGCAGATCGGCGCGGTTTTGGACGGGATGTGCAGTCGTCGCAGCGCCGGGCTCATGCCGCATGGTGAGCACGGATCGCGCCGGGAGGTCAACGAGCTTTCGGCTCACAAAGGTGTGGCCGGCAGGCGTTTCGCCGCTACAATGCCGCCGATGTCGCGCAGCTGCCCCCACCCGGAAACCGCACGCGGTCCCATGAGACGATGGGGCCGTCGGCTTGGCAGCGGCGTCGGCCTGTGGTGGGCGATTCTGCTGGCCACGGCAGTGTTGGCCGTGGCGATGCCGTCGCCGGATGCGGGAGCGACCTGTCCCCCGGCGCGCGCGCAGGCCCGCAAGCCCTCGAAACAGCACACCCGCGCATCGCGCATGTGCGTACAGCAGCGCGCCCAGCGGTTCCTGATCCGGGACAACCAGCTGTACAGGATCGGCGCATCGGATCGGGAGGCCGCCCGACGTGCCGAGCACCGGTCCCGGGCGATGCGCTACCGAATCGAGCAATACGGCTATCCGCCCGGCTACGAGGGAGTCGTGCGCGGCGCGCGTCCGGTCTCCGAGTCTATCGTCAGCACGACCTTCTTCGGCCATTCGCTGCGCGTAAACCGTCGCATTGTGCGCCCGCTGCAGTGCGTGGAGGCGGCCTTGCGACGCAGCTGTGCCCGTCACCCCTACGAGCCGAAAGCGGTGGGCGGATATCGGGACTACAACAGCTATCACGACGACGAGGTGTCGAATCACGCGTTCGGCATCGCGGTGGACATTGATCCGGAGCGCAACCCCTGTTGCCACTGCGTGGCTCCCTGGCCGGACAATCCGCGGTGCAAGGACGACGCCCGCACGGTCTACGATCGGATGGCGATGCCGCGCTGCTGGGTGGAGACCTTCGAGCGCTACGGATTCTATTGGCTCGGGCACGACCAGCTGCAGGACACGATGCACTTCGAGTTCCTCGGCAATCCGAGCCGGTACGGCGAACCGTAGAGCGACGACGCGACGGGAGCGCGGCCCCGGCTCGCGGACAGACCGCGGGCGGGCACGCGCGCGCAGCGACGACGCGGGACAGAGCATCGTCCGATCATGGCTCGGATTCGCGAACCCACCTGACCTTGTAGGTTGTGGTGCCGCCCCCTCCCCCGCCATCCACGACGACCTCGCCCTGCAGTTCGTCCTGCCCGTGCAACTCGAGCCGATAGCGCAGCACGTACTTCGTGGAAGGGACGATGACGCGCACGCTCAGGGACGTCCCGTCGAACGTGGGCTCACGGAAATCGTAGGGCTCTCCGTCGTTGCAGTCGGCGCCGGACAAGCGAAGGCCGGAGGGGGTCTGGCGGATGTCGATCTGGTCCTGACATCCGTAGCGACTTTCGAACTCCTCGGACCAGGCACCTTGCAGCAAGGCGGCCACGGGCTCGTCCGCGTCACCGGCGGGTTCGGCGAAGCGCGAATCGTCGGCGGGCGACACCGGGGCAGGCTTGAGGGGCGCGGGCAGGACGCTGGCGACGACGGCGGGGCGCAAGTCCCCCTGCTCGAGGGGCGCGGCGCCGCAACCGGCGGCAAGCAGGCCGAGGGCGACGAAAAGGGCACGGTGCGGGCCGATGGGGTGCGGCAAGGGAAGCATGCTCCTCGAGGTGCAGCGAGCAGGGCCGATGCGCCGTGCTGCATTGCGGAAGCGTAGCGCTTTTTCCACGGGCGCGACAGCCGTCGACTGCGTGGGAGTCGTCGGGCGCATGACAAAGCTGGTTAGAGGGCAGTGCGCGCGGCACGCCGGCAGACGGTCCGGTACGCCCGCAGCACGCACGGACCGGAGGGTTACGGTGCGCTCGCGGTGTCGAACACGAATCCGCCGCCTTCGGGCGAGTAATCGATCTCGGCGCCGTCGACCCGGCTCACGCTTGAGCGATCGACGGCGACGGGAATGCCACCGACGCGGTCCCGAACGGCGTCCGCAGGGATGTCATCGGGAGTGCGAAGCTGCAGATGGTATTGGATATCGCGACCCTGGCCGCTGGCTGAGATCCAGACGATGTCCCCGGGGTTCATCTGGCGGGCGAGCTCGGCGGAGGCCGCGGGAGAGAATCGGACGAGCGAGGCGACGGCCGAGCCCTCACCGCTGCCAACGGGCGATGGGGAGACAGCGATGCGCGAGAGCACGAGATTGGCGTGGTTCTCGATGCACGGCGGGGAGAGGTCGGGCACGTCTTCCTCGTAGGTGAAGCTGACGAGCCGAACGCCGGAGTCGTCGGTCTTGCGTGCGAGCAGGGCGCTGAAGATGGTGTGGGACTGGGCCGTCGACAGGAAGGAAACGGCGGGTTGGTCGGGGGAACCGGACTGAACGACAGGGCCGAGACGGACGCCGAGGTCGGAAGCGGAGAGGCGTGGGCGAATGCGTTGCAGGAGACGGTCGAGGGATTGTTGTGGCGAGATTGCGGACGAGGCGGGAAACACGACCTCGCTGAAGAACACGCGACGTCGCGCCGTGGGGTCGCGGAATTCGACGCCTCCTTGCGTGGATGTCTGGCGCCAGGCAGAGGGCACCTGCACCTGGGCGAAGCCCAGCGGTTTGCGAGCCCAGGCGGCGGGGCTGTCTTGAACGAGGGAAGCGCACGCGGAGGGCTGGGAAGCGCAAGCCGCGGGCGGCGGGGTGTCGTGGCCGACCGGTGCGGAATCACGGCGACAGGAGCACAGCAGGAGCGTGCATGGCAGCGCGAACAGAGCGATAGCGGGGGTGCGCATCGGGCCGATGATGGCACAGCGGGGCCGGGTGCGCGAGGGCGGCGGGCGAAGGGGACAGGAGCGACCGGTCCCGGCAGGCGGGTTGCGGACGATTTCTGCTCCCGTCGACCCGCGGCGGCGTCTATACTTGGGTATTCGGGTCGAGGGCCCGATGAGGGGATATCGTGGCGCAGGGGATCTCCACACGACCGCCGACACCACGCCGGGCCGCGCGGGCTTCTGCTCGTTCGACGATCGTCGTGCTTGCGTTGTTGGCAGCGGTCATGGTGGTCGCGGCAGCGGGGTTCTCGCGCTGGATCGTTCTCTCGGGCTTCGAGCAGGTGGAGCGTCGGCAGGTGCACACGGAGGTGCGCCACGCGCAGAAGCTCGTGAGCTCGGGCGCCGAGGATCTCGCGACACGATTCGAGGATTGGTCGGCGTGGGACGAGCCGTATGCGTTCGTCGAGGACCACAATGCGCACTTCATCGAGGCGAGTCTGCGCAAGGAGATGTTGTCGACGGCGCGAATCGACGCGATAGCGTTCGTGCACCGTTCGGGGCGGGTGGTGTACGCGGTCGCGCACGATCGGCGCACCGGGGAGAACCAGCCGATCCCGCCGGAGCTGGAGCGGCAGCTGGTGGACATCGCGGGGGATCCGGCGGACGAGCGAGACAAGGTGCGGGGCTTGGTGGTTCTGCCGGGCGGCGTGATGATGGTGATGGCGAACCCGCTGTTGACGAGCGAGCGAAAGGGGCCTTGCCGGGGGAAGCTGATCATTGGGCGGTACCTGGGCGACCAGGAGATTGGCAGGCTGTCGGAGGCAGCGAGGGTGGGCCTGCAAGTGCGCAGGCTCGACGAGACGCTACCGGCGGAGTTTCGGACCGTGTTGCAGGAACTGCACGACGGCGCGCCGGCGGTGGTGCGGGAGGTGGATGACGACAGCATAGCGGGGTTCGGCGCGCTACGCGATCTGGCTGGCGCCCAGGTTGCGCTGGTTCGCGTCGAGCTGCCACGGAGCATTGTGCGTCAGGGGCGCAGCAGCACGTTATCGTCGACGGTGGCCATTGCGCTGACGGCAACGCCTTTCATCATTCTTGCGCTTGTGCTGCTCTCGCGGCTGGAGCGTGCGAAGTCGGCGATCAGCCAGCGGGAGCAGTACTATCGGACGCTGATCGAGGGGGGATCGGATCTGATTCTGATTTTGGATGAGGCGCATCGGGTGCGCTACCACAGCCCGGCGGTGGCGCACGCGTTGGGGTGCGACGCCGCGGAGATATCGGGCAACGAGCTGGACACATGGGTGGCTCCGGAGGAGCGGCGGGCGGTGCATGAGATTCTCTCCCGCGTGGAAGGCGCGCCGGGCACGACAGAGACAGGCAGCTTCCGGTGGGTGCGGGGCGACGGCCAGGAGGTGCTCGTCGAGGCGGTTTTCAAGAACATGGCATTGCAGCCCGAGGTGGGCGGGGTACTCGTCAACGGCCGTGACGTGACCGAGCGGGAGCGCACGCTGCGGGAGCGAAAGCGGCTGGAGGACGATCTGAGGCAAGCGCAGAAGCTCGAGGCGGTGGGGCGTCTGGCCGGGGGGATCGCGCACGACTTCAACAACCTGCTTACGGTGATCCTGGGCCACGCGGACCTGCTGGTGAGAAGCGGCCTATCCGGGGCGGCGGCGGAAGGGATCTCGGCGCTGCGGGCGGCGGCCACGCGGGCGGCAGCGCTGACGCAGCAACTGTTGTCGTTCAGCCGCAAGCAGGTCATTGCTCCGCGGGCCGTGGACATCAATGCGGCCGTCGAGCGCGCTCGCGAGATGCTGGCACGCATGATCGGCGAAGACATCCGGCTGGAGTTCCGGCCAGGCACCAGCGTCTGGCACGCATGCGTGGATCCGAACCAGTTCGATCAGGTGTTGCTGAATCTGGCCGTCAACGCCCGGGACGCGATGCCCAGCGGCGGCGTGCTGACGATCGAAACGCGCGGCATGACCGTCGACGAGGCGCTGGTATCCCGGCATCCGGGGCTGTCCCCCGGGGACTACTCGGCAGTGAGTGTCTCCGACACGGGAACCGGCATCAGCTCGGAGGATCTGCCGCATATCTTCGAGCCGTTCTACACGACCAAGCCCGTGGGCAAAGGCACGGGTCTCGGGCTGGCGACGGTCTATGGGCTGGTCCGACAGCACGGAGGCGTCGTGCTGGTGGACAGCGAGCCTGGGCGGGGCTCGACGTTCCGAGTCCTTCTGCCTCGCACCGAGCCGTCGGGCGTGTCGAGTCGTCCACCGCCGCGTCCGACTGCGGGCACGCACCCGGGTGCGACGGTGCTGCTCGTGGAAGACGACGCCGGGGTGCAGCAGGTGGCGCGCGCATTCCTGACCGACGCGGGATTCCGCGTGACGGTCGCGTCGAACCCGCAGCAGGCTCTCGACCAGACCGCGAGCGCGGAGCCCATCGACATTCTCGTAACGGACGTGGTCATGCCGGGCATGAACGGTCGCGAGCTGGCCCGCCGACTGCGCGAGCGCTATCCGCAGGTGCGGATCCTGTACATGTCGGGCTACGCGTCCACCGTCCTGCCCAAGCTCCCGGACCTCGATCCTTCCGAGGGCTTTCTCCAGAAGCCGTTCCAAGGCGATGCGCTGGTCGAGCGCGTGAGCAGCCTGCTGGGACAACGGTCCTCGCGCTTGGACAATCCGGACGCTTTGGTATGATGGCGACGGCTCGATGATCCGGGCAGGAGGTTGGGAATGCCGTCCATTGCATCCACGCTTGCGACGACCTTGCTGGTAGTCGTGGTGTACTTCTGGGTGGTGAGACTCGTGGACATGAACGAGAAGGAGCCGCTGTGGGCGATGGGCTTGCTCTTCGGGCTCGGCGCGGCCGCGTCGCTGGCGCTTCCGCTGGTCGTGCCGCCGCAGCTGTTGGACCTGAGCGCGGTGCCGTCGGCGGTCTTCCGGGAGCTGGCGAGGTTCGGTGCAGTGGGTGCGGGCATCTATGCGCTAACGGTCTATGGGCGCATCCGTGGCTGGCAGGAGTTCAATGGAACCATGGACGGCGTGGTGTACGGTGCGTGTGCCGGCTTGGGCTTCGCCACGGCCGCGGAGCTGCGCGCAGAGATCCTGTTTGGCGTGGTGTCTCTGCCCGGAGCGTCCGTGGGGCTTTTTGCCGGGTTCGGCCGGATCGCGCTGAGCGGGCTCGCGGACGGCGTGCTGGGTGCGGCCATCGGGGCGGGCATTGGCGCTGCGGTCGACGCTCGCACGTGGATCGCCAGAGCGCTGCTTCCGGTGGCCGGCGTGGCAGGCGCGGTGCTCGCGCATCTGGGGTACGCGGCGCTGGCGCACGGGGACGCTTTAGCGGGGAGCGCCGGTCTGATTCGAGCGTACGTGGCGTTCGGGCTGCCAGTAGCGGCAGTGGTCGCGACGGTAGTGCTGGCGCTTCGCGCGGAGCGGGCAGCGATCCGACGCCAGCTGCCATCGGAGGTGGAGGCAGGAGTGGTCAGTGCGGAGGAGCTGGCATTGTTGCAGAACGTGACAGCGCGCACGGCCAGCTATACGCGGCAGTTGCTCAGGGGCAGAGTCGGGCGCTGGCGAGGGCTCAAGCGCCTGCACAATCGGCAGGTGCAGCTGGCGTTGATCAAGGACAAGGCGGCGCGGCAGCTCGACGATGCCTCTCGTCAAGCGATCGAGCAGGAGGTAGGGCGTCTGCGCGAGCATGTTTTGGCGAGCAAGCATGCGCTAGGGCAAGAGCAAGCGACGACCGGCGGAGGGGTGCCATGAGCGCGCCCGGCTATTGCCCGCGATGCGGCGCTCCCTTGCAAGCGCACTTCCGAGCGTGCCCGCAGTGCGGAGCGCCGGTCACGGCCCATCCCCAAGCGCAGGGAGGGTATGTCCAGCCGCAGCCGCAACCAGCGCCGCCGGGGGTGTGGGCGCCGGGGCAGCCCGGCCCCTATCCCGGGCAAGCGCCGCCGCCCTATTCTCCCGGCACGATCCCGCAAGCTCCTTACGGAGTCCCGCCGGGGCCGCAGCCCTACGGAATGGTGCCCGGTGCGATGAGCCCCATGGCAGGCATGCCGCAGCCTCCACCGGCCACATCCTCCAAGACATCCAAGGGAACGGCACTGCTGGGCGGTTGCGGTGCGGCCGGGTGCCTGGGCGCCGTGGTGACCGTCATGATCGCGGCGGCGGTCATCGTGCTGGCTGTAGCGGCTGCGGACTCGTCACCGACAACCCCAGGGCCGACGCCACCGGCAGCGGACACGGGCGCCCCCGCGATCGCAGCCAACTTGCCGAACCATGGCCCGCTGCGAAATCTGATCCGATCGCAGGTAGGGGCCTACTCCCTGGTCACGACCGCTTCGGTGACCAAGTATCCGGAGCTGTTGACGAGCGGCATGGTAGACAGCCTCGGCGCCATCTACCTGGCGCCAGACCGGACCCAGGTCAACGAGATGATTCTCGCCTACACGTCGGCGCAGGTGGCCAGGCATCACATGGATACGGTGCTGGCGACGTTCCAGGCGACGTACGGGCCGAGCTCGGGCATCGTGATGGAGCCGGTGCGCAACCAGAACGGCGTCGTCATTGGAGCGCGCGTCGCCGTCGTGGAGCCGGGAGGGCTGCAGCACGTATACTGGAGCAACAGCAACGTGCTATTCATCGTTACGTCTACCGCGCCGCATGCCGGCAAGTTCCACGAGGCCTCGCCTTATTGATGATACGCGATTTGCCGTCTTCCTTGCCCAGCGCGCCGGGCTCCCGCTACGTAATAGTGGATCGCCGAGCCGCGGCGCGGTGGCTCGCCGCGACGTTGGCGTTGGGCTCCTGTCAGGTCGCGCATCCGCCTCCTGGCCAGGACGCCGGGACCATCGCGAGCACGACGTCGTCGGCCGCGTCGGCCGGGGCATCGGCGCCCGTCAGCCCGGTGATTGCTTCGAGCTCGTCGGCGCCGGTCGCGGAAGGGGGAGCTCCGGAGGGGGGCGCAGCCAACGCGGGAGCCGACGCGGGCGGCGAGCCCGGGTGCCCGGATGGCATGGCGAAGGTCTTGCGCACGTGTGTGGACCGATGGGAGGGCTTCCTCGTCTCGCGCGCGGCAGACGGAACGGAGCAGGAACACCCGTACTACGAGCGACCGGAGCCTGGGGTGCGCTACGAGGCACGAACCCGGGCAGGCGAGTTTCCGCAAGCGTACATCAGCCGCGTGGAAGCGGAGGCGGCGTGCAAGGCCGCGGGCAAGCGGCTGTGCACACGCAAGGAGTGGATCCGTGCCTGCCAGGGCTCGCGGGGCTGGACGTACCCTTACGGCAACAGCCATCGAGCGGGCAAGTGCAACCACGGCAAGATCCATCTTCTATCGAAGATGTTCGGGACCAATGCCCGGGCGTGGAAGTACGACGAGAACTTCAACAGCCCGCTGCTCGATCAAGAGCCGGGCTTTCTGGCGAAGAGCGGAGAGTACGGCGAGTGCGTGGGAGAGTCCGGTGTCTGGGACATGATAGGCAATCTGCACGAGTGGGTGAGCGACACCATCACGGACGACTTCGTCACGGCGCTGGAGGCCGAAGGCGTGGAGCGTCGCAAGCAGCCGTGGCGGGAGGGCAACGGGGTGTTCATGGGCGGTTTCTTCAGCACGGGCAGCGAGCACGGGCCGGGGTGCAAGTTCACGACGATTGCCCACGAGCCCACGTACCACGACTACTCGATAGGATTCCGCTGTTGCGTCTCGCTGCCCGCTCCGCCGCGCAACAAGAACAAGTGAGGGGCTCTCAGGCGCGGGGGCCGAGCATGGTCTCGGGACGGACGATTTCGTCGAAGCGCTCGGCGGTGAGCAGGCCCAGGGCGACAGCGGCCTCGCGCAGCGTGATGCCATCGGCGTGGGCCTTCTTGGCGATTCGCGCCGCGTTGTCGTAGCCGACGTGAGGGTTCAGGGCGGTGACGAGCATGAGGCTAGCGCGCAGGAGGCTCTCGATGCGTTCGCGCCGGGCTTGGATGCCGCGTGCGCAATGCTCTTCGAACGACGCGCAGCCGTCGGCGAGCAGGCGAATGGACTGCAGCACGTTGTGGAGGAGCAGGGGCTTGAAGACATTGAGCTCGAAGTTGCCGCTGGCGCCGGCCAGGGACACGGCCACGTCGTTGCCGAGCACCTGGGCGCAGAGCATGGTCATGGCCTCGGCCTGCGTGGGATTGACCTTGCCGGGCATGATGGAGCTGCCGGGCTCGTTCTCGGGCAGGGCCAGCTCGCCGATGCCGCACCGCGGGCCACTCGCGAGCCAGCGGATGTCATTGGCAATCTTGATGAGGCTGCAGGCCAAGGTCTTGAGCGCGCCGTGGGCGAACACGAGCGCCTCGTGGGAAGCGAGCGCCTGGAACTTGTTCGGCGCCGGCACGAACGGCCGGCCGGTCAACTCGGCGAGCCTGGCGGCCATGCGCGAGGCGTATTGCGGGTGCGTGTTGATGCCGGTGCCCACCGCCGTGCCGCCGATGGCCAGTTCATGAAGCGCGGGCAGGCTCCGCTCGACGGCGGCCATCGCCTGGTCGAGCTGCGCGACGTACCCGGAGAACTCCTGGCCCAGCGTGAGCGGCGTGGCGTCCTGCAAGTGCGTTCGTCCGACCTTGACGATGTCGCCGAACTCGTCCGACTTGCGCGCCAGTGTGTCGCGCAGCCGGCGCACGGAGGGGAGCAACTGGTCCGTCAGGGCAGCCACGACGGCGATGTGCATGGCAGTGGGGAATACGTCGTTGGAGCTCTGGGAGCGGTTGACGTGGTCATTGGGGTGGACCGGGGACTTGGAGCCGAGCTTGCCGCCGGCGATCTCGATGGCGCGGTTCGAGATGACCTCGTTGACGTTCATGTTGGTCTGCGTGCCGCTGCCGGTCTGCCAGACCGACAGCGGGAACTGGTGGACGTGCTTGCCGTCGATGATCTCGTCGGCCGCCTGCACGATGAGGGAGCAGACCGCATCGGGCAGCAGGCCGAGATCCCGATTGACCTGCGCGGCGGCCTTCTTGACCAGGGCCAGCGCGGCGACGAATGATGGTGGGAACCGCTCTTCGCCGATCCGGAAGTGCGCGAGCGAGCGCTGGGTCTGGGCGCCCCAGTATCGATCCGCGTCCACCTCCACGGGGCCCATGCTGTCGTATTCGGTGCGCGTGTTCATGGAACGAGGGTACCGCCCACCGGTCGTGTTGAGAATGCAAACCATGGACGTGCGTGCGATCACGAACAGGCCCGATTCTTCCTTCAGAATCCGACATCGGGGGCTGGATCGTGTCGACTCCGCTGCTATCGTCGTTCGGATGACCCAGTGCCGAAGACTCAGCCGATCGGCGCCAGCGGCACGCCCGACATCGACTTTCCGCGACGCTTCGCGGCGCGGGCGGCGTTCGCCGGCATGAGGAGCATGGTCGCACACAAGGCTTGTCGCAGCCTGGTCGGGCCGATTGCCGTGGCGGCGACATTGTGGGGCATGGAGGCCCGCGCGCGGGCTCAGGCGCAGGCGAGCCACGCGGCCACGACCCCGGCGGCACCGACGGTGGATCCACCGCGGCTCGTGTCCTCGCCCGAAGTGGCCTATCCGGCGACGGGCCAAGGCGAAGCCGAGGTGATCCTGCTGCTGACCGTGCAGGCGGACGGGACGGTCAAAGGTGCGCAGGCGGTGCGCGGCGAGGAGCCGTTTCGCACCGCGGCGGAGTCCGCGGCGGCCGGGTGGCGTTTCGAGCCGGCGCGGCGCAACGGCCAAGCGGTCGCGGCGCGCATCCGATTTCTGGTGCACTTCACCCCGCCGTCTCCCCCGCCGCTCGAGGAGCCGATCCCTTCGCCGCCAGGCGCGCAACCCCCGTCGCAGCAGGGCCAGCCCGCCAACGGCGCAGCTCCCGGCGCGACAACACCGACAACGCCGCCCGCCCCGGCAACGACCGCTCTCCCCGAGACGAAGAGCCCGCCAGCGCAACAGCCGATCGAGGTCGTCGTGAAAGGCAACCGTCCGGCGCCCGGAGCATCGTCGATGGGCCGGGCGGAAGTGCGGCAATTGCCAGGCGCGTTCGGGGACCCCTTTCGCGCAATCGAGTCGATGCCGGGCGTGACTCCGATCGTCTCGGGCCTGCCGTTCTTCTATGTACGCGGGGCGCCCCCGGGCAACGTGGGATACTTCTTCGACGGCGTGCGCGTGCCGTATCTCTATCACGTAGGATTGGGACCGTCGGTGATCCACCCGGGGTTGGTGGACCGGGTGGACCTGTATCCGGGCGGATATCCCGCGCAGTACGGCCGGTATGCGGGCGGGATCGTGTCGGCGGAGAGCACGGAGCCTCGAGCCGACCTGCACGGGGAGGGCAACATCCGTCTGTTCGACATGGGCGCGCTGGCGGAGACAGGATATGCGAACGGGCGCGGCACGGTGCTGCTGGCCGGCCGATACTCCTATACCGCTGCGATCCTGTCGCTCATCGCGAAGAACACGACGCTCGACTACCGCGACTTCGAGGCGCGTACGACCTACGACTTCACGGACAAGGACCGCGTCACGCTCTTTGGCTTCGGCTCGTACGATCTGCTCCAGCAGACGACGGCCGGGGTCACCGACACGCTGTTCGGCTCCGAGTTCTACCGTCTGGACACGCGCTACGACCACCGCTACGGGCCCGGGAGCGCGATCCGCGCGGCGGTCACGCTGGGCTTCGATCAGACGAGGGTCCCCGGGCAACCCCGCAACCAGCGCGACTACATGGTATCGGCCCGCCTGCAGGGCACTCACAAGCTGTCGGGGGTCGCACAACTGCGAGGCGGCGCCGACATCACGCTGGACGCGTACCGCGCGGACGTGAGGCCGTACGCGGATCCGGAGGATCCGGACACCATCGCGTTCAACGAGATGTTCCCCCCCCGGGACGACGTTGCCGTCGGCGGTTGGACCGACGTGGTCTTGACCTGGCGAGGCGTGGAAGTGACGCCCGGGGTGCGCGTGGACCTGTATCGCTCGGGCAGCGCTTCGGCGGTGGGCATCGATCCGCGCATCTCGTCGAGGCTCGAGGTCGCCCGCGGCGTGCACGTCATTCACACGTTCGGGATTGCCCATCAGCCGCCGTCGTTCATCATCCCGATCCCCGGGCTGGCGATCGGCAACCTTTCAGGCGGGCTGCAGACGAGCGTGCAATCGAGCGCGGGCGTGGAGGTGGAGCTCCCGGGGGCCACGACCGCCACGGCGACAGTGTTCGAGAACATCTTCCTGAACATGACCGACACGCTGGGGGTCCGGCAGGAGGGTCAGGGCGGCGGCCCGTTCAGCCAGGCGCGCAGCCTGGGGTCCACGTACGGTGCGGAGCTGTACATCAAGCGCCGGCTGACCAGGCGCCTCGGGGGGTATCTGGCCTATACGCTGTCGCGATCGATGCGCAGCGTGGGACAGGACCACTTCCCGAGCTCGTTCGATCGGACGCACGTGGCCAATGCGGCGGTCGCCTACGATCTCGGACGCAACTGGCGCGCCGGCACGCGCCTTACGCTGTATACGGGCGCCCCCCAGACCGATTCGGGCAACCCGCTCATTCCGCTGCCAAAGGTTGCCAACCCGCCGCGGGACCCCATGTTCTATCGCATCGATGTTCGCCTGGAGAAGCGCTGGAACTACTCGAATTCGCGATGGCTGAGCTTTGTCGCGGAGATGCTGAACGCGACGCTCCACAAGGAGGTCCTTATGGGCCACGAGATCGGCCCGGTGAGCATTCCGAGCATCGGTCTCGAAGGGGGGCTGTGATGAACGGGGCATCCGTGCGGAGATTCGCGCTGACGGTCGCGGGGCTCGTCTCGTGCCTACCGGCCGACGACCGCCCGCCTCCGGGCATCTTGCAGACGACCGTCTCGCCAAGCCCCGCCGTCAGGTCGGTCACGACGACGGCCGACGGCTGGAGCGTGTCATTCGACCGGGTGGTCGTGGGCATCGGCCACGTGTCGCTGGGCGACGCATGCGCCAGCTACGCCGAAGCGCGCTACGGTCGCGTGATCGACCTGGCCCAGGGAGCCGGACAGAAGCTCGGCACGCTCTATGGGCTAGGCTCGTGCGACGTGCAGTTCCGGCTGGAAGTGCCGGCGTCGGATGCGGTGCTGGGGCAAGGGGTCAGTGCCGACACACTGACACTTATGCGGACACCGGCGGACGACGCCTACGTCTCGGCCGGGGGAATCGCGCTGCTGGTAGACGGGCACGCGACCAAGGGGAATGTCGAGAAGACCTTTCACTGGCGTTTCCGCCAGGGCTATCACTACGACACGTGCTCCGCCGAGGTCGGCGGGCAGCAAGTATCCGGCGTGACGCTGACGGGCAACGTCACGGTCAACTATGATATAGAGATTGCGCCGGAGCGTCTGTTTCTGGACGACGTGTCGGACACGGCCGAGCTGCGGTTTGACCCGTTTGCGTCGGCGGACGGCAGCTCGGGCCAAGCGGACGGTGAAGTCACGCTGGCGGAGCTCGGCGAGATCGATCTGGCGCAGCTTCGAGGGACTGCCCCTTATAGCGTGCCAGCGCCGGGCGCGGGGGTTCCGGTCCAGAGCCTAGCGGATTGGGTATACCAGGTCCTGTTCCCGCGCGTCCCACAATTCCGGGACAACGGAACGTGCATTCCGCATGTGGGCGGCGGACACCACCATTGAGACTGAGGTGTGTGCTACCAGATGACGGTCACGCGCTCGAGCGGGTGAGCGTCATGCCGGGGCAAATGGGCTTCGCGCGAGCCGCCGCACCGGGCGCAGGTGCCCGCAACCGGGGCGCCGGGAGGCCCGAAGGCAATGCGCGTTGCCAGGTGAATGCGCACGGCGTCACATGCTGCGCAGTGCGCGGCGAAGGCCATGGGGAACAGCGACTGCTCTCGCAGGGCTCCATCCTCGAGCAGGTAGCACCACGGCCTGAGCAACGGACGCTTGGACCACAGCGCTGCGGGCTGGCTGCCTGACATCACGTCGCGCAGCTCGTACTCGATCGAGTCGTCGCCCTCGCAGGTGACGACGCCGGAGACGGCGACGATGTGAGCGGCGCGGATGGGCGCACAGGCAGCGGCGAGCTCGACGAGCAGTTCGATGGATCGGAGCTCGCGGCGCCCCAAGCTGTCGCCAGGGGCCAGGCGTTCGACCTGGAAGAGCTCGTCTTGCAGGACGCGAGAGAGCTCGGGCTGAGCGGCCAGGGAGACGGCCAAGCGACCGACCGCACCAGCCGTCTTGCCCGAGGCGAGGCGTGCGAGGCTGAATGCGAGAGCTGCCCACTCGCGGCTGGTGAGGGCAGCGCCCGGTCGGCCGAGGGATGCAAGGGCGACACCTGTCTCGAGACGCGAGCGAGCTTCGCAGAGGCCGAGCGCGCCCAACTCCAGCGCAACGACCAGGCGAAGCAGGGTATCGGTAACGCGCGTGACGACGTGAAGCCGGGAGGATGCGTCGGGCGCAGACTCCCAGGCAGCCTGGAAGCCCGCGACGGAGATGGGCAGTTGATCGAACCCGGAAGCTGTGGGCGCAGGGACGTGTTCCTCGACGACAACGCGTGAGGAAGGCTGTGCGACGACCTCGGGCACGGGCGCCGGCTGCGCGGTGGCCTCCGGCTCGGCCTCGGGCGGGGGCTGCGAGGCGACCTTGGGCGGGGGCTGCGAGGCAACCTTGGGCGAGGGCTGCGAGGCAACCTTGGGCGGGGGCTGCGAGGCGACCTTGGGCGGGGGCTGCGAGGCGACCTTGGGCGGGGGCTGCGAGGCGACCTTGGGCTGCGCGGTGGCCTCGACGATGGGAAGGGACGGTTGCTGTTGCGGCTCCTGCGCAGGCAAAGCTGCTTGTTTCTCGCGCTCGGGCGACTCGTCGGCGGGGGTGGGCGATGGGGCGGCGTGGCCTCCACGCTTCCCTCCGGAACGTCGGCTCTTCTTCTTGTCCGAACCGCCGGCAGCGCCTGCCGCGGACTCCGGGGAGCCTGTCTTCCGCTGCGATTGCCCTTGTCTCGACTTCTTGTTCGAAGCCACGGATCGACCTCCCGCACGTTCGGTGCCCGCCCGTTTTACCACGTCGCGGTCGTGAGTGTACAGGAGGGCGGCGCGCCGGGTGCGGCAAGACGCAACAGCCGGCCAGGGCGCCTGCTCCTCCCGGCTGCGCCCTCGACGATTCCGTCAGTGCGTTTTCACACGCACCAGGAGCGCGCAAGACTACCAGGTCGCGCACATGCGCAACGAGAGCGATGCGGTATCGCGGCGCCCGGCTCTCTACTTCTTGGGTGCGGGCGACGGTTCGGGCGACGACGCTGCAGGAGCGCCTTGGTTGGCGCGGCCCCGCGGCATGGACTGCACGCTGTTGACGATGTCGGCCCACGTCTGCTCCTTGGACATCGTGCCCTTGTCCGCGGCTTCCTCGAGCTTGCGGTGAGCCATGCAGAACTCCCGCAACGAGTCGCGGGCTTCCATGTGCGAGGTCTGAAGCTCCGCCAGATCGCTGAACAACCCCGCATAGGTGACGCGATCGAGCATCGATTGCGAAACGCACAGCGGTCGGTTGTCGAGCACCGCACAACGCCGATCCGCCCCGGCCGTCCGCTTCTTGTCGATCTCGCTACGCGTCTCGTCGAGCTTGCCCAGTTGGTCGGTGAGGTACGCTTCCAGCCCATCGCACAGCGTCTTGACCTGCGGAGCGGCTTCCTTCACCGACTTCGCCAGGTCGTTCTTCGATGAGGTGAGCTGCTGAACGAGCTTCACCACGGCGTCCTTGGCGGCCGTCTCCTGCGGCCCGTCGGCATCGGCGAAATCGGGACCGGTCACGCCCGTCAGGGCAGCCGACAGACGCCCGGCCTGTTCCGGCTTCTCGCCTTGGGCCAACTCGCCGAGCCGCTCGGCGTGGGCAGAGAGCACGATCATGGCGCGACGCCACAGCTCGTCGCTCTTCCAGGCCTTTTCGCAGACCTCGGCCACGGGTTTGTCGGGCGATCCCGGCAGCGCCGTAACTGCCTCGTGCAGCGCGCACACCTCGCCACCGCGTGGCGTGCGCTGCGCCTCAGCGGACAGGCCGCTTCCGATTCGTCCGGCCGCCGCGCCTGACATCACGGCGCCGCCGCCGCATGCGGGCAGCAGCATCGCCAGGGCCACTGCGCCGAGCGCGCCAACGCTCCCGTGTCCTCGTGTCATGGTTGCCTTCATGGACCTCCTCTACCGCAACTCGACACGCCTGCAAAGCATGCAAGCGGGCCGCTTGCATGTTCGGACGGACAATCTGCGACGGGCACGCCGCGCAAGACAAAATGTGTTACATGCGAGAAGGGTCGTCGCGCGCATTCGGCTGGACGGCACAGTCCATCACCCTGCCGGACAACTGCCGCACAAAGGGCGCTCGCATCCAGTTCCAGGCCAAGGGCCAGAACGTATGGCGGCTGATGGACCCCGGCTGGTACGTGAACACCGTGAAGGTGAACTGCGCCGTTGGCGCGAAGGCCGGGGTCCGATCGACGGCTGCTCGGCCAGGACGAGCGCGGACTGCGTTGACACATCGCAGGCTCAGCGCGGCGGAGGCGGCAGGATCGACGCGATGTAGCGGCGGCCATACTCGGGAGCGAACACAGTGACGGATTCCACGGGGAAGGAAGGACTCTTGCGCGCCGACGCCGCGTACAGTCGAATGCCGAAACGAAGAGACGTGAGACCAGAGTGCTCGAGCTTCAGACCGGGGTCGATCGAGAGCAACCACGCTTCGAGATCGGCGAAACGCTGGCGCAACAGCGGGCGCCCCTGGAAGGTCGGGCTGGCCGGACCGCGGAACTCGAACGCCTCGGCCAGGTCGTGAGGGCCATAGTGCACACGGATGCCCAGATCGCCGAACGTGTCCCGGGGCGTCGACGGCTCACCGGCGCCCGCTTGGGAGCCGAGTTGCGCCCGAACTTGCGCAGCCGTCATGCCGAACCTCAGCGGGCCCGCGGACCGATTGGGGTCAACCTCGAAATCGATGATGGCGTGCTTCATGACGGGCCACGCTTATAGCACGACATTCGGACGATTCAGAGAGCGTGTCGCCAGGTCAGCCCTCGCAGCAGTAGTCAGTCAAGCCGTTGGCCCCTGCCACGCCCGTGCTGCACGTCAGGTTCGAGTCGCTCGCACTCGGCGGGTCGGAGCCTGTGCAAGAATAGCCGACAGACCCGCCGGCGCAGCCCGTGACGGAGCTGTCGACGGCGCACGTGGCTGCGCCTGTCACCTGGCAGCAGTAGTCGGTCAAGCCGTTGGCCCCCGCGATTCCCGCGCCGCAGGTCAGCGTCGCGTCGGCCTGGCTTGGAGTGTCCGTCGACGAGCACGAGTAGCCCGTCGCATTGCCCGTGCAGCCGGTGACCGTGTTGTCCGCCGCGCAGGTGCTCGCCGTGCCGGCTACACAGCAGTAGTCGGTCAAGCCGTCGGAGCCGGCCACACCGGCTCCGCAGGTCAGCGCGGGGTCGAGTTGGCTCGGGATCTCGGTGCCCGTGCACGAGTATCCCGTCGAGCCACTGGTGCACCCGACGACGCCGCCGTCCACGGCGCACGTTCCGGTCGAGCTGCTCACGCAGCAGTAGGCGGTCGCGCCGTCGGCGCCGATCACGCCTGCGCCGCAGGTCAGCGTGGCGTCGCTTTGCAGCGGCACGTCGGCGCCAGTACACGAGTAGCCGATCTGGGCGGCGGGACACGAAACCAGAGCGTCCGTGGCGCAGGTCAGCGACGCGCTCTTGCTGCAGCAATAGGCGGTGGAACCACTGGTGGTGGAAATGCCCGCGCTGCACGACAAGGCGGTATTGCTCTGCTCGGGCTTGTCGGCTCCGGTACACGAGTAGCCCACTGCGCTCCCCGTACAGCCGGTGACACTCCAGTCCTCCGAGCAGCTGCCTCCGTTCGTCGTATTGACCGTACATCGGGCGGAGGCCAGTGCCGCCATGGCGACCGCAGCCGGTATCGTCGCCTTGCTCATGAGCCAGAGAATCCCGCTGAACCTCATCTTGCCTTGCCTCCACGTCACGACGTTCGGGATAGGGTGTTCACGGTGTCGGAATGGGGATCTGTCGGGGTACCAACGGACATCGAGCCCATCGCCGTCGCCGAACGGATCGATTTCTCTCGCAGGGACAGGCCAGTGTGACCGCGCACCACGAGAGTCTGTTGAGCCGGTTGGGATCTCAAGGCACACGTCCGCCCGCCGGGTATCGCCACGTTTCCAGCCTGCCGGGTGTCTTTTTCGATTTCGCACCCGGGAGCCGATCGCAGCGCCCGTCCGCCGGAGCCGGTCCTCACGTCGTGGACTCAGCCTCACCGGCAACTCGGTGTGGCACCTCCGTTAGGTCAAAACCCGCCACTTACCCACGGCGACCACGGCAAGCCGCAGCCGCCCGGACAATCCCTACCGTCCCATGTCCGTCCGCTCGTCTGTCAAACAGCCGGGCCCACGTTC
>JAJZQG010000080.1 GCA_021847645.1 Myxococcales bacterium
CTCGATTCGTCGTCTTACGGGCCATGGATTCGTACCTCCGGACGACATTCTGCGCATGGCCGGACTACCCCGAAAGGATGGGGTTGGCTGGGGGCTTACAGAGAAGCCGCGGGATGGGGTGGCGGTTGCGGTAGGCGACGGCAAGGTGCTGGAGAATGGCAAGGTCCGAGCGGCCGACTCCAGGCTTGGGGACGGGGTCCTGATCGCGAAGTACGCCGGAAGCGAGATCGAGGAGGACGGCAACACGCCCCTGATGCTCGGGGGAAACGACATCCTGGGAGTGGTGGAGACGTCGCCTCGTTGCGCGATTGGCGGACATGATTGGACGGTTGTTGGCAAGCCGGCGCAAGCGCAACCCGTCTCCGGACTACGCCTTCTCGTTGCGGCCGCTGGGGCGTGGGGGGTCCGATACGCGGGAAGAACCGCCGTGAAGGCTTTCGAACGATACCCGCCTGCGGAGCGAGGCCCTCAATGAACAGCGACGATGATCTCGACGATGCGGACGATGAGGGCGACGGTGGGCGCCTGCGAGCAACTGTCGCTCCCGACGCGGTTCCGGTCGACCTGGCGTCGGCGTTTGCCGGGGACCGCGCCATGACGGAGGCCGAGAGGGGGCGCATCGAGAGTTTGAAGGAACAACGCGGTGCCGCGTTTTTCTCCGACCTTCTGTATGCCATCTCGCATCGGTACTTCCCCCCAGAGATCGCCCGGAGCATGTGGGACGAGATTCTCTCTCACAAGTTGAGGATGTCCGGGAGGCTGGGCCGAAACGCTTGCATGGCCGTTGCCACGCTGGACTACCTCTCGAACATCACGGGCGAGGTGCGGTCTTTCACGTTGATGTCGGAGCCCGACGTCGCGGAGCTCGTGAACCTGTCGATGCGCGACCGCATGACCGGGCTATTCAACCACACGACCTGCTACGAGTTGCTGGAGCTCGAGCTGGGCAACCATAGGAGGTACGGCGTCGGTGTGGCCCTGATCCTCTTGGACATCGACGACTTCAAGTTCGTCAACGACAGGTGGGGACACCAGGAAGGCGACCGGATCCTGGTGGAGCTGGCGGCGACGCTCAAAGAGCAGACGCGGGATTCGGATATCTGTTGCAGGTTCGGCGGAGAGGAGTTCGCGGTCATCCTGCGGTTCACCAACGACCCGCGGGAGGCATTCCAGATCGCCGAGCGAATTCGGACTGGTGTCACGAGCATAGCGAGTCACGGGCAAGCCATGTCCGTCAGCGCGGGCGTAACCCTGTGCGCCGGGGCCGGCGAAACGTCGCGCACTCTGGTGGAACGGGCGGACCACGCGCTCTATCGAGCCAAGCGAAGCGGCAAGCACAGGGTGGTGGCGATTGACGGCGTCGTCAGAGTGCCGGACTCGACGTAGACGGCGCCCGGGCACAGCGCCGCGTCTGAGCCGGCAGACCCGAATCAGCCCCGGGCAGATGCGGTCTCAGTCAAATTGAATGACATCGAGCATCTGCGCAAACGCTATCGGGCTCGGCGAAAGTGCAAGGTACGCCGCCGGCCGGTCATTGTGCATGGTCTGCGCTCGCGGCGCGGATCGTGCAGCCATCTGCACGAGAGGCGCGGCTATCGAACAACACCGTCGCGCCCCGCGGAGCACACGTCGTGAAAATCGCGTTCGTCGAACCCAAGGCGCCGGGAATCCACATCTTCAGCAGGATTCGCCTTCCCCGGCTTGGCCCAGTGCTGCTGGCCACGATCTTGTCCCGCGCAGGACACGAGGCGAGCGTTGCCCTCAAGGAGTCGCACCCCCTGGATTGGCATCGCCTCATCGGTAGTGACTTGGTCGGCATCAGCACCATCACGTCCACGGCGCCGCGCGCCTATGACATCGCGGATCGGGTGCGCTCCTTCGGCGTTCCGGTGGTCATCGGAGGACCACATCCGACGTTCCTCCCGGACGAGGCGTTGGAGCACTCTACCTGGGTTCTTCGGGGCGAGGCGGACTCGAGCATCCTTGCCTTCGTGGAGGCGGTGCGCACCGGCGGCGGGTTCGAACACGTGCCAGGGCTCAGCTGGCGCGACGGCCACCGCGTCGTGCACAACCCGCTCGGACTCGCGATCGCTGATCTCGACACCCTCCCCACGCCGGACATGTCGCTGATCGAGCAGGGCGGACCAGGACCGTCCGGGTTCGCGACGGCCAGAACCATTCCCATCCAGACTTCTCGCGGGTGCCCCTATGACTGCTCGTTCTGTTCGGTCACGAGCATGTTCGGCCGCAAGTACCGGTTCCGGTCCGCCGACAAGGTGCTCGAGGACCTTCGTGCGCAGGACCTCGACGACGCACACGTGTTCTTCTACGACGACAACTTCACGGCCAACCCGAAGCGCACCAGGGAGCTGCTCGAGGCGATGATCGACGCTGGGGTGACGCCCCGCTGGTCGACGCAGGTGCATACGGACTGCGCAAGGCACGAGGGGCTTCTGCCATTGATGCGTCGTGCGGGCTGCGATATGGTCTACGTGGGATTCGAGTCCGTCAATCCGCGGACCCTCCGACTCTATGACAAGGCTCAGACGGTCGAAGCCATGGAGCGGGCGGTTTCGGCGATTCACGCGGCCGGGATCAGCGTCCATGGCATGTTCGTGTTCGGCTCGGACGCGGACGACGCGGAGACGATTCGGGAGACGGCGAGCTGGGCCAAGGCTCACGACCTGGATACCGCGCAGTTTCTCATTCTCACACCGCTGCCCGGGACACGCGTATTCGAGGACCTGCAGCGGGCCGGCCGGTTGCTCAGCCCCGACTGGGCGTTGTACGACACCCATCACGTGGTGTTCCGGCCGATGGGCATGTCGCCATTGGCGTTGCAGACGGAGACGCTTGGGGCGCAGGGGACGTTCTACTCGATCGGACAGGTGCTTCGCAGCGCTCTACGCGGGCAGAAGTTCAACGCCATGATTCGCGCTTACGCTGGCCACCACAACCGTGCATGGATTCGCACCCACAAGCCTTTTCTCGCGCATCTCCGTGCCCTCGGGGGAGCCTGGCGAGGCACCGAAGCCGCCGAGGCCGCCGTCACGCCGGCCGATGGCGCCAGAGCGGCGGAGGCCGTGCCCTCGACGCTGCCAGCACGGAGCGCGGACGCGAAGCGCGCTGCTGCCGAAGCCAGCGCGGCTTGACCCCGCGCAACGGCTTCGGCCCGACCGCCTTCGGCCTTGGCGGAGCTTGCGTCCACGGGTGCATGTCTTTAGGCAGAAGTCCTCAATCTCGCATGTAGGGGGAGGGCCGTGCCGAGCTGCTGTGGAATGCCGGAGACTTGCTGGACAGCGCGCGACTCGCGACCTTGGGAGAACTGATCGTACCAAGCGCCCGGGACCTGCACCACCGTATCGGTATCCGCGTTGCGTAGGGGAGACGGTGGGCGGCGTCACGCCGGGCCCGGACCGGCGGCGTGGTCGGTCAGAATGGAGAAGCAACACGTCAATTCGACGGCATCGGTCATCGCCGATGCGCCGATGTGAGATGGTAAGTGCGTGGACGACGTCTTGCACCGGGACACGCGTGACGGCTGCCCGGCGCTATCTGCGCTTGGATGGTTGATTTCCGTCGAGGGAGCGGCGAATGAAGACCTCCGTGAAGCCAGAGCGCGAGAGTGCGAAGGCACTGCGAAAGCGCGTCGAGACGACTCTCGCCAAGCGCGTCGGAGGTCTTGCGTCGCTGTCGCCCGAAGATGTCCTTCGTCTGGCCCACGAGCTGGAGGTGCACCGCGTTGAGCTCGAAACGCAAAACGACGAGCTGCAGAGCGCCAGGGACGAGCTCGAGAGGTCGCGGGATCGCTATGCCGACCTGTACGACTTCGCCCCTGTCGCCTACGCTACTTTCGACGAAGCGGGACGCTTGATCGAGGTGAATCTGACCGGCGAAGCCATGGTGGGCGTCGGATGCTCATTGCTGGTGGGACGGCCGTTCCTGCCGTACGTGGAGCCCGCCGACCACTCCACGTTCTCGACCCATGTGCGTACGAGCGATGCCTCGCCGCGGGCATGACTTCCTACCTTACCAAGCCGATTGACAGCCGGCTGCTGGTCGAGCTGGTGGAGCGGCTCGGCACCGGGGCTACTCTCTGAGGCCGACCTGCTCGCGAGCCACGACGCTCGCCCGTCGTCACGTCAGCTCCGTGCGTGTTCGGATTCCGCCGCTCGCGACAGCGCGGCCGACGGCAGCTCCGCGATGGCGCTGTCGTCGACTCCACCTCTCATGCACGCGTCATCCACCGCGTACGCGGGTCACGCTCGGGTGCTGCTCGGCGCGGTGTTCGGCGCAGGCTCTCTGCCCCTCCGCGGAAATCGCGTGCATGGCCGGGAGCGCTGCGAGCGCGCGCCAGAGCCACGGCATGTCCCATCTCGGGGGGGCGTGCATCGTTGCGCCTGGCCTGGCCGGGTCCGTGAGGAAATCGAGGAGGTCCAGCGCGAAGCGCTCGGAGGCCTCGAGCTGGGGAAAGTGGCCGCAGCCTTCGTACTCGGTCAGGGTGACCCCGTCGGAACGTTGGAGGATCCGTCTGGCGTGACGGATTGGAATGATCGGATCCTTATCACCCCAGAACAGCGCGGTTGGCGGCGGTGACTGGACGTCTCCGATCCGGTCGACCGTCTGCATGTATTGCCCGAGCAGGTTGATCACGCCCCGCACGGACCGCTGAAAGGCGCGCTCCGTGCCCGGAATGCGGCTCCACGCGAGAAATCGCTCGACCTCCTCTGGCTCCATGTTGCCGTACGCTTCAGGCCAGCATCTGAGAGCCACCGGCACGACGTGTCGCAGGACGAGCGGGCTCAGGGCCGGGCCCAACCCCGGGAATGCCGCGAGCCGCAACGCCAAGCCGACACTGCGCCCCAGTCCTCCCGCCGACACCAACGCAAGCCTGTCTACGAGGCTCCGGTGTTCCAGGACCATCCATTGAGCAATACCGCCGCCAAACGAGTGGCCGCAGAAGTGGGCCCTGTGTACCCCGATCTCTTGCAGCCACGCCGTGAGCAGGTCACCGTACCAAGACAGGGTGTACGCGCCGTCTGGCCGTCCCGAATCGCCGAAGCCCGGCAGGTCGGGCAGAATGACCCAGAAGCGGTCAGCGAGCAGCGGAGCCACCCTTCGCCACGTACGATTCGAGTCTTGGATGCCGTGGAGCAGGACGAGCGGATACCCCTTCCCAACCTCGCTCCAGGCGATTGTCGTTCCACAGGCATCTCTGACGTGTTGGTGCTGAATTGACTCCATGCTTCCCTCCCCAAGCGTTACCACTACTCCAGCGCGGCGATGTTGTGCTGCCAAGGTTCACCGGTGGTGTGCCGCAGTCAGAAGTATGGGTCTGGTTCTTGGACGTGCCCAGCCGCACGCGATCGTCGCAAGCGCCTGCAAGCTGCGGGCCCTGCAAGCCGCACGCGATGACACCTGTTTTGGACCGGGCTGCGCCCGTTGGAAGGTGCGCTCTCGCCCCGGCAGCGGCATCAGTGCGTCGGCGTCGCGAAGCGCCGAAACGGGCTTCGGACTACCGCCTCGCTGGGCCGTCGCGCCTGAGCGGCCTGAGGATTGTCGCCGTGTCCCGAGGTAAGGTCTGTGCTGGTCACAGGGCAGCCGCCTCAGAGGCGATGCCCGAGCCCGAAGGACCATCCTGCGCCGGGTCGCGGGCCGAGCGATCACGTCAGCACGCGAGTCCTCGTCCTCGATGCTGCGGCCGGCACCGAGCCTTGGCGCCATCGGGCTCGCTACGAAACAACGTCGCGTCCGACAGGACCGGGCTCATCGACCAGAAGTCCTTGCTGCAGCCCTCCGACCTCGAGCAGCAAGATCTCCGTGCGTTCCCTCGCCGTCAGCGACACTGCACATTCGGTCGTGATGCCGGCGCCGTCCCCCGCGGTCAAGACCATATTCTCGAGGGTGACTGAGCCCTGCACGATGTGCAGCCACGCACCGCGTCCCGGGCCGAGCTCACGGACCACATGCTGCCCCGAGTCGAGCACGGCAGAAAAGATGAGCGCCTCCATGCGAATGCGCAGGGATCCGCGCCGGCCGTCCGGCGAGGCCACGACACACAGCCCGTTTCGACGCTCCGCCATGCCAAAGCGCCTCTGCTCGTCGCCAGGTTCGAGCCCGCTCTGCAGGGGCCGGAGCCAGATCCGGAAGAGGTGCGCCGAGTCGGTCCGCGAAGCGTTCGTCTCGCTGTGCCGGATGGTGCGGCCGGCGTTCCTGCGATGAAACTCGCCCGCTGCAATGATGCCTGACCGGCCCGTCGAGTCTTCGTACGCCAACACGCCCTCGTGTACGTACGTGACGATTTCGGCATCGCTGGGGGGCAAAACCGTCGGGCACACCACCACCGCCGCGGGCGGGACACGGCCTTCGTTCAGGAGGTCGAGAGCGCCGAAGCCCCCAGCCAGCGGTTCCGTGGGAGCTTGCTCGAAGAACGTAGCCCACACGTCCTGCTTGCGGTGTCGGTCGTGGCGGCGTTCGTCGGCGCGACGAATCGTGATCATGAACTCGTTCCTCTCTCCGCGTCGAGGGCCAAGCCCCCGGGACGGCGGCTGGCCGCTGCCAACGCGAGCAGCTCCCCGACCTTCGCCAGGGTCAGCAGCCCCACCACTCTATCGTTGTCGAGCACCATCGCGACCCGACAATCGTCCTGGCGCATCCGCGTCCAGGCGCCGTCGATCGGCTCCGACGAGGTTGCCGTGGAGAACTCGGTACGCGCCGCGTCCTGCACGACGAGCTGCGAGCCTCGCTCTGCAAGGCCTCTGAGCACGTCGGCGTGCGTGAGGACGCCCACCAGCCGCGAGCCGTCCATCACCGGGAAGTCCTGCTGGAAGCCCGTGAGGGTGAGCTCTACCGCGTGCGATAGCGGATGGGTGGGGGAGACGACCTTGAAGTCCGTGATCATGGCGTCGCGGACGAAGAGGCCAGTGAGAGCGGCCCTTGCTTTCGACACGGAGTATTCCGCCTGGGCGCCGATCCAAACGAAGACGGCAATCACGATCAGCAGCGGGCTCATGAACAGGCCCACGAAGGAGAGCGCTACGGCGACGCCTTGGCCGACGCGAGCCCCTGTTTGCGTGGCGCGCTCTGGCGGCAGACGCATTGCCAAGAGTGCCCGAAGGACTCGCCCCCCGTCCATCGGATAGCCGGGTAGCAGGTTGAACACTGCCAGGGAGACGTTGATCCACAGCAGCTGCGACAGAAACGACCCGCCCCCTTGCAGAACGGTCTCGGCGCCAAGCCCGCCGCCGAGCAGCCGCACCACGCCGAACAGCACCGCGGCGATGACCAGGTTCACCCCAGGGCCTGCCAGCGCCACCAGCAGCTGCTGATTCGGCTTGTCGGGCATTCTGTCGAGCCTTGCGACGCCGCCGATGGGCAGCAGCGTGATGTCGCGGGTGCCCACGCCGAAGCGTCGCGCCGTCAGCGCGTGACCAAACTCGTGCAGGACGACCGTGGCAAACACGGCGAGAATCAGCAAAGTCCGGCTCGCGACAGCCTCCGCGCCATGCCCGGCGATCGCGTCGCTGAACGCTATGAAGGCTATGAGCAGCACGAAGGTCCCATGGACGTAGACATCAATGCCGGCGACCCTGGCAAGCTTCCACGACCATCGGAACGCCGGTGCACGGTGCGGCTTCACCCCGGGGCGGACACCTCCGCGCGGCGTCGACAGGTGCGCCGAAGCGGTCCCCGGGACGAGCGTGGGAATAGTCCGGCTGATGTAGTCCTTCACGCGAAATCTCCATCGTCATCCAGAGCACGATACGGGCCAGCCTCTCAGGTTCGGTTGGAGGCAACGAATGTGCTGCTTCCTTCCCGACGCGGCTCGGGCCACAGAGCTGACTGT
Source organism: Myxococcales bacterium (assembly GCA_021847645.1). Taxonomy (GTDB): domain Bacteria; phylum Myxococcota_A; class Polyangia; order Polyangiales; family Polyangiaceae; genus JAJZQG01. The sequence continues at coordinate 7,847 of JAJZQG010000080.1, forward strand.
CTCGGGGTGGGGCCGACCACGACCAGTCCGTGACGGAATGACGCGTTCGTCAGGTGGACCGTTCCAGGCGGCGAGCTCACTTCCATTCCAGCCTCGTACGGACACGACACCGTCGTCCCGTGGTATTCTTGAAAGGCTCCTTGCCGAATGACGGGACTGCCTCGAAAGACATGGGCGCAAGCTCTGCGCTGTGGGGAGGAAGGCCTGCACCGATGCCAGGTCGGCGGTTCGCGCGACATGGGACGTCGGCGGTCGTCGAGCACCATGGAGCCGTCGCCGGTACCGATCGTGCATAAGCTACCTTCCGGCAGCCGGGCCTTCGCGCCTGTGTCGCGGAGTCTCGCGCGCGGTCAAGCCCCGCGGAACCGTCTGGCAGCGACGGTCTTCCGGGAGCAGGGAGAACACATGTCGTTCATTACATGGATCCTACTGGGCCTGATTGCTGGCTTCCTCGGAAGCAGGATCATCAACCGGCGTGGAGAGGGGGTCATCATCGATATCGCCCTCGGAATCGTTGGAGCGCTCGCGGGCGGCTATCTGTTCCAGCTAGCCGGTGCCAAAGGCGTGACCGGCTTGAACCTGTGGAGCCTCTTGGTCGCCACGGTCGGCTCCATCGTGGTGCTGGTTGTGTATCACGTTGTTCGCAGGATTGCCTGGTCGCCTCGGTGATTGGCGCATAGCGTCTTGGCCGCGCGCGCCAATCACTCCAAGGATCGCCTGGGGGCGTCTCGGCTGTCGGAGGCGAGGCCTGCCAGCGCCGGCACGAGGTTTGGCCGGCGCTCTTGCAGGCGGTTCGGTCACCCGTCCGCCATCGCGTGAGTCACGACCTGTTGGGTCGCCCCAGAGCCGCGCCTCGCGGGACAGCGGATGTTCGAATTGAAGTAGTCCTGCTCCATACTGAGCGAACGAGCGCGGGGCCCCGACCCGGCCGGTGGCGCCTCGCCGTTCCGGCGTAGGAAAGGACCACGCACGGCCTAGGTCGGCGAGCCCTGCCGTCTTCGGCATGGACAATGCGTCTGGTCCTTGCACTGGCCGGCGTTCCGACAGGGCAGCCGGGATGGATCACCGCTTTTTCGGGCCGCCGCCTGGCCGGTTGACAGTTGCCTGCGGGAGTTGAACACCCACGGAAAAGGAATCCTCACCATGCCTATCTGGCGACCAGAAGCGATCGTCTTCGACGCGAGCGACACGCTCTTTGACCCGGAACCGGTGCGCAAGCGGTTCGAGCAGGCAGGGCTTGCCGGCGACGCCCTGGACATCTGGTTCGCCCGCGTGCAACGGGACGGGATGGCCCACGCGGCTGCCGGAACGTTCGTGGCCTTCCAGGATCTGTCGGCCTTTCACCTCAAGAGCGTGTTGGGCACCCACGCGCGGGACGCCATCGACCCGACCGACGGTATCCTGAAGGCCTTCCGCGAGATTCGCGCTCATCCCGACGTCGAGACCGGGCTCGAACGAATCCGTCGAGGCGAGGTGCGAAGGGCGCTGCTGACGAACGAGCCCTCCGAGCTGACGTCGCAGTGGTTGGAGCGGAGCGGGCTGCGGCACTACTTCGAGCAACTCTTCGACGCGTCCATGGTCATGGCGTGGAAGCCGCGGCCCGAGCCGTACACCTACGCGGCGCGCGAGCTAGGCTCTGCGGTCGAGCGAACCGCCCTTGTCTCCACGCATCCGTGGGACATTCATGGCGCCACATGCGCAGGGCTCGTCGGCGCTTGGCTCCATCGACCGGGCGCGGTCTATCCGGAAATGATGAATCCACCTCATGTCCAAGCAGACACCCTGGACGAGCTCGCCGCCCGCCTGCTCCACCTGCCGCGCTGGTGATTCGGCCGATACGTGGATGAATGGGGGTGGCTGGGGGCTTGCGATGCGCGACCGCTACTCGACTGTGACCCCGGGCGAGCAGCGCGAGAGCATCGGCAAGGTGTTGCGGTTCGTGACGCCTGGTCCCTCGGCAGGCGATGCGCAAGGTGGTACGCGAGGCCTGCCGGGTGGCACTCAAACGCAAGAAATCGGCTGACGGGTTCCGCCAACCTGCTGCGAAGCTGAGCTCTCTTCGTAGGCGCGAGTGGGTTCGAACCGCCGACCCTCGCCCAGCGATAGCTCGCGCAGCACGTCGAGCTTGCCGAGGTCCGTCTGCAGGTTGATGTGCCCGGTGCCAGAAAGCAGGTTCCGGTGCGGGGGCAGCCGTCGGTTCTGCAGGTCGAAGCGGTGGTATGCGCCATGCGAAAGTAGCCATCCGAGCAACCTGTCGATGTTCTCGGGCGTTCGGCGGTGCAGGATGTCAACGTCGAACGTCTCCACCGGCGCGCCGAGCATCACGCCCGCCGTCATCCCGACCACGACAACGCCGACGCCCGCTTCGCAGAGCCCGTCGAGAATGAGCCGGGAGTCATCAACGTGTGACACGACGATACTCGCTGATGGAGCGGGCGAGGCGACAAGCACGCGCGAGGCGATCGGCTGGGTCGCTCGACAGCAAATCCCGGATCTGGGAGCGATCCACCACCGCGACAGCAGCGATGATGTCCGGGTCAGTCCGGTCGAGTTCACGAAGAATCGGACCCACGGCCGGATCACCCCAGGTCAATTCGGCTACGGGCTGGAAGTACGCGTCCAGCGTGGCCGCATCGTAGTCCACGGCTTCGCTCAGCGCCGTCGTGCGCTTGTCACCAGGCCCCGCCGACGGACCCGATTCCTCGGCGTTCTCAGCGTTGGAAGCTCTCAGAACAGCTTCAATTGGCGGATGGGCTCGCGCCGGTGCCATCCGGGATCCATGGCCGCGACCGCGTCGCGGGGCAGCCGGGCGAGAAAGGGCGACGGGCCCGCCACGCGCCCGGCGCCGAACAGCGTGCGCTTGGCGGCGTGCGAGAGCACCACGAGACGCCGTGCGCGGGTGATTGCCACGTAGAGCAGCCTGCGCTCCTCCTCGCGGTCTGTCCGCAGCCCGACAGCCTCGAGCGGAACCAGCCCCCGCTCCACGCCCGTAACGAACACGACCTCGAACTCCCGTCCTTTCGAGGCATGCATCGTCATGACCGCGACCTTCTGCGAGCGCGGATCGTGGGGCTCGTCCTCGCCGATGGCGCGGCAGGGAACCCCGGAACGCCCCAAGGCCTCGAGAAGCTCCTCGCGCTGGGCCTTGGTCCGGACCAGCACCGCGATATCGCCGAAGCCCACGTCGGGCTCCTCGGCGTCGCGCCCGCGACCCGTGTCGATCGCAAAGAGGCTGGTTCCTCCCACGATTCGCTCGATCCGCACCAGCACCTGCTCGGCCTCCGACGCCGCCGTGGGGCAGGGGATCAGCTCGACCGGAGGGCCGTCGTGATTCGATTGCAGCGAAGCGGCCGCGCTCGACCTTCCCATCACCGACTTGGCCACGGCAAGCACCTGGCGCGAGAGCCGCCAAGTCGTGGACAGCGACAAGCCAGTAGCGCCGGGCCAGCTCTGCGCGAACTGCTGGAAGTGCTCCGGACGCGCCCCGCGGAATCCGTAGATCGCCTGGTCCGGATCCCCAATCACACACAAGCTCCGGCCGTCGGGGCAGAGCTGGCGCACCAGCCGCGCCTGCACGTCGTTGACATCCTGGTATTCGTCGACCGACACCGACCGATACCGCTGTGCCACGCTGGCCGCGATATCAGGGTGAGCATCGAGCAGCCGCACCGGCTCGAGCACCAGGTCGTCGACGTCGAGCTGCCCGGAATCGGCGCGCAGACCCTCGTAGGCGCGGAATGCCTCGAGCACCTTCGCATCCTCGAGCAACGACGCCTCCGGATCGACCGACTGCTTGGCAAGGCTGATTCGCTGCACCATCCGCTGTATCGCCGACGCTCGCGTGTCGGGCCCGGCAGCCTTGCGCACCAGCTCGGTGCGCTCGTCGTCGTCCATCACCTTGGCGTCGATCGCGAAGTGCTCGCGCAGCAAGCGAAGGCCCAGCCCGTGAAACGTGCATACGGTGAGGCGGTCCGCGGCCTGCGGCAGCAGGACGGCCAGGCGCGATCGCAGCTCGTCCGCGGCCTGGTTGGTGAACGAGATGGCGAGCACCTGGTCCGCGCGCACCTGTCCGCTGCGCACCTGCTCCGCGACCCGGGCTGCCAACGCGCGCGTCTTGCCCGTGCCCGGTCCCGCCACGACCAGCAGCGGAGTGCCGCCGTGCCGGACTACCGCGAGCTGTGATGGGTCCAGCCCGTCGCACGGGTCGTTCGACGGAAGCAGCACAAGGTCCGCGGGCGCGCTCGTTGCCACGGAGCTGGCCGCCGGGGGCTTCTTTCGCGCACGAGACGCCCTGGGCTTGGCGGGCGCCGCATTGCCCGGCGCGATCAGACTGGCCTGGCCGGCGATGCGGTCGAGCTCGCCTGGCTTGAAGATGGATACCGTCCCGAATTCCCCGTCATAGCCCGCATCGATCGTCAGCTCGCCGGCTCGCACGCGCCGCACCGCTTCCGCGACATGCGCTCCGGCAATCCGCTGCACCTCGTCGATGGGCGCCTCGCGCAGCACCACCAGCTCCGGGCCGATCGTCTCGACGATGCGGCCCACCGCGGCAGCTGTCTTCTGCGAGTCCGCGCCGCTGCCGATGGCCTGGGCGACCGCTTGCGGCAGCGACACGAGGCTGGTGAACGGCCTCGCTCCGTCGGGCCGGATTCCCGGCTCGCGATCGGCCAGGTCGGTCACGCGGCTCATGACGCCCACGGTGATCAAAGCGCCGCACTCGGGGCAGCGGCCACCGAGCTTCTTCGTCTCGTGCGGATCCAGACGCACGCTGCACTTGCGGTGGCCGTCGAGGTGGTACTTGCCTTCCTCGGGAAAGAACTCCACGGTGCCCAGAAATCCGCGCCGCGTGCGCAGGGCTTGGAGCAATGGCTCGTAGCCCGGCTCGATGTCCAGCAGGTTCGCCTCGCGCCCCAGCCGCGACGGCGAGTGGGCATCGGAGTTGGAGATCAGCGTCATACGGTCCAGATCCCGGACGCGCCAGTTCATCGCCGGGTCCGACGACAGCCCGGTCTCGACGGCAAACACGTGAGCCGAGAGATCACGGAAGCACTCTGCGACGGAGTCGAACCCGGACTTCGACCCGAGCATCGAGAACCAGGGCGTCCAGATGTGGGCGGGAACCAGGAACGCGAGAGGATCGGCCGACAGAGTGATTTCCAGCAGATCCCGTGCGTCGAGCCCGAGAATCGGACGGCCGTCGGATGCCACGTTGCCGATGGCGGCAAGCCGATGGGTGAAGCGCTTGGCCGCGTCGAACGACGGAACGAACGCCAGGTTGTGGTTCTTGCGGACGCGGTTGTCGCGCCGATAGATGTTGCTGATTTCGACTTGCAGGACGAACCGCACCCAGGCGTTTCGGCAGCTGGGCGGCAGGTCTTGGGTGGCCTGGCGCGCCAGCTCCGGCTTCAATCGGAACAGACCTTGCTCCGCGGGCTCGAGCATCTGCTCGATCTCGGCCATCCACCCGGGGTGCGTGAAGTCCCCCGTACCCACCAGGTGCACGCCCTTGTGCGCCGCGGAACGGTGCAACGCCACGAAGTCCAGCTCGCGGCTCGTCGCCCGCGAAAATCGGGAGTGCACGTGCAGATCGGCGACCAGCTTCATCGCTTGCGCTTGTCGTCCGTCGACATCGACTTGAGCTTGGCGACCAGCTGCAACGCCTCGATGGGCGTGAGCCGATCCGGATCGACCGATCGGATCAGCTCCAGCGCCGGGTGGGGCTCGGCCGACTCGGGCTCGGGCGCACCGCCGAACAGATCGAGCTGCACGCCGCCCGCGCGGCTTCGTCCCCGCAGCGTGGCATAGCGTCCGCCCGGCAATGCCGCGCCCGACTCGAGCGACGCAAGGATGGCCTTGGCCCGCGCCAGCACGACCTCGGGCAGCCCGGCCAGCCGAGCGACCGCCACGCCATAGCTGCGGCTCGCGGCGCCCTTGACCAGCTTGTACAGGAACACCACGTCGTCGCCGCGCTCCCGCGCCGATACCGAGTAGTTCGCCGCGTGCGGCGAGACGTTCGTGAGCTCGGTCAGCTCGTGGTAGTGCGTGGCGAACAGCGCGCGGCAGCGGATCGTGTCGTGGAGGTGCTCGGCCACGGCCCATGCGATCGCCAGCCCGTCGTAGGTGCTGGTGCCGCGCCCGATCTCATCGAGGATCACGAGCGATCGCTGCGTGGCCTTGCGCAGGATCGACGCGCTCTCGCGCATCTCGACCATGAACGTGCTCTCGCCCCGCGACACGTTGTCGCTGGCCCCGACGCGCGACAGGATGCGGTCCGCCATGCCGATCCTGGCCTGGCGCGCAGGCACGAACGAGCCGAGCTGCGCGAGAATCACGATGTGCGCGACCAGCCGCATGAGCGTGGACTTGCCCGCCATGTTCGGCCCGGTCACCAGCCACAAGCGCTCTCCCGCCGTGTCGAGCTTGATGTCGTTCGGCACGAATCGCCCCGCTGCCGCCAGTTGCTCGACCACCGGGTGGCGGCCGTCCTCGATCGCCAACACCTCCGAGTCATCGACCTCGGGACGGCAATAGTCCAGGCTGTGCGCCACGTCGGCCAGGGAGGCGAACACGTCCCAACGCGCCAGCAGGGCGGCCAACGCGCGCAGTCGCTCCGCACACGCGGCCGTTCTCTCGACCAGGTCGCGCAGCAGCTGGGCCTCGCGCTCGCCGTGCCGTTCCTCGGCATGCAGCAGCTTGTCGGCCAGCTCGTCGAGCTCGTCGTTGGTGAACCGCTCGCCGCCGGCCACGGTCTGCTTGCGGCGCCAGGTCGCCGGTACCTTCTGCACGTTCGACCGCGTGATCTCGATGTACCAACCGAACACGCGCGTGAACCGGATCTTGAGCGTGGGAATGCCCGTCGAGGCCCGCAGCTCCGACTCGAGCGCCACGATCAGGTCAGCGCCCTGGCGCTGCAGCGTCGAGGTCTCGTCGAGCACCGCGTCGTAGCCGTCGCGGAAGATGCCGCCCTCGCGGGCCAGGGCCGGCGGCCGATCGACCAATGCGGCCGTCAACAGCGCCCGCAGATCCTCGACCAAGTCGACCTGGCCGGCACCCAGGCCGAGCACGGCGCGGGCATCGGCGTCGGACAGAGCCTTGACCAGATCCACGGCCCGCGGCGCCTCGGCCAGGCTGTCGCGCAGCGCGCCCAGATCCCGCGGCGTGGCCTCCTTGAGCACCGCCCGTACGGCCAGCCGCTCGATGTCTCCGACACGCGAGAGCACCTCCCGAAGCGATCCGCGCGTGACCGCGTCGTTGACGAACGCCTCGACCGCATCCTGCCTGCGACGAATCGCGCCCACGTCGAGGAGCGGCGCAAGCAGCCATCGCCTCAGCAGCCTCGCGCCGGACGGCGTCCTGGTCCTGTCGATCACGGACAGCAGCGACCCCTTCTTGGAGCCGTCCGCCGCATGCACGATCTCCAGGTGCATCTGCGCGACCTCGTCAATCTGCAGGGAGCTCGAGGGATCGAACGGAACGATGCGACGAACCGGAAGCGGCGTGCCGGGGTTGCACGACGCGGCGAGGCGCAGGGCGCGTGCTGCGGCGAGGAAGGCCGCCGGGTGCAGCGTGGATCGGGCATCGGCCGCCTCCGACGGCCCGATGACCTCGCCCACCGCGCGCAGCGCTTCCGCCTCGTCGATCGGCTGGTCGTTGCGAACCGTGCTCTGGGCCAGAACCTGGGCGAGCGCAGGGCGAAGCGGCTCGGCGTCGGCCGACAGGATCAGCTCGCGGGGCTCCACGCGCGCGACCTCGGCCACGATCGATGCCGACGCGTCCGTCAACGCGCAGGCGAGCAGCTCACCGGTCGACAGGTCGAGCAAGGCCAGGCCGTGCGCGCCGGCCGCGAAGTCGATCGATGCGAGATAGTGGTTCGCACGCGGCTCGATCTGCTCCTCGCTCGTGACCAGACCGGGGGTGACCACGCGCACCACCTCGCGCGGCACGATGCCCTTGACCTTGCTCGGGTCGGCCATCTGCTCGCAGATCGCGACCTTGTACCCGGCGGCGAGCAGCTTCGCCACGTAGCCCGCGGCCGCGTGGTGCGGCACGCCCGCCATCGGCACCTCGTTCGGATCGCCCTTGTTGCGGCTCGTCAACGTCAGGTCGAGAACCCGCGACGCCACCACCGCGTCGTCGTGGAACATCTCGTAGAAGTCCCCGAGACGAAAGAACAGGATCGCGTCCGGGTACGCCTGCTTGGCGTCGTGGTACTGGCGCATCACGGGCGTCAGCTTGGCTCGGTCTCCCGTGCCCCCCATCGCCCGCCCCCTCAGAAGTAGGTCGCGACCACGGCCAGCGTGCTCAGGTCGACCAGCAGCAGCCCCTGGGTGGCACCGTCAGCCACGGCAAGCTGCCCGGTCTGGGGAACCAGCTGCATCGATTGAGGCTGCACGTAGGCGGTGCTCGACGCCAGGCTGATCATCAGGGGAACGAACCCGTTGAGCGTCGAGAAGCTGAACGTCATGTCGCGCTCGCTCGGGGCGCCACCCTTCCACACCACGAACTGCAGGAGGGGGTTGCGGAAGACCTTGGGGTCGTCGAACGTCGGGATGGCGTCCGTCTTGGGATCGAGCTCGTAGGCCCGTGCATCGTAGTAGTCGCGCGTGGGATCGCAGGTGTCGATGCAGCGTGCCGTGTTGGGATCCGTCACGACCTTGTGCAGGAATCCAGTGCTCGAGCCCGTGACCAGCCACTGGTTGGAGGCGCGCACGCCGTAGGTCGGCAGGAACGGGAAGCAGCAGCGCGTGAAGTCGCTGACGTTCTCGACGACCAAGTGGTCCTGATAGGCCTCGACGATGGGCAAGTCGCGCGCCGTCGTGGGCGTGTCGGGAAGACCGAAGGTTTGGCGGCATTGCAGCAGGGAGCACTTGCCCGAAACCGAAGGCCAATAGGGATCATTGGCGTCGAGGAAGTCGCTGGTGAGCTGTACGACGTCGGTGTGGCTTTGCGCCCAATCGCTCGGGGCGTCGACGCCACGCTTCTCGCCGACGTTGCGTGCGGCATCCAGGTCGTGCACGCCGTGATCGCAGAAGAACGCGCCGGAATCCCAGAAGACCGTGCGACCGGTGGCATCGGTGGCGGAGTCGATGCGTCCGACATGGCCGACGAACCCCGGCAGGCTGCCCTCGAAGCTCACGGACCAGTTCTGCTCGAAGTGCACCCGCGGCTCGCGGTAGTCGAACAGCAACATGTTCTGGTCGGCGGTGTCCGGATTGGTCTGCACCTTGGTCGGGTCGAGAGGCTGCCCGCCGATCAGCAACGAGGGATCGGTCTTGATCGGCGCGAGCAGGCGCGGATGCTTCTTGCCGTCGTCGCTCTGGTCCGTCGCCAGAACCGCGTTGTCCAGGCTCAGCACCGGGTAGGTCTGCAGAGCGGGCACGTGCGCTCCCGAGGCCTGGTCGGTCCCGAAGTAGTTGGCGTCGCGCAGTTGGTTGCGCTCGATGACATCGCAGGAAGCCTCGCCGTCCGCGCCCTGGTAGCTCGCGAACGTCTCGTCGCGACAGGCGCCGGTCCCCGTGTCCTTGGGGCGACGGCACGGTGCATCGAAGTCGTCGACGTCGACCACGACGACCTGACCGTTGGTCAGGGCGAGGAAGCCGAAGATGCCGCGAAGATTGCGCGGGCCAGCGCCCGTGGTGTAGTCCGACGAGGTGCGGTAGCCCGCGCCGACGGCCGTGTCATCGGCCGGGTTGCACTGCGTTCCCACCTGCGCAACGCCCGAGGTCTGGTCGGCGATGGGCGAGTCGCGCAGCGCAAACGAGATCGATTGCACGGGCACCGACAACGAGATCCGATCCGGCGCGCCGAACGGGTCCGTCTGGGCGTTCTTGCGCACCAGCGGCGTGCGCTCGCTCGACCCGGGGCTCACGTCGAACGCCATCACCGAGCCCTCGCGAAGATCCACCGCGTAGACGAACTTCTTGCCATCCGTGGTGGTCGGGCTCACCGCGATGCCGCGCGTGACCACCACGCGCGTCGGATCCTCGGCGGAACGCGGCAGCAGCGGGTCGCGCTCCACGATGTTGCACGGATCGGACACGTCGAGCACGTGAATGACCGGCGCGGACTCGTCGGACACGTATAGCGTCGAGGTCTCTTCATCCAACGCGAAGGAGCTGGGGCGAGGGACGTAGCCCGATGAGGTGCTGACGTCGGCCGGCTGCGTGAGAGAGCACTGCGCCCGCTCGTTCGCGAGGTCGGTCGGCCAGACCTCCTGGGGCCACGACGGCGGCAGCTTGACTTGCAGCTGGATGTACGGCGCGTCGGGGTCGCACGCTTCGAAGCTGCCGGGCGTCTTGTCGAGGATCTTCTGGGCGTCGAGCACCGCCAGCATGCCCTCGTCGGGCAGCGAGACCAGCAGCTTGCGCACGCCGGCCGGGCCACCTTCCTTCGACAGATCGCCCTGCGGGTGGTCGCCCTCGAGCGGGTTGCCGGCGCAGTCGGCCTGGGTTGCGCCGCTGGCGCCGGGCTGCACCAGCACTTTCATCTCACCGGGCGCTGACGGCAGCGCGCAGGCGGCGAAGGAGTTCAGCTGGGCCGGGCCTTTCATCAGCGTGCGCGAGGGAATGGCCCAGATGGATTGGCTGGTGGCGGACGCCGAGGAAACGAACGCGGCGGTGCTGCCCGGGGTCGTGACCACGTCGACCGGGTTGGCGCCGGTGGGCACGAAGTTGAAGCCGGGCTTGGACGGGTCCATGTCGACCACGGTGCCGGCGAGCAGGTCGATGAGGGCGATCTCGCCGCGGATGGGCTGGGTGACGAGGGCCGTGAGGTGGTTGTAGGGCTTGTTCGGATCGTGCGGGTAGTACGAGGCGCAGGTATCGAGGGCGGCGCCGGGGTTGTCCTTGTCGGCCGACAAGCACCAGAACGCGACCCTGCCCGAGTGCTCCAGCGACCGAACGGGCACGTTGATCGGCTGCTGCGCGCAAGACAGCGCGGCGGCCGCGGCGAGCGACGATGCGGCCAGACCTACGGCGGCTCGAAAGGAAAGCGGACGCACGTTACTTCGACTCCCTGGGAGGCTTGGGCACGCCGATGGTCGCGACGATCGTGGCGTACGTGTCGGCGTTGCGCATGTCCAGATCGACTGCGCCCACATACGAGTCGGTGAAATGCACCACATACAGATAGGGGGCCAAAGGATCCTGCACCAGTCCCTGGGGGCCGCGTCCCGTGGAGATCTGCCCGTCGACCCGACGCCCAACCGGGTCGTAGATGAACACGTAGCGCGAGTCGAAGCACGACACGAACACGCGCGTCTGCGGGTTGCCGTCACGGCCGATGACCGAGCCGACCAGCACCCGCGAGGCGCCGTACGACAGCGGAATCGAGTCGTAGATGCTCACCTGGTCGTCGCTGCCCGTGGGGCCGACGTTCGTGCGCGTCTCGCCGACCAGAAGCGAGGGTGGAGAGCGATTGGCGATGTAGACGGCGAGGGGGACTTTCGCGCAATCCTGCAGGCAGGTGTCGTCCCAGCAGTCGCGCTCGCACGTGTCGCGATCCGCGGGATCGCTGATCGTGGAGCACTGGTCGGAGCAGTGTTGGTCACCGCACGTGGCCTCGCAGGACTTGCGCTCGGTGGGGTCGAGAGCGATGCCGCGCGAGTCCCAGCCGCCCGCGTTCACGGTGATCGGCGCGGCGCCGGCCCGCGTGATGAACGGATGCGAAGGCGCGGCCGCCGTGTCGTCGTAGTAGCGGATCAGGTCCACCTCGGCCGCGGCCCGAAACGTCGCCAGGAAGCCCGGCTGGTAGTTCAGCCCCACGCGCCACGCATACTTGGGCGGCGGGACCGCCACCACGCCCACCGCTCCATAAGGGAACCCGCCCGCCACGAACTGCAGCGTCGGAACGCCGTCCCACTCGTTGGTCAACAGGCTCATGGCGCCCGTGGTCTGGTGCGAGACCACGATGGCGCTGCCGTCTTCGGTCGACGCCAGATCAAAGGGCTCGGGCGGCAACACCGCACCGCGCAGGTTCGCCTTCGGATCTTGGCCGGCACGGTGGGCCGCGTCGCATCGCGGCGAGCCCGCCGTCTGGCCGCAGTACAGCTGGCGAGGGAAGTCGGTGCCCGTGGCGTAGCGGTCGTCGTCCAGGTCGAGCCAGGTGATGGACGGGTCGCCGCGCACCGGAATGAACAGGCGCGCGCCGGGACCGCCCTGTCGCTTCAGGACCAGCAGGTTCGTGGCGAACGCGCCGATCTGCGTGGAGGCGACGATGAGCGAGCCTCGGTGATCGGGTGCGGAGGCCAGATCGATCGCAGCGCAGCGCCCGGGGTACAGAAGCTTCTGCGGGTTGTCGCCGATTCCTGTGCACGGGTCGGGGTTGGCCGGATCCCACATGCCCTGAACGATCTTGCGGATCCGATCCAGGTCGAGCGCCACGACCGTGCCCGCGTTGTACTGGAGGTCGAAGTCCGAGTTGGCGACGTACATCGTGTGCCCGGCAGGCGATATCGCCGCGGCCACGGGATAGTACAGATCGCCGCCGGGCGGCGTGGGTCCCTCACCCGGCGAGACGCACCCGACCGACGCCACGCATGCGGCTGCACCCAAGAAGGAAAGGAGGCGTTGCCTCGACATCGCGCGGCACCCTAACGGCAGGACGTGGCCGTGTAAAGGTTCTCAGTCCGTGATCTCCCCAGCCTCGCCGTCGATGCGACCGCACCCCGTGACCGGCGCTTCAGCGGTCCTCGACCGAGGCGCAGGTGAACGGCGCGCTCGCGCGATCCGCGCATGCTGCGAGCCAGGCGCTCGGCACATGCACCCGCGTGCGTCGTCGTTCGCCGCGATCGGCCGCAGGGCTTCCGGGTTGACGCCCCCCGCTCGGTGCGGGAAGAATCCTGCTCATCCAAGGTCGATGATGAGAACGCCGCGATTCGGCTCGTCCTCTTCCGCATCCTCCGAGCGCTGGGGAGGCGGCAACACGGGCAGCTCGAGCTGCGGCTGCTCATGACGATGCTCGCCTTCTTCGCGCTTGCGGATCTGCTCGATGATGAACGGAGGTAACACGGCCGACGCTCCATTCGGTCCCGGCCAGCGCCGGGAAACTCGCTTGAACGCCGCAACACTCTAGCAATCGCCGAGATACGGTCAAGTTCGGTGCGACCTCCCGTTCCTGCCACGCTTCCGTCCCGCGCAGCGCCCCTGCACCGCGCTCTCCGCGTCCTCGCCCTTTGCTCCGCGCTCGCCGCCCTGTTGCACGTTTCCCACACCGCCTTCGCCGCTCCCTTCGAAGCCGCCGATACCGGCTGGGAGGGTATCTCCACGTTCGTCCAGCTTCTGGGCTCGGTCGTCGGCCCCGCCAACGTTGTCGTCACCAACACCCTCGCCTGGTCCGACCTCAAACCCCAAGACGCCCTCGTCGTCCTGCACCCCATCCAGCCCCTCAATCCCGACGAGCTCTCCGCCTTCCTCAAGTCCGGCGGACGAGTCGCCATCCTCGACGACTACGGGGCGTCCGACGAGAACCTCAAGCGCTTCCAGATCGAACGCGTCCCCGCGCCCAAGACCCCGGCACGAACCCTTCGCAACAACCCTGCCCTCGCCCTCGCCGAGCCCGTGTCCGATGTCACCGCCGGACTCGTCGTGGGCGTGCACCCGGTCGTCGCCAACGTGGCGCAGCTCGTCACCAACCACCCGACCGCCTTGACTCACCCCAACCTCACCCCCGTCTTGCGCATCCCCGCACGGGGCGAGCCCGACGCGATCATCGCGGTCGCGGGCAAGGTCGGCCTCGGACGCCTGTTCGTCGTGTCCGATCCGTCGATCGTCATCAACGAGATGCTGCGCTACCCGGGCAATCGCGCGTTCGTCGGGGGACTGGGCCAGTACCTGGTCGAGGACGACAAGGACGCCGGGCGCCGGCAAGGCAAGATCTACGTGGTGGCCAACCAGTTCCAGGAGAGCGGCGCGTTCGGCGGGCATTCGAGCTTCGCCGGCTCGTTGGGCGCGACCTTCCGCGACATCAGCCGGAAGCTCGGCGACCTGCACCGAACCGGCGTTCCGTCGCACGTGGCCATTGCCATCGGCGCCTTGGCCGCGCTCGGCAGCCTGCTGTGGCTGGCCCTGGCCGCTGCGCGCGGATACCGGCGCGCACCCCCGCGGTTCGCACGGGCCGTTCCGCTTGTCGCCCAGGGCGGCGTGGCAGGACGCGCCGCCGTGCTCGGTGCGCCGTCGACACACCGGGCCCTGGCCCTGCTCGAGCTCAAGAGCGCGCTCGAAGAGGTGGTGGCCTCGCGCCTCAATCTCGAGCTGCCCGTGTCCGCGCCAACACTGATCGACGCCGTGCGACGATCCGGGGCGCTCGACGACGGCGGCATTCAAGGACTGAAGAAGCTGCTATTCACGATGGGCATGGTAGAGACCAGCGTCGCCGCGGGCAGGCCCGTTCGCGTACGCGAGCGCGATGTCACGGCGGCCGCGGCCCAGGTCCGCCAGGTCATCGAGTCGGTCGAGCATCGAGGGCGCAGCGCCGCTGCGCAGCAAGGGAGCTAGGATGGAGCCTGTAGGCGCCAACGAAATCGCCGCTGCCAAGGAGAGAATCGACGACCTCCGCAAGGAAGTGTCCCGCGTCTACATCGGTCCCCAGCGCGTCATCGATTTGCTTCTGGTCTCGCTGCTTTCTCGCGGCCATGTGCTGCTCGAGGGCGTGCCCGGCGTCGCCAAGACCACCCTCGCCAAGGCTTTCGCCGCAGCCGTCGGCTGCTCCGTGCGGCGCATCCAGTTCACGCCCGACCTGCTGCCCGCCGACATCACCGGCACCTATGTCCTGTCGCCCCGCGAGGGCACCTTCGCCCTGCGCGCCGGTCCGGTGTTCGCCAACATCGTGCTCGCCGACGAGATCAACCGCGCCCCGGCCAAGACCCAGTCCGCCCTGCTCGAGGCCATGCAGGAACGCCAGGTCACCATCGAGGGCGACCGCTTCGAGTTGCCCAATCCCTTCATGGTGCTCGCCACCCAGAATCCGGTCGATCTCGAAGGCACCTATCCGCTGCCCGAAGCGCAGATCGACCGCTTCCTGGTTCGCGTGTCGGTGGGCTATCCCACGCATCGCGATGAGGTCACCGTACTGCGCACGCACAATGCCTCGTCGCCCACGATCAAGCCGGTGCTGGACGCCAACGATGTCGCCGCGCTGCAGACCATCACGTCGCGCGTGCATGTCGAGGACGACATCTTCGACTACACGGTGGCGCTGGCGGGCTTCACGCGAACGCACTCGCGGGTGGTGTTGGGCGCCTCGCCGCGCGCCTCGCTCAACTTGCTGCAAGCCGCCAAGGGAGCCGCGGTGCTCGAGGGGCGCCACTTCGTCACGCCCGACGACATCCGCGGGCTGGCCTCGGCCGTGATCGCCCACCGGCTCGTTCTGGTGCCCGAGGTCGAGGGCGACGAGAAGGCGCGCGACCAGGTGGTCGAGGAAGCGCTGTCCAAGATCGGCTACCGCCGCGCCGTGCGCGCGGTCTGAGGCTGACGTTGCAGGTCTATCCCACGAGCCCCGCCATTCACCTCGCCCTGGCCGGCGCTGGCGTGGTGCTCGTGGGCGTCGTCACGCGCCAGGTCGCGCTCGTCGCTTGGGGCGGCGGCATCGTGTTCGCCCTGGCCCTCGCCCGTGCCTCGGCCCTCGCCAGCGTGCAGCGGATCCGCTCCGCCGGCTTCGAGATGCTCTGGACCGCGTCCCACCGCGTCGTGTCCGTCACCCGCGGTGCCGAGATCGAGCTCGAAGCCGAAGTGCGCAATCGCGATACGCGCGCCGCTCGATATGTGCACCTTCGCCCCGTGCACTCGAGCCCCCTGCAGGTACGCATCGAGCCCGACACCGGCGAGGTCCCGGCCGGAGGACGGCTGCGTGTGAGCGTGTGGGTCAGCGCCCCGCGCGTCGGACGCCACGCCGTGCACGGCCTCGCCCTCGAGGTGCAGGGTTCCCCGGGACTGTTCGAGGTCCCGCTGACGTTCGCCAATCCGTTCGGCGTCGAGGTCCTGCCGCGGCCGTTCGGCACCATGCTGCTGACCGCGCGCGGTGGCCGCAGCCGCATGGGAGCGGAACAGGGACGGCCCGGGCCGCTGGCCGGCGACGGCATGGAGCTGCGCGAGCTGCGCGAGCACCAGCCCGGTGATCCATTCAAGCGCATCGCCTGGCGCGCCACGGCCAAGCGCGGGAAGCTGCTCGTGCGCGACTTCGATCGCGACGAGCGCGATATCGTGTGGATCGTCGTCGATGCGTCCGTGGAGCTGTGGGCCGGGCCGCCTGGATATGCGCCGCTGGACCTGGGCATCGACGAGGTCTCCTCGGTCGCCAAGCGCCACCTCGCGCGCGGCGATCGCGTCGGGCTCGCCATCGTCGGCGGACGGCTGCGGGGTCTGCTCGAGCCCGGTCGCGGCGCCAAGCACGCGCACGATATCGCCCTAGCCCTCGCCCTGGTGACCGGCACCTACGACTCCGATCGCAGCGAGCTCGAAGAGCGCGACGTGGCCCTGCGCGTGATGGAGCATCTTCGCCCGCTCGACGGCCGGCTTGCGCCATCCGATCGCCTCGACCTGGATCGCCTGGCATTTCGCGCCGAGGCCGCGATGCAGCGCGCACCCTTCCACGGCCTCACGCCCGACGGCCCCACGCCCCGGGAGCGCGTGTTGCGCAGGTATCTGGCGTCGTTCGGCATCGAGTCGCCGCCCCGATCGGATCCGGAGCGCCAGCGCACCGACGAGGCGATGATTCGCCTGCTCGAACGCCTGGCGAAGCGAAAGCCTCGTCCGAGCATCGTGCACATCTGGTCGCCCGCGCCCGACCGGCCGCGCCCCGAGCTGCTGCACGCGATTGCCGGATTGCGCCGCGCCAGCGCGCGGGTGCACTGGATTGCCGCGCGGGCCGAGCAGGCCATCCAGGTGGGCAACGGACGCGTCGCCGGCATCGTGAACGACGCCGTCATCCTGCGATCGCGCGCCGCGCGCGAACGCGGGGAGCGGGCTCTGTCGTCGATGGGCGTGAAGGTCGAGCGTGTGCGGCGTTGGGGGGCGCACGGAGAGCGTCATGTGATGGCCGCGCTGACCACCTCGGAAAGCGGCGCAATCTCGCAGCGCATCTCGACCCCTCCGCCGCCCAAGGCGCCCGACGAGTGACGACGGGATGAGCTTTGAATCGGAACCCCCCTGGCCCTACGGCAGCTCATAGCTCTCCGTGAAGGGATTGCCTCCTAGGTTCACCAGGTACTGCGCCGTGAAGTCGCTGGCCGACGTCAAGATCGCGCAGGCGCTCTCGTTCGTGATCGCGACGAACGCGAAGCCGTTGCTCGGCACGCTCGTGGTGCTCACGGGCGAGTTGTTGGGCGAGCCGTAGCGCAGCGAGACCTGGATGCTCGAGCCGGTCGGGTTGAAGACCATGGCGTGAGCGCGGGTGCCGACGTTTCCCGTGGGGAAGATGACGGTGTTGGCCCGGGCCTCGGTGGACTTCGGCACGTTGACCGAGCGCGTGACCGATCCGGTCAGCAAGTTCACGGTGTGGCGAAGCATGACCGAGGTGTCGGTCGTGCAGGTCACGACCACCGAGGCGCTCCGGTTGCCCGCTTGCGAGAAGATGTTGCCGCTGCTGGCGAAGTGATCGGAGTTGGGCGTGACGGTGAACGTGGCAATGCCCGAGCCGTTGGCGTCCCGCAGAGTGAACGTGACATCCTCGCCGGTTGCGTTGCAGACCTCGAGGTACGCCGATTCGGTCATTTGACCCGTTACCGACTCAATCACGACATAGTGTGTCGACATCCTTGCCCCTCCGGTCCCCAGAACCTGCCCTTCGGTGCTGAGCGTGCTGCGTCATCGCGGCGCACGCAGGCGACATCATAGCCCGAAGCGCAGGGCGCCGTCAGGGCGTCGTGCAGTTGATCGCGACGAGGTAGTGACGGCTGTTCGCCGTCGAGTAGAATTCCACCGCGAGCCGGCCGGCGCCGTCGCCGGCCAGCGCGTACTCCCCCGAAGCGCGTGTAGCCGTGTCGCACGTGACGCACATCTCCTCGCCAACGGGGCTCAGGTCCAGGTCGAAGCGTTGGGCGTGGATGTCTCCCGCGAAATCGGTTCCCATCTCGATCCACGTTACCAGCAGCGTCTGTCCGTCGATCAGGAGCTTGGGGAACGCCGGGTAGCCCGCGTTCGTGGCAGGCTGGCTGGACACCAAGATGGAGGTTGGCGACCGGAGCGCGCCGGACAGCGCGTCGAAGCCATTGATAACGACGGACTTCGCGGCCGAGTCGAGCCTGACCCACGCGACGTAGAACTGGCGACCCACCGACGTGATCGCCGGTGGCGCTTCGGCTGCTCCCCATGGCGGGTTGAGCTGCGGTGTCGCGAACACGAAGCTCGCGACCTGGTTCATGTCGCGGTCGAAGGTCTGCAGCGCGCCTCCGTTGGCCGTGAGGGTCGCCATGCCGAAGCGCTCGGCATCCGGGGCCCATGAGCAGTCGGCGCCGCGGCTGTCCGGCAAGGTGTCGTCCACCCGCAGGCGCTCCGGCGTCGCATTGAAAAGTTCCACGCGCATCGGGTCCAGGTCCGCGGACGAAAGGATGGTCGGCACCAGAAGGCGTGAGCCGGTGTCGTCGAGCGCCGCGCTCGTCACGCGCGGCAGGCTCGTCGCAGTCGCGACCAGGCCCGAGGCTTCAGCGCCCACGAACGCGGCTGTCGCGGGCTCGAACCGTCGGACCGTCGTGACGGCTTGTGCCGGACTCGCGTTGTATCGGCCGTAGGCCACAAGCCAGCCGGAAGCCAAGGGCACCATGCGCGGAGGCGCCAGGAAGTCCCCTTGCACCGCGATCTGGTCGAGCACGACATCCTGCGGATGCGCGAGCATTCCCGCGTCGTCGACTTCATTGAATACAAGCCGATCGGGCGCGCCGATCATCGTCGCCCAGCGCTTGCCCGCTGGCGTCGAGACGCGTGCGAGCACGGTGGGGGAGCCGTAGTTGATCGTGGCCGGAACCAGCGCCTGGTCGAAGAGGCACGTGCCTGACGGGGCGGCGCCCTCGCCGGCCGTGGCGCCATCGTTGGCGTCGGAGTCCGCGCCTTCCGCGTTGGCATCGGCGCTTCCCGCGTCGGTCCGGCCTCCCAACTCTGCCTTCTTGTCGCCGATCTGCGCCACATACTCGCAGCCCACCACCGTCGACAATGCGGGTATCACCGGGACGACAAGAAGCGCCCTGGAGAACAACCCCGCTCCTGCCATGCACATGGACCGGCAACGCATAGGCCGATAGTAGCCCCGGTCGATTCATGAGTCCAGTGCGGTTCGTGGAAAGTCTGCGGAACAACCGCGGCACCGCGGATGCCCTGTTGGACCGCGCCCCGCGCCGTCCCTACGGCACTTCGTAGCTCTCGGTGAAAGGATTGGTGTCCTGCTTGACCAGGTACTGCGCCGTGAAGGCGCTCGACGACGACAGAATCGCGCAAGCGTTGGCGGTCGCGATGGAGATGAATGCGTAGCCGTTGGTCGGGACGGTGGTGTAGCTGACCGGCGTGCTGGCCGCGGTGCCGTAGCGCAGCGCCACCGAGATGCTTGTCGTGTTCGGGTTGAAGACCATCGCGTGAGCGCCCGAGCCGATGCTGCCGGTGGGAAAGACGATGGTGGTCGCGAGTGCGTCGGTGGACTTTGGGACGGCGACAGCGCGGGTGACCGAGTTGGTCAGCGAGGTTACCGTGTGTCGAAGGATGACCGACGTGTCCACCGTGCAGGTCACGACGAGAGCAGCTGTCGCGTTGGTCGTGTACGCAAACAGGTTGCCGCTGGTGACGAAGTGGTTCGCGTTGGGGGCGACGTCGAACGTTGCTACTTGGCCTCCGCTCGCATTTCGCAGCGTGAAGGTCACCGTGGTCCCCGACGTGTTGCACACCTCGGCGTACACCGATTCCGATGGTTGCCCGGTCACCGACTCGATTACCGCATAGTGTGTGGACATGGCATTGCCTCCTTCCGCCGAACCCGTGGTAGCCGCCTGCCGCGCGAGGTATTCGCACCGAGGCGATCCCTTCAGGATACGCCGAGGACGCCATGTTTGTCACGGACGGGTGCGGTCGACGATTGCGAGGCGGGCCGACCCCTGCAGCGAGCCGCGCGTCTACATGGCGGCCGCACCCGAATCGACCGAAAACGGTCCCGGCCCCGTCGAAGCCGGCCGCGGTGGCCCGCGAGCACGCAAACGCGCGCCGTCGGATCCGTCGTTCGGCCGACCAGCGCTCGATCCCGCCGCGAAGGAGATCTTTTCGTGTCCGGAGCGCTCGAGTCGTAAATATGGCAGACGTCGATCCCCGAATGAGCGCTCCTGGACCCGTCGCAGCCGCCCGCGTCCGCTTCCCCAGCGCTGGTCCGGCCGTCGCGGCCACTCCTTTTCTCCGGCAGGAGCGCCCCGCACAGCAACAGAGGCCCTTGTTCGTGAAACGTGTGCTGATCTGGACATCGCAGTTGCCTGCGTCACGACTTTGCGTCCCGTTGAGATGCTTGCGGTCGCCTTCGGCGGGCCGGACCGCGCGTCACCGCAGTTGGCTCCGGGCTCGTCGGAATCCGGTCCGCAGCCGGAGTGCAGCACGCGGCTTGCGCCCCCTCGGCGTTGGCTCCCGGACCCGCTTCGCCGTCGCGACTCGGCGCTGGGAGTCGACCGCGAGCAGGTAGTCGCTGCGCACCCAGGCCACGAAGAACTGGTGGCCCACGACTCCAGGCAACGCGCGGAGCAGCAGGGCAACAGGCAGCACGAGCGAGCACAACCCGGCTCCCGTCACGCACGTGGACCGGCAACGCATCGGCCATGCGTACCTCGCGCCGATTGCAGCTTGCAGGGTAGATGCCGGAAGCAGCGGGGAGAGTCCGATGCCCACCCGCGCAGGCGAAAGGACCGTTGCGGCGGCGGCGACGTTTCCTCGCCCAGTCACGCCTTGCCCTCCCGAAGACGAGCGATCAACTGCACAAGGGATCGCCTCGCGAACGCGCACCGCGGCCTGCGGCAAGTCCAGGTCGGGCGTCTCCACCGGCGGGCTTCTTGCGCTGGATTGACCGCGGCAGGGCGGCTGGCTCTTCTAGCGGGGCAGGGCCCCGGCCCAAGTTGGGGGCTGTCGCTCCCACGCTCCCGTTGGTCGCTGCCCCCGCGGTCAGGCAGGGCATCGCCAAGACCGAATGCCGTTCGAGTTCTGCCTTGACGAAACTTGACTCCATCAGCGCAACTTCTCCGGCCCAAGCAATCTAGTCCCCGGCAATCTCATCCTATCTACTCTCTGTGACGGGGAGCGCGCACCGCGTGCGAGGATGTTCCGAGCCGGCATCGCTGAAGCTGGGTAGGCTCGTCGATGGAGATGACCCGCGCTGCCGCACGTGCTAGGCAAGGGCAATTCCCGCTTGAGCTGGCCGGCTCGGCGCCGACGCCAGCGAGGCATGGAGGCTGCGATGAAAGCGTCTCGATCGTTGCATTGTAGATCTGCTCGCGTCATGCTTCGCACGGCTGCGTTCGCATTATGGCTGAGCGGGTGCGCTTCAAGCGGTTCGGCCGACAACACGGCCTACAATACCGGCGGGTCGAAGGACGGGGGCGCAGACGCTACGGCTACGGACGGGGCGGTGTTCGACGCCCAGTGGTCGGATGCGGACCAGTGCTACGGCGGCTGTTCGGCGTACTGCACCTCCAAGGTCCAGGCGGACGGCACCTGCGTGGGCTCGACGTGCGTCTGCTCCAACTTGGGGTCGAGTTGCGGGAACACCGCCGCCACCGCGGTATGCTACTCAGGGCCGTTGGGCACGGCGGGGATAGGAATCTGCAGACCGGGAATCACGACTTGCCAGGGCGGCGAGTTGGGCACGTGGGGCCCCTGCGAGGGAGAGGTTCCCCCGACCGCGGAGGTCTGCGACGGGTTGGACAACGACTGCGATGGTGTCGTGGATCCGGTCGGCGTGTGCCCGCAGGTCGATGGCTGCGCACCGGCTACGAGCTGTGATCCTCAACAGTACCAGTGCGGGCAAGCACCGGATGGTTGCGGCGGGCTTGTCAAGTGCAGCGATTGCCCAAGCTCCGAAGTGTGCGTGGGTCACACTTGCTGCGTACCAACCCACTGCGGTCCAGGCCAGTGCGGGCAGATGCAAGATGGGTGCGGGTCGGTGCTGAACTGCCCAGACTGCGGTGCTCCGGAGGTCTGTGGTGGTGGGGGAGTGCCCAACGAATGCGGGATTCCCGGAACCGGCGGCTCGGGTGGCTCGGGTGGCTCGGGTGGCTCGGGTGGCTCGGGCGGCTCGGGTGGCTCGGGCGGCTCGGGCGGCTCGGGTGGCTCGGGCGGCTCGGGTGGCTCGGGCGGAGCATGCAACAACGTTCCGGTTCTCTTGGCTCTCGACCGGTCTGATTCGATGGCGTACAAGCCCGACGGGACTGCCATCTCGAATCCGGCGAACGCATCGAGGTCCAAATGGGCGCTTCTGGCTAGCGCTGTCAACGCGCTGCCCGGCTGGCTGCCGATCGCGTACGGCGTGGAGCTCTTCCCGCACGAGGACGGCACCTGCCAGAAGCTGCCGGCGATTCTCAACACGTACAGTCCTGCGCTCACCGACTATCAGTTGAACACAACGTCCCATTGCAGCGGCAACTCCGACGTGAAGTTGCCGCCGTTGTCGGCGAGCTATTTGCCCACGCTGCTCAGCACGATTGTGTCGGCGAGCACGACCTTGCTGTGCTACGGGACGCCCACCCTCAACGCGCTTTCGATTGCCCAGCAGACGTTGTCCGCGTACAACACTCCCGTGAAGTATGTGGTGTTCGTTACCGACGGGAAGCAGGGGTGCGGGGAGTCGAGCGACACGGTCTGGGCCCAGATTCAATCTATGAGAAACGTGGGCATCTACACGGTTGTCGTGGGGTTCGACGGCTCCGGAGCGCTCAATACCGGCACCGCCAAGCAGCACTTGAGCGACTGGGCATGTGGCGGGGGCAAGCCGGTCCCCCAGTACGCCCATTGCTGCGACGCGACCGGGCACTACAACACGTCGGCCTGCGGGACAGGTGCCGGCAACTCCACGTTCTACTTCTCGTCGACATCGGACGGGTCGGACCTGAACGGTGTCATGCAGACCCTCATCACGAACATCTGCCAGTAGTTGCCGTCATTCATCCAATGGCGGCCGACGTAGGGGCGCCAGCGCAAGGGTGCCTCGCCGGGTGCTCGGTCGCGCGAGGTCGTCCGGGCGACGGTCGCGCGCGGAGCAGTGCCGGAGCTCAAGACTTGCTCAGGGTCTTCCAGCCAATCACCGCCGCGACAGCAACGGCGACGACCAACGCCAGCACGGCGGGGACGAACCGGGACAGGACGGCGAAGACGATGAAGGGTGCGATGAAGGCGAGATTACCGACGTGATTGCGACCCGCCGGCGAGGCGTGGCGCGCCATCTGGATCTGGGCGGCCGCGACCTGTCGCCTCAACTCGTCCATGTGTGCTTGTCGTTCTTCGAGAACCCGCCGCACGCTCGGCTGCTCGCCGGGCGATCGAAAGGGTTGCTGGTCCATGGTGGATTCTCCGGGTCGGCCTGGTAGCTACAATACGCGGCGATTCATCTCGAGGCAAGTGGCGGCTGCGGCGTGGGCTTGGAACGGATTCGAAGCCCTACTGAGCTCGGCGGGTTGCTTGACACTCGGGCTGCCGGAAGCTTGAATCTCTCCCCATGGGAAGAACACACCGCGTCATAGGCTTATGTGCTTGGTCTCTGGTCATCGGCCTGGCGTCGAGCTGCGATTCGGGGCCGGAGACCGCAGGGCCTGGTGGACGCGCCGACGCGGGTGGCGGCGCTGCGGGCAATTCCGAGGGTGGAGTCGCAGGAGCGGGAGCGTCGGGCGGTTCGCCGACGCCGGATGCGGGCGGAGCTGGGGGGGCGGCGACGCCGGACGCCGGAGGAGCCGGCGGCTCCGGTCTGGGCGGGAGCGGCGGCAATTGCACGCCCACGCAACCCGCGGAAAGCAACTGCGACGACGGCCTCGACAACGATTGTGATGGGCAGGTCGATTGCGCAGACACCGATTGCGCGGGGCTCCCCTGTGGCGAAGGGAAGATATGCCAGGGAGGAGCTTGCGCGGCCGCCCCGCTCCTGCCGTCGACCTGCACCATCGTGGCATCGTCGCAACGAGTCGTGCTCGACAACGCGCATATCAAGGTGGGCGTGTCCTATCGCTGGGGAGGAGCTGTCGACCACATCGTGTTCGACAAGGGCGGTGGCACCTGGACCGGTGAGATGGTCGCCAACGGCAGCGAAAACAGCATCGACGGGGCCGGCCTTCTGCTGCAGGCGGCGTTCTGGCGGGTCGGCAATGGCAGCGTGAGCTACGACGATCCGGCGTTCGCCGTGGCCAACGACAAGCAAGCCTACGAGCAAGTCGCCCCTCCGAACTCGATGCAACCGGCGTGCATGAACGCC
The DNA here is from genome assembly GCA_021847645.1 of Myxococcales bacterium. GTDB lineage: Bacteria > Myxococcota_A > Polyangia > Polyangiales > Polyangiaceae > JAJZQG01. The sequence continues at coordinate 32,249 of JAJZQG010000080.1, forward strand.
AAGAGCTCACAACCGGTCGCTTGGAACCCGACGCAGGGCGGTTCGCAACCAGGATGCTCGCCCGGCGACAACGGCTTCTCGGCGACCAACTGCTTCGGCGCCGGCACACCCGCCGGAGAGGTCTGCGAGGCAACGCCCGCGTGCCTCAACGGCGCAAGCGTCAAGTTCACCAGCAAGTACGTGCCATGGTATCCGCTCGACGGCGTCTATGCAGTCTATCCCCAGCTGATCAACGAGCCCAACGTCTGGGAGGACTCCACCGTAACCTTGTCGTCGGTCTCGGACCGGGCCGCGAGCATCGACTTCCAGTCGCGATTCCGCTTGAGCCGAAAGGACGCGAACGGCGCCAACGTGCATGAAGCGTTCGTCGTCCAGGCGCAAGAGCGGATCCTGTTCGGCGCCGCGCAGATGACGCGGACCTATGTCTACGATCCTCTCGACACCACCGATCCCTGCTACCACATGAAGCTGCGCGCCTCGTTGCCCGCATGGGGTGCCAGCACCTCGGACGGCTGGCGCGGCCCGCTGGAAGCGGCCGGCAAGTGGAAGCCGTACGTCATGATGTCGGACGCCGCCTCGTCCTTCTACGTCTTGATGTACAACGAGCAGAACGATGCCAACGCCGCGATGGCGCGAAGGCTGATCGCGTTCGCCGCGGACCCCGCGAACCAGGTGCCGGGCAACGTCATGGGCTTCGCCACATTCTTCTACAAGACGCCAAGGGGCGACGGCACATGCGAGCCCGGCCTGTCGACGGACTACTGGTCCGCGCCGGTCGTCAGCCATCTCATCGTGGGGCGGAGCGAAGAAGACGTGATGGGCGAATTGCGTCGCGTCTCCCATGGATCGCAGGGCGTGCGCGAATGCCCGTAACGCGTTCCGCGAGTGGGTACATGACGCGAGGGACGCTTCGGCAGCTCTGCCGAGGCTGGCCTTGACGGCGACACTATCTGGAGCTTCGGCCGTAGGGCGAGCTACGGGCAGACGTTCGTTACGAGCGACTGGATGACGGTCTGCAGGTCCGAGCCGTCGGCGGCCGAGGAGAAGTAGAACGTGGGGTTGCCGGGAGTTGTCCCACAGGTCGACGTGTTGTAGTGCCCGGTAGTAACGTCGCAGCAGTAGGCGTACCCAGGCACCGGCTTGCCGCCGCCGCACGCCCAGTCAGATAGGTGCTGCCTGGCCGTACCGGTGTTCAATGCTCCCGAGCCGTCGAATCCGAGCACCACCGTGTAGATGTTCGCGCTCTTCATCGAGTGGATGATATTCCACACCGTGGCGCTCG
>JAJZQG010000081.1 GCA_021847645.1 Myxococcales bacterium
TTCCGATCTTCATGCCCGCAAAGCAGGCACTGCTCTCGATTTCCGTGTTGGCCGGAGTCGCGCTCTGCGCCGTCCAGACTCTTGCCGGCGACATCACCTTCAAGGTGATGGACAACTCGCCTCGCCGCGCCCAGACGGTGGGCACGGGCACCGCCAACCTGTATTACGCGGCGACCCCAACCACGCTGTCCCTCACGCCTTGGGCCGGGAAGTACAAGCAGACCGACACAGACCCGTTCTTCATCAACGGCTGCTCGGCCGTGGCGGGACGCAATCTCCTGTCCTGGTACGGCGAGGACCCTGCCGGCACCGGTGTCTGGCGCACCTTCGAAGCCGACATGGGGATCAACCACGCCGCACAGGGGGTCGATCCGCTGGTGGGGTGCACCGGCGTGTGCGCTCATTTCGTGGGGATTCCGGGATGCACCGTGGCGTGCCTGAACTTCATCAACACGGAGGGCAACAAGGGCGCACGGCAGTCGGCATTCGTCAACGCCATGGCGCGGTGGACTCCGCCTGGCACCAAGATGTTCTACCGTGCGCACCGCAACACGCTCGACACCATCATGGCCCCGCTGTCGGAGGGCAATCCCCCGGTCGCCATCATCAACACGGCGCCCAAGGTCAACCACTTCGTCGTCATTACCGGCGTCTACCAGCAAGGCGGCAGGACGATGGTGCGGCTCGCGAATAACGCCGATCTCGACTGGGCGACGTTCGAGCGCAAGTGGGCGCGCCTCGACTTCGGCAACGACTTCGAGCGTTCGATCATGGACGAGGTCGTGGGCGAGAAGCCCTACTTCCTGGCTTGGTTCTCCAAGGCGACGGGTCGGGAGCTCGGCAAGTACTGCACGGCGCACAACGAGTGCCTCTCGGGGCTGTGCGACCCACGGCCGGACGCCGGCTGCGTTCCGAACCGCAACGGGCAGGCGGGCGACATCTGTACCGATCACGCCCAGTGCACCAGTCGGATCTGCGCGGTCCCGCCAGGCTCGTACGTTGGCAAGTGCGCAGTCCCCGGAAGCCTCCCGCTGGGTGCGTCCTGCAATACGCACGATTCCTGCGCCACGCGGCGCTGCGACAACCGGCCGGGGGCGGGCTGCGTGAACCGCGACGGCCAGGGCGCCTCCGGCGACTTCTGCACCACCCACCAGCAATGCCGTACGGGAGTTTGCTTGCTCTCGACCCCGATCGCTGGAAAGTGCCGATAGCCCGACGTGTCCGAGGTACACTCCGGATCGAGCCCGCGCCCGAGCCCGGCGATTCCCGCCAAACTCATATTTCCGATCGGCTCTTGACCGGCCCGCGGGCTCTGCGTCCCCGCAGCACTGGTCTGAGCCGGCGTGCCCGTAGAAGGGATCACCACATGTCAGCAAGCAAGTTCTGGAGCTCCTTCTACGAGATCTACGAGGCCCTTCCCCGCCAAGGACCCGGTGACCGTCAGAGCACCGAGCGGGCTTTGCGCCTGCTGCCTCCCTTGGCCCGCGGTCACCGCATCCTGGACATCGGCTGCGGTGCCGGAGCTCAGACTATCGACCTCGCGCGAGCCACCGAGGCCTCGATTGTCGCCATCGACAACCACCAACCCTTTGTCTCCCGCCTCCAGACGCGAGCGGCCGAGCTTGGCCTCGCCGACCGCATCACGGCACAGGCGGGCGACATGAATGACCTGCACTTCCCGGACGGGTCGTTCGACGTCATCTGGTGCGAGGGAGCCATCTTCATCATCGGCTTTGCGAAGGGGCTCACGGCGTGGCGCCGCTTGATCGCGCCCGGCGGACACCTGGTCGTCTCCGAGCTTTGCTGGCTCCGGGCCGACCGGCCGGCCGACCTGGAGGCGTTCTTCAAGGCCGAAGGCGCGGACATCGCGGGCATGGCCGACCGTCGAAAGGACATCGTCGACCGTGGCTATCGGCTCGTCGGTGACTTCGTCTTGCCGGCTGTCGGCTGGTGGGACAACTACTACGTTCCTCTCGCAGCCACGCTCGAACGCTTCCGTGTCACGCACGCCGGTGATCAGGAAGCGCTGGATGTGGCAGCCAGGAGCGAGCACGAGATCGACCTGTATCGCACGTACCCCGAACACTTCGGCTACGGCTTCTTCGTCATGCAGCGCGCGTGACACTGCGCCTTCACCCCGGGCCTGGGCGCGAGTCCGTCGGCACGCCCGGCTTCGATGCCGCCGCGGCTCGTCGCGATAGCTCGGATGCCGAACGCAGGAAGAAGGGCTGGACGGGACCGACCCAGGGGCATGAAGATGGGCGGACCGCAGGTGCTCCGCAGATCCTCATCGGACCGGGAGCCGTTCGACCCAAGGCTGGCGCTCCGTGCCCGCGCGCCCCAGGAAAGGCACCATGTCCCATCCCGATCAATCCTACGACGTCGTCGTCATCGGCTCCGGCCCGGGCGGCGAAGGCGCCGCCATGAAGTGCGCCAAGGGCGGCAAGAGCGTGTGCATCGTCGAACGACAACCGTCGGTCGGCGGTGCCTGCACCCACACGGCCACCATTCCCTCCAAGACCCTGCGCCAGGTCATTCAACGCATCGTCGAACGGCGCCGTCCCCCCGCCGTGTTCGGCGCCCATGACCCGGTACCGTCGTTTCCGGACCTGACCCGAGCAGCCGCCTCAGTCATCGAGCGGCAGGTCGAGCTTCGGCAGGGCTTCTACGACCGCAACCGCGTGCGCGTGCTGCACGGTACGGCGAGCTTCTCGAGCCCCACGACGGTGCGGGTCGAGCACTCCGACGGCTCCTCGGTCCTGCTGCACGCCGGCGTGGTCGTCATCGCCACCGGCTCGCGCCCCTATCATTCTCCCGACGTGCCCTTCGATCACCCTCGTATCTTCGACGCCGAGAGCATCCTTCGCCTGCCGGAGACCCCCTCGTCGGTGACGGTCTACGGAGCCGGCGTGATCGGGTGCGAGTATGCGTCGATTTGCCGCGGCTTGGGCGTGAAGGTCAATCTGATCAACATGCGCGACAAGCTGCTGTCGTTTCTGGACGACGAGATCATCGACGCGCTGAGCTATCACCTGAGCGATCAGGGCGTCGTGATACGGCACAACGAGCAGATCGAGCGGGTCGAGGCACGCGAGCGTGACGTGGTGGTGCACCTGCAGAGCGGCAAGCGGGTGAAGTCCGACGTGCTGTTGTGGGCCAACGGCCGCACCGGCAACACCGATGCCTTGGGCCTCGAGCAGATCGGGCTCCAACCCGACCAGCGCGGCAACATCCCTGTCAACGAGGCCTACCAGACCGCCCTTCCGACCATCTATGCCGTAGGCGACGTCATCGGCGCCCCCTGCCTGGCGTCGGCCGCCTACGACCAAGGGCGCTTTGCCGGCACCCATATCGTCGAGGGCCGATTGAGCCACAAGCTCGTACGCAACATGCCAACCGGGATCTACACCACACCGGAAGTCAGCTCGGTGGGCAGGACGGAGCGCGAGCTGACGGCGTCGAGAGTGCCGTTCGAAGTGGGCCGGGCGCACTTCCGGCACCTGGCGAGGGCGCAGATTACAGGGCAGACCGTGGGCATGCTCAAGCTGCTATTTCACCCCGAGACGCTGGAGCTGTTGGGCATACACGCTTTCGGCGATCAGGCGAGCGAGATCATTCACATCGGCCAGGCCATCATGACGCAGGAGGGGGCGGCCAACACGCTCAACTACTTCGTCGACACGACGTTCAACTACCCCACGATGGCGGAGGCGTATCGCGTGGCGGCCCTCAACGGGCTCAATCGTCTATCGTAGTGCCCCTCGACAGCCGGAGCCCGATATGAGAGAGTGAGCGCAGGTTCCATGCGCGCATCCAGCTTGCCCCCAGTCCGCTTTCTCGTCGGCATTCCCCTGGCGGGGCTCGGGGTTCTGTTGTCTGCCCTGGCCGCGGCGGGTCCCTACAAGCCCCACGATCCCCCGCAACTCTGGCCCGACGGCGGCGCGGCCTCCACCGGTTGGGCGGCTGATCCACCGGCCATGGTGTCGGCCAAGCAGTGGGTGCTGACGTTCCGCTACCAGGGGGGCAAGGTGCAGCTCGTCGGCTCCCGAGCCCTGCAGCTTCCCCAACCGGTGGCGACAGCCCGCAGGATCGGGCGCTACGCCGTGGAGCTGCTCAGCGGCCCGACCCTGGTGGAGCGCGTGCGGTTCGACTTTCCGCTGCTGGGTGCCGACGAGCTCGCCGGACAAGCGCGTCGCCCCTACAACGACCCGCCGCGGTTCGAGATCAGGGCCGTTGTCACCCGTCAGGTGATGGTGCCCGATTCCGATCGCGTCTCGCGAGCGCGGCTGGTCGACCGCGCCACCGGCACGACCTGGATGTTGCCATGGCCTCCCGTGGTTCCGGCGGTCGCGCCCGACGGCGGAGCCGACGCCGCGGCCGATGGCGGGGCCGATGGCGGGGCCGATGCGGGCGCGCGGGACGGTTCCGCGGCCGATGGCGCGCCGTCCGACGCATGGCCCGTTCCGGACGCGTGGCACCTACCGGACGCGTGGTGGCCGCCCGTTCCACGGGATGCCGGACCGATTCCGGCGCCGCGCGACGGCGGGCCATTCGATGCTTCGCGCTGAGCAGGCGGCGCGCGTATCCGACGTTGCGAAAGTGTGACACGGGACCGGGTCGTCCGGGCTATCATGCGCCCATGAGCCGCAGACGTGCGTGTGCCCGACTCCTTGCCGTCCTCCTTTTCTCCTGTTCCGGCTGCGGGTCCAGCGACGACTCGCCACAATCGGCGCCTGCGCCGGATCTGGGTGATCCCCAGGACTTCGTCGACAACGACATCCGAACCCTGGAGTCCTGCGCGCTGGACTGTGACCCGACCTGCAGCGAGCCCGCGACACCGTTTGCCTGCCCTGCCTTGCAGCCCTGGGCGGCGATTCCGCACGATACAGCCGAGGACCGATGCGGGGTTTGGGATGGCGCAACGCAGCCCGCGGCGCAGCAGGGTCAGTGCGCCGCCTCCGAGCCCTCGGGCGAGGCGCTGGCAAGAACCAACTCGTCGGGAACCCCGGTGGTGCTGCCCGACGGAAGGCGCCTGCTGCCCGCGGGGCAATCGTGGCTGTTCCAGGACACCGATCTGAAGGGGACATTCCCCTTCTCGGCCGTGTGGGTGCCCGGCACGCGGTTCGTCATCGTGAGCGACGACGGCTACGTGGACCACGCGTTACGTGTGATTGACACTGCCAAGCTCGCGGCGGGACAGGACCCGGTGGCGTCCTACGAGCCATTCCCCTATCCGCAGGCGCTCAACTACGGTCTTGCGGTCGCGCCCGACGGAACCATCTATGCGGCAAGCGGCCGTGAGGAATCGAAGGTCTTCGCGTTCTCGGTGGAGCCGTCCAGCGGCGCCCTCACCAGGGAGCCGTCGAAGGATGTGCTGGTGAAGAACGACGCCACGGCGGATGTGTTCCCGATGGGCATTGACGTGTCGCCGGACGGCAAGCACCTGGTGGTGGCGCAGGTGCTGGAACCCGATGCACTGGTGTACTCGCTCGACACGGCGACGTACGGGCAGCGCGAGGGCAGCTTTGGGGTCGGGGACGCGGACCAGTTCGCTGCCGCGTTCGACCCGTTCGGCAAGAACGTGGCTTACGTATCGGTCTGGAACAGGCGCCGGCTGACGGAGATCGATCTCGATACGCAGACCACGCGCCGGATCGACGTGGGAAGCGAGCCGCAGGAGATGGCGTTCCTGGACGCGAACTACATGGCAGTGGCGGAAGCGCTGGGCGACGACATCGCGATCATCGACAGGGCCGCGGCCCATGTCGTGAGCCACGTTCCGATCGACCAGGCGAGCGACCACCCCGCCATATCGCCCACCGCGCTGGCCTATGACTCGTCGAACCACCGGCTGTACGCGACGTTGGCGACGCTCAACGCGGTAGCGGTATTCGACGTAACGCCGAGCAGCGGGCCGGGGGTGGCGCCGACGCTGGCGTGGGCGGGAGCGATACCCACGTTGTGGTGGCCGACGGATGTCGTGGTAGCGGGGCCGTCGGAGCCGAGCCCGGGCTCGGTGGTGATTCTGAGCGGCAAGGGTGTGGGCGGCGGACCGGCCGACGCGCCGACGGCGGCGGGCTCGGGAGCGGACGGCGACCAGATGCACGGCGGAATCCAGCAGGTGGCGTACCCGGACGCGGGTCAGCTATCGAGCTGGACACAGCAGTTCACGGAGTCCAAGAAGGTCGGGGCGCGCGCGGGCTACTCGCAAGTCAGCTGCCCGGCCGGCGCGGACTACGACTTTCCGGTGCCGGCGACGAACACGGAAGGGCCGAGCCAGCTCATCCAGCACATCGTGTTCATCGTGCGTGAGAACAAGACGTATGACGCCGTCATGGGGGACGTGCCGGGCGGCGACGGCGACCCGAGCCTGGTGATGATTCCGGGCAAGATGGAGGACGCATTCCGCAACATCCGCGCGATGGCAAAGACCTTCAGCCACGGGGACAACTTCTACCACGACGCGGAGAAGTCGATTCAGGGGCACTTCTGGGCGGTGTTCGGGCGGTCGTCGGACTACACGGAGCGTACGTGGCTGTCGACCTGGGGGCGGGGCACGCGGTCGATTCCCCTGCAAGGGGTGTCGGAGGCGACGAGGCCCGACGAGGGCGGCCTGTTCGACTGGCTCGCGGCCGGGGGCGTGGACTTCGACAACATGGGCGAGCAGATCGGCAATACGGGCCTAGACACGGGCTTCGGCATCGGAGGATTCGTGTCCACCAGCAGCACGCGCCCCGATCTGCTCGACGCTTGCTACATCTCCGCCCGCGCCCGGGTGCTGTGCAACCTCAAGACCTTCACCTACGCCTGGCTCGTCAACGACCACACCTTCGGCGGAACAGCCGGCAAGCCCAACCCTGGCCTGATGATCGCCGTCAACGACGAGGCCACCGGAATGATCCTCGACGGCATCTCGCACAGCCCGCTGTGGAAGAGCACGCTGGTCGTCGTGATCGAGGACGATCCGCAGGATGGCGCGGACCACGTGGATACCCACCGGTCCATCGTCGTGCTGGCGTCGCCCTGGGTCAAACGCGGCTACGTGAGCCACGCGCACTACGACCCGCCGTCGCTGCACAAGCTGTTCGCCCACATCCTGGGCCTGCCCTACAACAACGCGATGGTGGCCAATGCGGCCGTGCCCTTCGACATGTTCACCTCCACGCCGGACTACACGCCATTCGACTACCAGCCGCGAACGTGGACCGACACGGGCTGCAACCAGGCAGGCACGCCGGCCGCGGTGGAGGCGGAGGCCTGGGGCTGGGACTTCTCCGAGCCGGACGAGCAGCCCGGCCTCTCGCAGCAGATCTGGCGGATGCTGCACGACGGTGAGCGGTAGGCGGCCGCGAACACGGCCGTTCCCATCGGACCCGGATCTGGGTAGGCTGCGCGGCCTCGGAGGTCACGTATGGTTTCGTCCCGTTCGCTTCGCATCCTTGGTCAGTCCGGTTCCGCCGCGGTGTTGCTGCTGTTGAGTGTCGGCTGCCCGACGTCGCCGCCGCCTCGGCGCCCCGAGCCCAAGATTGTCGACGACAACGAGCCGCGGCAGACCGCCGAGTGGCTGTTCGTCACCGCGGAAGGGCAACCCGTGCACGGCAAGAAGGCCGAGTGCGAGAAGGTTGCGGGCTGGGTGACGGGCGAGAAGGCGTGCACGGGAGCGTTGTGCATTCACGCCCGCGACCTGGGCAAGGAGTGGCTCGCCGCCTGTACGAAGCTGGTTCCCAAACAGGTCGACGCGGTGCAGCAGATGGTCGACGACGCAAAGGGACGCGTGGAGTTGCCCGACGACGACTGCGTGCGCCAGGGTGATTCTCTGCTGCGCGACCCGACCTGCCAGGATCCGGCGTCGTGTACCAGTCAAGCCCAGATGTGGGTATCGCGATGCGGAGAGCGGTATGCCACGCCGCTGCTCGTGCTGATGGTCACGCGCACGCTCGAGCGCAAGTTCAGCGACGATACGCGCATCGAGCTGGACACACGGTCGTGCGATACGATGGGAAAGCAGATCGCCGCGGCGTACGGCTGCGACGGCGACGACAAGTGCCGTGCGCCAGCGGAGACGGCCAGTGCATGGCTGTCGCGCTGCACGAGCGCCGAGAGCGGCGCTCCCCTGATCCTGGCGTTCCAGGCCGCCGATGCGCTGGTGGGTGGCGGCAAGGGCGTGGATCCGATTCCGGTGGACGGCTCGTCCAAGGCGCTTCCCGAAGGCACGTTCCCCCTGCAGCTCGAGGACAATCGCGGCGTGGTGGCGTGGGTGTGCGGCTCGCGTCCGAAGGACTTGAAGGGCTATCTGGCAGCGCGCAAGGACTGCACCCGCGGCGAGCTGGTCATCTCGCACCTCGACAAGACCCAGCACATGCGGACCGCGTCGGTGCAGCACGCCAGCGATGCGGAGTTCGTCCGGTTGTTTCCATTCCTGATGGTCAAGGGCGAGCAGGAGGCGCGCGACCTGGCCGCGCTCGGCGCCTTCACCAAGGCGCTGTCGGACGCGGCCGAGGACGCGGACTCGCACCACGCCGAGCGCGCCTACAAGAAGCTAGCTGGGGCCATGATGTCCAAGGTCTGGGCGATGGTCCGCCAGCCGATGTACCAGAAGGCGATCGCCTCGATGGACGCGCGCTTGGAGCCGGCCTTCAAGGCCTGGGGCAAGGCCAAGGCCACTGCGGCCGGCAAGATACGAAAGGACGACGACTTCGCGCTGTTCGTGGGGCGCGCGCTGGCCAGTCCCCTGAACGACATGACCAGCGACGGGGCCGTGTCGCCGGGCGCGTTCGCCACTCCCACGGCCTTCACCCTCGCGACGTGGATGCCGCGATCGATGCACGCGTATCGAGAGGCGCTCGAGCAAGCCGAGAAGCGCGCCGACCGGCATCGCCCCACTGAGTCGCGCGTGACCCAGCTCCAGAACGACATGGTTTCGGAGATGACGGCATGTGCCGCGGGGCTCAAGGAGGTGTCGGATGCTGAGCAAGCCAGTGCGGACTGCCTGTTCGGGACCGAAGGCTGCGCCGAGCCCAAGCCCGCCGAGCTGTCCAAGGCTGCCGACGCCGCGCGGCAGAAGGCCCAGGCCGCCCGCATGCGCCTCGACGCGATCCTGGACAGCGGGATCCTGTCCGCCAGCGAGCTCGAGCGTGCCGACGCCGACCGGATCGGCCGGGGCTGCCTCGATCCGTGATGCGGGGATCTTGACGCCGCGATTCCTTGCCCCATGAGCCCTTGGGAACGGGTGCTCGCCACAAGGCGCCGCGCGCCGAGGCGGGACGGGTCGGCTCGATCGGGAACAACGGGAGTGTCGCATGCGGGTCAATCTGAATCTCGAAGACGTACTCAACGGCAAGATCCTTGGCGGTGTGACCACGGTGGACGCCGCCGAAACCATGCGCCAGGCCGTCAAGATGATGGCCTACAACAACTTCGGAGCCCTCGTCGTGACGCACCGGGGCGTGCCCGTCGGCATCGTGACCGAGCGCGACGTGCTGCGTCAGAGCGCCGAGGGCGACGGATACCTCGACCGAACCGTGGAGCAGGTGATGACGCAGGACATCGTCGTAGCGACTCCCTCGGACGACATCGAATCGATCAAGCGCATCATGACCGAGAAGCGAATTCGCCATATCCCGGTGGTCCAGGACGGCAAGCTCGTGGGCATCGTGTCGATCGGCGACGTGGTCAAGGCGCAGCTCACGACGACGCAAGCGGAGGCGAGATATCTGCGGGACTACATCGCCGGCGCCTACGCGTGAGTGCGCGCCTCATGCGCGCATTCCATGGGCCTGCAGCACCTGCCGCAATCCCAGGGCCGACGCGCCGGTGGACTGGGAAAGGGCCTGGGAGGCGGCCTGCAGAAACCGATTACCGCACCCTGCCGACAGGGCCGCGATGACCTGCGCCTGGTCCGACGGCCCCGCGTTCAGCACGATCCCCAGCACGGTTTCCGCGGCCTCGTCGGAGTCCACCAGGCCCAGCGCGCGAAGCGCCGCCATGCGAGCGGCGTTGTCGTTGACCTCGCGGTAGATGCGCGCGAGCGGGTCGAACGCGTGGGGGAAGTGCAGCTGCTCGACGGCCTTGCACGCCTGGGCGCGAACGGTCGGATCCGGATCGTGGACCGCGCGGCGAAGGGTGATGAACGACCGCTTGTAGAGGAATCGGCCAAGGGCGCCGGCCACGGCCCCGCGCACCTCGGCCTCGGGACGGTCGAAGAGCTTCTCGAGGGCCGACAGCACGACATACAGCTCGGTCGGCGCGAGGCTCTCGACCAGCGATCGCAGAGCACCAGGCGCTACGGGCCGATCCGACATCTCGATGGGCAGCGCCTCGAGGCGCGCCAGCAGCGCGCGGCGGCGCACCACCTCCGACCAGGCGACCGTGTCGATGATGATGTCTGCGCACACTTCCGCGGCGGATCCCCTCTGCTCCCACTCGATCATGTCGGCAATCCACACCTCGGGGAATCCCTCGGCGCGGCCGGGCTCCGCCAGGGGAGCCGCGTCCAGCACCTCGTCGCGGGCGTCGGTATACCGCCCAGCTGCGCGGGAATAGTGCGCGCGACGGGCCGGCTCGATGGGCAGATGGGCGAGCTCCACATAGACCTCTCCGGCACGGCGGAACTGGCCCAGCTCGGCATAGGACATCACGCTCGCGAGCAGGGCATTCTCGGCAATTTCGGGAGGCGCGCCGCGGGCGACGGTGGCACGGGCGAGCTCCCGCCACATCTCAGCCTGCGTCAGGAGCGCGTGGTTGGCCACGGCGCCCAGGCCTTGCGCCCGGGCGTAGGCGGCCATCTCGCGTGCCACCGTGGCAGCGGCGGCCACCTCGTCCTTGTCCTTGAGAAACCGGATCGCCTCCGCGTACTCCTTCAGGGCATAGGAGCGCAGCTGGTCTTCCCGCAGGATGCGCGCGACATTCACGTAGCCTTCCAACGCGTGCTCGACGGTCCCCGAGTCGCGTCCGATGGCCGTGAGCACCTGGTAGCAGTCGAACGCTCGCTCGCGTTGCCCGATTGCCTCGTAGCGATCCGCGGCCTCCTCGAGCAGGTGAACCGCTGCTACCATGGAGTCGTGGGCGGCCGCGGCGCGCCCGGTGAGGCGCGCGGTGCGTGCCACGTTGAACCGGGCGAGGGCGGCGGCGTACAGATCGCCCTCCTTCACCGAGCCGATGGCTTGGCTCAACCGCGACCACAGGGGCAACGCCTCTTCGTACTGCCCTGCTTTCTCCCGGTGGGCTGCGGCGTGGGCCATCATGCCGGCGGCCTCGTACTCCGCAGCGGCACGGGAATACAGATCCACCGACCGCGGCTCGCCCGCCTTGAGCTTCATCGCCACTGCGACATAGGACCGCGCGCGGTCCTGCGGAGCCACCTGGGGAGCCAGCCTGCCCACCGCTTGCGCGTCCCCCAGATACCACGCGCAGCTCAGCGCGCCCCGCGGCTGCCGCGCCAGCTCCAGCGCCTGCATCAGCACGCTCACCGCGGGGCTGTACTCCTCTTCCAGCGCGTAGGTCTGGCGCAAGGGCTCGGCCAGCACCGCGACGGCCTCCGGTGCGCGCCCCGCCGCGATCGCCTGTTGGGCCCGCGCCCGTGCCTCCCTCAAGTCCACGGCGCTCATCGAGCCCCCTGCCCTGCCGCGGGCTGCGGCGATACCGACGTTCGCGACGTGCTGCCAGCGGGCTCCGTGGCTCCATTGCCCCCGATCTGGCCGAGGATGTCCCGCGCGCGGTCGGCCCGGGCGCCGTGCTCGGCGAGCGTGGCGTGATCGACGACCCAGTGGCTGTCGAGCAGATCGAGGTAGTCGAGATTCAGCTCGCCCCCGGACGGCAGGATGAAGACCGCGCCGATGTGGGCGGTGCGCTTGACGGCGGCGACGAGCTCCCGGGGAACGTACAGCGCCGCGTGGGTGAAGACATGGATCACGATCTGCCGGTGGTCGCGGGCCGACTCGATGTCCAATGCCGTGACCAGCTCGGAGAACACACGGCGCGGATTGCGCCCCCGCTCCCCGGTGAAGGACAACACGTAGGGCGTCGGCAAGTGGGCGCCCCGGGCGTGGTGGGCCTCGTACAGGCGAGAGTCGAAGAAGCGAATCGACACGCTCTCGCCCTCGAGCACGAGCTTCTTGGAGGTGGCCAGGGCCACGCCTCGCGCGAACACCTGGCGCTCGCCGCGCATCGACGCCGATGCGTCGATGAGCAGCACATGGCGGCGCCCCTTGGGTTCGCGCTCGGTCTCTTTCGTATAATACAATACCTCGTTGTCGAGGAATCGGCGCGTGAAGTCCTCGGCATCCCAGGCCAACTCGGTGAGCACGAGGTTGTCGATGCTCCCCTTGTTGCCCAGACCTCCGCAGCCGAACCCGGCCCGCGTCGATGCCCCCGGACGCGTCTTGGTCTCCAGCACGCTCGGCAGGATCTCCAGCGAGAAGTTCACAACGTCATGCGCGGCCGGCGAGTTGAGCGCCGAGATCAGGTCCACCTGGAGCGCCGCGCCGGCGCCGGATTCGGCTCCCAGCACCCCCAGCAGCTGAAGGGTGTCCAGATCCAGCGCGTCCGCCACCGTCAGGATGTACAGCCGCGACTGCTGCAAAAGTGTGACCGTCTGCAGCTCGAACGTCCGATCGACCCGCGGAAACAGCCCCTCGAGCTCGCCGTCGATACCGTCGAACAGCGCTGCGTCGGACACCAGATCCGTCGGATACGCCGCGCGGGCGCCGATCCTGCGCGAGGCCACGGCCAGCAGCTTGGCGAGAAGCACCGCGATCATGTCGTCGGACAGGCGCAACGCCGCTGCTCGACGCGCCGCCTCGCATTGGGCCAGCTCCCGAACGAGCTGTTCGTAGCCGCGGCACGCCTCGGGGCCTCCAGGCAACCGCCCGACCAACCTCGACACGTCCGCACGCGGCCCGATCGCCAGCTGGTCGGCGGGCACGGCGAACAGCATGCCGATGTCGTGGATGGCGCAGAACGACACCTTCACCCCCAGACGCTGCAGATCGCGCTGCCAGCGAAGGGCGCGCAGGGCCAAGGTCGGGGCGCCCGGGCGCACGACCGACAGGGCGAGAGCGCCCAGCATGCCGACCACGGACGGCTGCGAACGTTGGGAAGGGCTCAGGGGCATGATCCGGCGGGGAGTCTAGCCCACGTGCGAGGATGCGAAAAGGCAAAGGCAGAAAGCGCCGATTGCCCCACAGACCAGCCCGAGCCAGCGCCCGGGCAGCAGCCTTGGATGCCGTGTCCGGGCGGGCTCGACGCCCCTGCCGGGCCTCCGCGTTGACGACGCGCGTCGTCGATCGCTATAGAGTCTCTCACCGAGAAGGACGGGCAATGAGGACGCCGACGTTGGGGCAAGCGGTCCGGGACGCGATCGAGGCAGCGCTTGCCGCGGCGAGGTTCCACGACGAGCTCGCGGCCAGGACCGACGACGCGAGGGCACGGCGGTTCCTGCAAGACATGGCACGGGTGCAGCACGTTCACGGCAGCGAGATCGCCTCGGCTGCCAAGGATGTCGTGCGCGGAGACCTGCCCGACTTCGCGCGAGACGACGCGGAGGCCATCGAAACCCTGCCCGAATGGTCGGCCGCCAATGGCCTGACTCTCGACGAAGCGCTGGAAATCACCCTGACGTGCGCCCGAAAGGCGAGCGTCCACTACGCCGGACAGGCTGGACAGTTCAACGGCGCTGCTGCGGAGTTCCTTCACAGCCTCGCAACCGCCGCCGGCGATCGAGAGCGTATGATCGAGCGGGTGCTCGTCAACCGGATCGCCTCCCAGCGATCGCGCCTCCCTCTGCCTCAGATCGGCAGGAATATCGTCGAAGGCGAGCGCAGCGCCGCCCGCTCGTACCGTCGGCTCGCGGCGCAGGTGCGCGACGCGGCCGTGCAACGGTTCCTCGATGGCATGGCCAGCGTGCAGCAGGTGGTCGCCGGCGAGACCGAACGACGGGTCGTCGAGCTGACCGGTGTTGCGCTCGCCATCAAGCCGAATCTGCCGACGCAACGATTCGAGGCGACGGCAGGGCAACTCGACGCCGAGACGCTGTCGCTGCCGGTGGCCATGCGGCTCAGCGCTTCGGCCGAGAGGCGATCGGCTCTGGTCTATCGGTCGATGGGCCGCTGTGTGGACGGCGCCCAGGCCGCACTGGTCGCCGATATCGCCCTGGCCGAGGAGGCACACGCCCGGCGCATCGAGTCCGCGCTCGAACAGCTGTAGCGTGCCGCCCGAGCCGCTTCGCGGCGGCTCCCTCGATCGGCCGTCGCACCGAAAACGTCAGAGCGCGACGGCGGCATCGTAGCCCGCGCGCGTGGCGTCCCACACTTGCGCCGGACGCGCGGCGTCGCCGATGACCCGCACCGCCAGCCCGCGACTCTCGAGTACCTTCGAGAGCCGATCCACCGCACGGTTGCCCACCGCCACAATCACGGAGTCGAACTTGCCCAGGCTCCTCGACCCCGTATCGGCTGCTTGCACGATCACCTCGCCGTCCCGCACCTCCGTCACCTTGGTGCTCTTGAGCACCGTCACGGGCAGCGACGTCAACCGCTTGAACGTGAGCTTCCGGGTGACCGCTTCCATATCGCGCGCGACGTCGTCCAACGCCTCCACCACGACCGTCTCGACACCGCGGACGCCGAGGTAGTCAGCCACCTCGATCCCGACCATCCCACCGCCGATGACCAGCGCGCGCTTTCCGATTCTTGCCTTGCCGGTGAGCACGTCGGCCCCCGACCACGCCTCCTGCAGTCCGGGAATCGGCAGGCGCACAGGCTCCGAGCCGCTCGCGATCAGCACCGCGTCGGGCTGCAGCCCAACGATGTCGTCCTCGGTGGCCTCGACACCGATCTTGAACTCAGTGGCGGTCTGCCTCGATCGCGCCAGCAGCGCATCGAACACGCGGCGCATCGCCTCCTTGCCCGGGGACAGATAGCTCAACGCGAACTGGCCGCCCAGCTCCCGTTTCTCGAACAAAGTCACCCGATGGCCGTTGTCGCTCGCGGTGATCGCCGCCTGCAATCCGGCTGGCCCTCCTCCGACGATGACGACGTGCTTGCGGGGGCGGACCTCGCCGGAGCTTTCGTCCTCGAAGCCGATGGCTGGGTTGACGATGCAGCCGATGGGCCCCCCCGCCTTGACCCTGGCAAGACAGCCCTGCAGGCAGCCGCCGCAGCGTTGGATCGACTCTTCCCTGCCCTCGCGCATCTTGGCGGGAAGGTCGGGATCTGCCAGCAGCGGGCGGCCGAGCGCCACGGCGTCGACCAGCTCGCCGCCGATGAGGGCCCGAATCCGGTCCGGATCACCCAGACGCCCGGCCACGATCACCGGCGCCCCGACCTCCTGCCGGATACGCGCGGCCAGCTTCTCGTTCACGCCCTCCACCAGACTCATGTGTTGGTAGTACCAGGGCGGCGAGTCGCACGCCGAGCCGGTCACCACGTGGACCGCGTCCACACCCCAGCTGCGCGCGCGCCGAGCAAGCTCGATCGCGTCCTGCAGGCCCAGCCCGCCTTCCACCCGCTCTTCGGCGGACAAGCGCACGATGAGATAGCGCTCCGCGCCCAGTGCGGCGCGAACACCACGAATCACCTGCTCGGCGAAACGCCACCTGCCTTGTTCGGTTGCGGCGTAGTCGTCCTGTCGCTGATTGGTCCTGGCCGACATGAACTGCGCGGCCAGGTACCCCAGACCCAGCTGGACCTCCACGCCATCGAATCCAGCTTGTACGGCCCGCGCCGCCGCCTGCGCGAACCGCGCCTCGAGCTCCCGTATCCTCTCGACCGTCAGCTCCCGCGACGTGACCCCGGTCGCCGGACAGGCCACGGCGCTCGGTGCCTCCGGCAGCACACCGCTGGCCTTCGGGTTCGCCGCACGCCCCGCGTGGTTGATGTGGGCGACCGCGTGCGCGCCCTGCGCGTGTATCGCCTCCACCATCGTGCGCAGACCGGGCAGCTTGTCATCACCGTCGATGCCGAGCTGCTTGGGATGCTCCTTGCCCGCCGGGTCCACGAACAGCGGCTCGCTGATCAACGTGCCGGTGCCCCCACGCGCGCGACGGCGGTAGTACGCCACATGACGGGCCAAGACCTTGCCGTCCGGCCCTCCCAAGGCTGTCTTGACCGGAGCGAGAAAGAACCGGTTGGGCACGCGGGCACGGCCTACGACCAGAGGCTCGAACGGATTCGGTGACATGGATGCGCTCCTGCAGGCTAGTGGGGCGACGCTGTGCGGAGTTGGACGCGCGCTACGTCGTGAGGATACGACCGGCATGATAGGACAAGCGGCCTCTGCCGGCGCCTGTCTTCTGAAGCCGTCCGAGGCACGAAACCGGCCGTCGCCCCATCCACCGCGCAGTCACGCCGGTTCGTGCGCCGTCGCCGCGTGCGAGAGCTCCGGCCCGCGCGTCGCCCTCGCCGTCGTCTCGCTCGCGAGCTCGCGCAGGTACTCGGTCGCGCTGAGCGCGGCCACCGTTCCGTCGGCCACCGCGGTCGTGATCTGCCGGTATCGCTTTGCGCGGGAATCGCCGGCCGCAAAGACCCCTGGTACGCTGGTCCGCAGGTCCTCGTCCGTGACGATCTCCCCGCGGGCGTTCAAGTCCACCTTGCCGCGCAGCTCCTCCGTGTTCGGCACGTAGCCGATGAAGATGAAGCACCCGGACGCGGGGATCTGGGTGATCGCGCCGGTGCGCTTGTGCGCCACCACCACCTTTTCAAGCGACTCCCCGCCCACGAACTCCTTGATATCCTGCTCCATCAGGAAGCGAATCTTGGGATTCCTCTTCGCTTCCTCCACGGCGTAGGGGTGGGCCTGGAAGTGGTCGAACTCGTGGACCACGGTTACCGATTCGGCATAGCGCGTAAGCGCCACGGCCTCCTCGAGCGCCGAGTTGCCGCCGCCGATGGCGACAATGTGCTTGCCCGTGAAGAAGTCGCCGTCGCAGGTGGCGCAGTACGAGATCCCTCGCCCCTTGAACGCCTGCTCCGAAGGAATCCCCAGGGTGCGCGGGATTCCGCCTGTCGCCAGAATCACCGCGCCGGCTGTGAACACGCCCTCGTCTTCCACCTCGACCCGCTTGTCGGCGCCGCCCAGCTCGAAGCTCGTGACTTCCGCGTTGGAGATGATGTCACAGCCGAACTGCTGGGCTTGTTGCCTCATGGTCCGGGCGATTTCGTGCCCCGAGGTCTCGAGTACGCCCGGATAGTTGGCGACCGAATACGACATGATCATCTGGCCGCCCACCGCGCCCCTGTCGATGATGAGCGTCCTGAGCCGTGCACGGGCCAGGTAGATCCCTGCCGTCAAGCCCGCCGGGCCTCCCCCGAGCACGATGGCGTCATAGCGCTTCGTCATGGCAACACCTGCGATCGTGCGATGGCCTCAGACCGCCTCGCGCAGCTGCTCGGGCGCCGAGAACTCCCGATCGAGAATCTCGGTGACCTGCTTCTTGTTCTGGATGCTCGAGGTGGCCGCCACCACCTTGCCCTTCTTGAAGTACACCGTGAACGGCAGCCCCGTGAACGACCGGCACTCCGGCAGGTTCTTGATCAGATGGCTCACCGGCGCGTCGAACTCCATGTCCCGGAACTGCACGTGCGTGTACTTCGGCTCGAGCTTCTCCATCACGTCGTACACCGGAAGGCACATCGGACCCATCCGGCCGCAGCACACCATCACGTTGTCGTTCTTCGCCAGCAGCTCGTGGAACTCGTCGTCGCTCAGGATGTGCTTCAGATTCGTGTTCAGCATGATTCCTCCGTCCGCCACTCCCCGCCTGTGGGGATGCGATATCCAGTTCGAGCACGACCTGCCGGAAAGGGTGCACCCGTCACGACTCCCGTCCGGCACCGCGCGCGACCGGAGACATGCCGCTTCCCGACGGGACTGAACGGTAATCCGTTCCTGCGACGGGCCGCTTCGGCTTGCGCCTCGGCATCGACTGAGCGTATCGTGGCCCGACCTTCGAGGAGCTCAAGAGATGCAGTATCTTCGTCCGATGGCCCTGCTCTGCGGCGCGGCCGTGACCTTGTTGTCCTGCTCGGCCAATAACACCGGCTCTACTTTCCAGACCGGAAGCTCCGGCGGCGCCGGACTCGATGCATCGTCGGACATCGTGCTCGTCCCGGAGGCGTCGTCGAGCGACGTGGTGGACGCCACCACGGACCAGGGCAACGTCTACCAGCACGACGCGACGGACGAGCAGGGGGACTGCCCGCCGCAGATGAGCCAGCCGTGCGCGTCGCCGATTCCCGACGGTTGCGCCGCCCACGAGACGTGCGGCAACGGCCTGGACGACGACTGCAACGGGCAGGCCGACGACGGCTGCACGTGCACGCCGGGCGCGGTGCAGGCGTGCTTCCTCGGGCCGCCCGGCCACGCCGGCGTGGGCGCCTGTGTCGCGGGCACGCAGACCTGCGAGGGTTCCGGCGAGTTCGGCCTGTGGGGCAAGTGCGTCGGCGGCATCTGGCCGGCCGAGGAGGTGTGCGACGGGCTCGACAACGACTGCAATGGTTGCGCGGACGACGGCCTGTGCTGCCAGCCGCCGATCATGTGCCCGAACTCGGCGGACGTGCCGGAGGGCCACCCCTTCGTGCCCTACACGCTCGACGGCACGCAGTGGTATTCTGGGCCGGCGACCGCGTGGAGCTGGAAGATCGATGGCGGGCCCTGCGACGCCCTGCTGGGCGCCAGCTACACCGTGACAGGGACCACCACGGCAAAGCCGGTGGTCAACTTCACGCTCTCAGGTGACTACACCGTGACGATGACCGTGACCACGCCGACGGGCGACCTGACGTGCACGTTCATCGTCCACGTGGCGGGTCCGGGGATGCGCGTGGAGCTGTGCTGGGAAGGAACGGGGCAGCGGGACATCGACCTGCACCTGCTCCGCAGCGACTTCCAATCGAACTGGTGCAACGACACCTACGATTGCTACTACATGAATTGCAAGGCGAGCAATTGGGCGATGCAATCGTGGAACTATGCCAACGGCCCGGTGGCCGAATGCCAGGGGGGCCCGGAAGGCGCGCAGTGGGCGAGCATGGGTTACTGCGCCAATCCGCGGCTGGACATCGACAACATCGACAAGGTGGGTATTCCCGAGAACATCAATGTCGACGCGCCCCTGACCGGCCAGATGTTCCGTGTGATGGTCCACTACTACAACGGCGTGGGCGAGCCGCATCCGATGGTCAACATCTACTGCGACGGCCACCGCGTCGCGACCTACGGCCAAGCGCCCGACGTGGTCACGGGCTTCACGGACGGCGGCGGCTACGGCTGCCAGGGCAGCACCTGGCGCGTGGCGGACGTCAAGACCAACGTGTCGAGCGGCTCGACAGTCTGCGACATCCAGGCGATCCATCCGCCGAACCAGTCCACCGGTTACTATGTGAGGGACAACTCCGCGGACTACAACTGACGAGCAGTTCCGCTGCTCTTGCTCGTCGCAGCGCGCTGACCGCGATGGTGCTGGCGAGCCGGGACACCGATGGCGTACAATCGCCACGCCTTCGGAGGGCCCCATGAAATCCCGGTTGGTCGGATCCCTGCTCGCCATCGCTTCGATCACCCTCGCCGCATCGGCCGCGGCCCAGTCGAACGAGAGGCGCACCGTCGTGTTCCGCGACGGCTTGCAGCCTCGCATCGAGGTCTCCGGAGATCGGTTCGTCGCCGGTGCGTTGGATCTGGTCATCCGCTTCGAGGACACCAACCCCTTGTGCTTCGCCTATACGCTCGACGACGACGTGCCCGCGCCCGCCGCCAAGCTCCCGACTCCACGCTTCGAGGGCGCCATGTCCTCCGGCCCGGGCACCCTGGTCTTCAGCGATGTCGACGCCGCCCAGGCCGCGGTCGATGCGCGCTTGCAGGACCTGGGAACGCTTAGCATGGAGGCGTCCGACAAGGGCGCTCTGGACGACGTATGGGATACGTGCTTGTGGACCGACCCGCCGGCCAAGATGCTCGCCGTCCAGCAGCGCCGTGTCGCCGAGGTGGATGCTCTCCTCAAGACGCGCCTAGCCGCCAATGGCGCCTGGACCCGCGTTCTCGTCTCCTCCATCGACACGCTGGCCTCTGTCCGTCGCCGCGCCGACTCCCTCGTAGCCGCCAAGCCGCTCGACGCCCAGCCCGCCGCACGCCGCCGTCTGCTCGACTCCGCTGCCGAGCTCGAGCGCTACGTCACAGCCGTCTTCACACTGCTCCAGCGCCTTCAACAGGATCTGGAGCTGGCCCGCGTGCGCCTCGCCTCCACGCCCGCGGCGGTCACCCGCACCTATGCGCCCGGCCAGCGCGTGACCGTCCGCGTACGCCGCACCCGGCTCGAAGACGGTCGCGTCGCCCCGGGGGCCGACTCCAGCGTGTTCTCCGCCGAGGCGTACCGCACCTTGTCGCCCATCCTGTTCGACGTGGGCTTCGGGCCGTCCATCACCCTCAAGAACGTGGAGGAGTACGGCCTGTCCCAGCGAATCGACGGGCGCGTGCCGAACGTCTCGCGCAAGCGCGACGACCTGAACGCCGACGGCGTGGTCGCGCTGAGCATGTACATCTGGGGCTCTCGCCATCTCGACGACACCATCTTTCGTTGGCAGCAGCTACTGCCTCGACCGATGATCGGCCTGTCGATGAGCCAGCCGTTCCATTCCATCTACGTCGGGGGGCAGATCGACCCGATCCAGTTCGTGGACCTGTCCGTGGGGGCTCGGGCCTACCAGACCGACTTCCTGTTGGACCCGCAGCTAGGAAGGCCTGCCTACACCGATGAGGCGGGCGTGCCCCAGCAGCCGGCGACCCGCAAGGGCGTCACGACGCAGCTGTTCGTGTCGCTGACCTTCAGCACGGACCTGGTCCAGCGCTGGATCGTGAGCTCGTTCTGAGCCTCGCAGGATTCCCACATGAGCATTCCCCTGTTCTTCACCGGCCTTGCCAAGCTGGCGTTCGGCATCGTCGTCGGCGCCCTCGGCATCTTCCTGTCGTCGCGTGTGCTGCACCGCCTGCTGCGCTCCGGCGTGTCCGACGAAGAGCAGAAGAAGGGCAACGTGGCCCACGGTGTCCTGTACGCCTCGAGCCTGCTGGCCCTGGGCATGCTCGTTCAGCACGCCGTCGAGGCCAGCTTCTCCGCGATGGACCTGATGTACCACGGACGCGCCTTCTCCGGGCCGATGCTCACCCACTTCGGCATGTACGCCCTGGTGCACGTGACCTTCTCCCTGGCCGTTGGCGCTGCCGTCATCGCTGCGGGCGCACTCGTCTACAGCTATCTCACCACGGGCGTCGACGAGCTGGCCGAGATCAAGCGCGGCAATCTCTCCCCTGCCTTGGTGCTGGGCGCCGTCATGATTGTCATGGCGATGATGACTGCCCCGGGACTGCAGACAGCCCTCGACGGCCTGCTGCCGCTTCCCGTGCTCGCGCGCGACCAGCTCACCGCCCCGTCGTGACGTCCCCCGCATGCCAGGCTCCCGCCCGCTCATCCAGCCGCTGGCGTCCCTGCTTCTGGGGCTGGCGTCGCTGTACCTGACGGCGTGCTGCTGTCCTGGCGGCGACAGCTGCAGCTCATCCGCATGCGACCCGGGGGCCTGCGCGCCCGATATTCCCGCGACACCCCGCGGTCCCGAGGTCGACCTCGGCATCGCGCCCTATCCTCCCGGCACGCCCACGGCCGGAGCAGCTATCCACACTTGGATAGCGCGGGACCTGGACCCGAACCGCTACAAGGTCGGATTCGCGCTCTCGCCCCAACAGAGCCGCACCGTGCAAGACGCGCACGTCGCGTTCGCGCGCAAGGTGGGCTATCGATCGATCGACGACGACACATTCACCTGGTCGCCGCCCGTCGCTTGCCAGGGCGACATGCGCTGTGTGTTCGCGGAGCTGGGCCGGAGCAACCGCGACGACATCCGCGCGCTGGCCGCCCGCTTCGAGGCACGCGTGCGCGACTCGAAGCTCGACGCGCTGCAAGCCGCCGACCTGGTGGTGAGCTTCGTGCAGCATATCCGCTACCAGGTGCCCGCCTCCGAGCCCTTCGGGATCCTGCCGCCGGCCCTGGTGGTCTCCGACAAGTATGGCGACTGCGATTCCAAGGCCTTCCTCGGGCAGATGCTGCTGCACGAGCTGGGCATCGAAAGCATCCTGGTGTCGTCGCAGGCGCACAAGCACACGATGCTGGGCATTGCCCTGCCGGTGCAGGGCGACGCCTTTGCCTTCGGCACGAGCCGCTTTGCATTCACGGAGTGCACGGCGGAGGGATCGCCCATCGGGCACATCAACCCCGAGCTGCTGCACCCGAACGATTGGCGCCCGGTGCCGGTGGATCTGAAGTAGCGGCGGACGGACGCTTGGTCAGCAACAGGACCCCCCGCGGCCCTGGTGCCCCGACCGCTCGAGCCGATCTCGGGTTCGCGCACCCCCGGGAGACACGCCGCCGGACGTCATCGAGCCCTCCTTCCGGGGTCCGCACCCCGCAGCCGCGGCCGTCCGAAGATCGCATGACGAAGGTAACTTCCCTTGTGGAAGCCTCCGCGTATTCTGCGTCACCATGGTGACCTGTGTCGACGGAGGCCTCATGAAACGACTGGCCCTCTTGTTGTTGTGCGTGGCTGCGATCGCGACGGGCGTCCGGCCGGCGGCGGCCGACTCCACGGACGCTTCCAAGGTCGACCCGTTCTACGGGTCGTTTGGCACCTCGGTGCCGATTGCGGTGCCGGAGTTTCATGGCATCGAACCGAACCTGTCGCTCGTCTACTCGTCGACCTCGGGCAACGGGCTTGCCGGCGTGGGCTGGAGCCTGTCGGGCTTCTCCACGATTGAGCGGGCGTCGCCAGGCAAGGGAGCGCCCGCCTACAACGCCAGCGACATCTTCCTGATCGACGGGCAGGCAATGGTGCCGTGCACCGCCGGCTCCACCAGCCCCAGCTGCTTGACGGGCGGAACGCACTCGACCGAGATAGAGAACTACCAGCGCATCGCCTTCGACGCGGCGGCCAACACCTGGACGGTCACGGCCAAGGACGGCACGAAGACGACGTACTCGCCGGTGTACGTTGTTGGCCGTGGCACGTTCCGTTGGGGCGTCTCCAGCGTCGCGGACGCCAAGGGCAACGCGGTCAGCTACGGCTGGTGGTGCGACCCGGGAGCGGACTGCTATCCCAAGACGGTCAGCTACAACGGCACCGTCGTCACCTTGTATCGCGAGGCGCGTCCCGATCCGATCACGTTCGCCAACGGCGCGGCGTTGGGCCGAACGAACTACCGGGTCAAGACGATCGACGTGGGGACGAGCGGAAGCCGAGTACGAGCGTACAAGCTCGTGTACACGACGAGTGCGGGCACCTCCCGGTCACTGCTGTCGGGCGTGCAGCAGTTCGGCAAGGACGCCACGCTCGACTCGAGCGGAACGGTGACCGCCGGGACGGCGCTGCCTGCCATGCAGAACGGCTACGGCGCAGAGGCGACGCGTCTCGGCGCGTCTACTGCGTGGCTGGCCGGTGGTGGAAACGGACAAGACCTTCCTCGCTACTTCTTCAAGGACTTCAACGGCGATGGCAAGACCGACATGGCGTTTGTGGGCGGAGACACGAACCTGTTCGTGGCGCTGTCGACAGGCGCTTCGTTCGCGCCGTTCGCTTGGTGGGGCTATGGCGGCAATGGAGCCGATCTCGGCCGCTATCGCTTCATCGACGTGAATGGGGACGGCAAGACCGATGTCCTCTTCATCGGCGGGGAACCGACGCCCAGCACCAACTACTCGGTGGCGCTGTCGACCGGAACGGGATTCACCTCGTTCAGGCCGTGGCTCACCGGCGGCGGCAATGGGCAAGACCTTCCCCGCTACTTCTTCGCCGACTTCAACGGTGACGGCAAGACCGACATGGCATTCGTCGGTGGAGATACGAACCTGTTCGTCTCGCTGTCCACCGGCTCGTCGTTTGCTCCGTTCGCCTGGTGGGGCTACGGCGGCAATGGCGCCGACCTCGGCCGCTACCGGTTCATCGATGTGAACGGGGACGGCAAGACCGATGTCTTCTTCATCGGCGGCGAGCCGCAACCGAACACGACCTACTCGGTGGCCCTCTCGACCGGAACGGGCTTCAGCTCTTTCAGCCCGTGGCTTTCGGGCGGAGGGAATGGCCAGGACCTTCCTCGCTACTTCTTTGGGGACTTCAATGGCGATGGCAAGACCGACATGGCGTTCGTCGGCGGGGATACCAATCTGTTCGTGTCTCTTTCCACCGGGTCCTCGTACAGCCCGTTCGCCTGGTGGGGCTACGGAGGGAATGGTGCCGACCTTGGTCGCTACCGATTCATCGACGTGAATGGAGACGGCAAGACCGATGTCTTCTTCATTGGCGGAGAACCACAGCCGAACACGAACCACTCCGTGGCGCTCTCGACAGGCACGAACTTCGCCTCGTTCAGCGTGTGGCAAACGGGCGGCGGAAATGGTCAAGACCTGCCGCGCTACTTCTTTGAGGACTTCAACGGCGATGGGAAGACCGACATGGCGTTCGTCGGCGGCGAACCACAGCCGAACACGAACCACTGGGTGTCGTTGGCAGGCGGCACCGCGAACCGCCTGGAAACCATCTCCAACGGCCTGGGCAGCACCACGACCATCGCCTACACGCCCTCGTCGGCCTGGTCCAACACCTACCTGCCCGCGGGCATGATCCTGCAAACCGCCTCGTCGACCACCACCACCGACGGCCGCGGCGCTTCCTCCACCACCAACTACAGCTACCAGGGCGGCCTGTGGTCCGACTCCGAGCGCAGGTTCCTGGGCTTCCGCAAGGTCACCGCGGTCATCGACGCGGCCGGCGACTACACCGAGACCTACTACCACCAGGGCGTGGGCTGCATCTCCAAGCCCGATGCCACCTACTTCCGCGACGCGGCCGGCAACATCTACAGCTACTCGTCCTACGGCTACAGCGAGAATGCCACCGCTCCCTTTACCTCGCTTCTGACCAGCCGCTGGGACTTCGAGTGCAACCAGACCTCCTCGTGCCGCCGCAGCCTCACCCAGCTCGGCTACGATACCTACGCCAACCCCGTCGCCGTCTACGAGTACGGCGACTATGACGTAGCCGGCGACGAGCGCACCACCATCCGCGGCTTCCAGGCCAATACCAGTAGCTACCTGGTCCTGCTGCCCGCCTACGAAAACGTCTATGCCGGCATTGGCACCTCGGGCCCGCTCGCCAGGCAGACCCTGTTCCGCTACGACGGCGCGGCCAGCTACACGACGCCGCCGACTCAAGGGTTGCTCACGGCCAAGGACCGCTGGATCAGCCAGACCGGCGGCTATGCGACAGCCACGTTCACCCACGATGCCTGGGGCAACCGCACCTCGGAGACCGACGAGGACGGCCACACGACCACCCACGCTTTCGACCCGACGTATCATGTCTTCGAGACCCAGCGCTGCAACGCGCTGAATCAGTGCACCTCGTACGGCTGGGACATGGTGTTGGGCGTCAAGAGCTCGGAGGCCGATGCCAACGGCACCACCAGCATCAGCCATGATCCGATCGGCCGCGCCACCCAGATCGTGTCGCCCAGCGGCACCACGGTCAGCTTCTCGTACGTAAGCTGGGGCGATGCCACGCAGGCGCACGTGCGCAGGACCGTGGCCGACGGCTCGACCGACGGCCTGTGGACCGATGAATACCAGGACGGGCTGGGGCGCACCTGGCGCATCGTCAAGAAGGGCGGGCTGACCAAGGACCTGCTCTACAGCGACAGCTCCCAGCGCGTGTGGAAGGAGTCGCTGTGGTACGGCCCGGGCGACACTGCCCGCTACGAGGTACGTGCCTATGACGGCGCCGGGCGGCTTCGCACGATCACCCACCCGGACGGCACGCAGGCCCAGCACCTGTACGGCAATGGCACCGAGACGCAGCTCGACGAGCTGGGCAACGAGCACGTGTTCTGGAAGGACGGGCTGGGCAACGTCACGCAGATTCGCGAGAAGAACGGCTCGGACTACTACTACACGACCAAGCAGTACGACGTGCTGGGCAACCTGACCCGGGTCATCGACGCCAAGGGCAGTGTCAGCACCTACACGTTTGATTCGCTCTCGCGGCGCACGGCGGTCTCGGACCCGGACATGGGCACGAGCCGCTACGGCTACAGCGCGGCGGGGCTGCTGACGAGCGTGACCGACGCGGCCCAGCGCACGATCGGCTTCCAGTACGACGCGGCGGGCAGGCGCACGGCCAAGCTCTACCCGGACGGCTCGGAGGTGACCTGGAGCTACGACGAGGCGGGGCACGGCGCGAGCTCGGGGCGGCTCACGAGCGTGGCCGACATGAATTACACGCAGTCCTTCAGCTACGGGGCTGATGGCCAGGTGAGCAGCGAGACCCGTTGCATGCAGGGCACCTGCGAGACGATCGGACGCAGCTACGACGCGGTGGGCCGTCTGTCCTCGGTCACCTACCCGGACGGCGAGGTGGTGAGCAACACCTACGACGACTCGGGTCGTCTGTCGTCGGTGCCGGGCTACGTGAATAGCATTGCCTACGACGCGGCGGGCTCGATCACCTCGATGCAGTTCGCCAACGGCACCACGACCAGCTACGGCTACGACGCGAATCGCCGGTGGCTCAATAGCGCGCAGGTGACGGCTGGCGCCACGACTCTGTATCAGGCCAGCTATGCGTATGACGCCGCGGCGCGCGTGAGCTCGACCAGCTCGAGCACCGACCCGCTGATGAATCTGACGTACGCCTATGACGGGCTGAGCCGCCTGACGGCCGTGGGCGGCGCGCAGAGCGAGTCGATCGCCTACGATGCGTCGGGCAACATCGTGAGCGCGGCGGGCGGGGCCTATGCCTACAACGACCCGGCGCACGCGCACGCGGCCACGGCGATCGGTGCCAACACCTACAGCTACGACGCCAACGGCAACACGACCTCGGGCGGTGGCCGCACGCTCAGCTGGGACTACGACAACCGTCTGAGCTCGGTGGCCAGCGGCACGAGCCTGACCAGCTACCAGTACGACGCCGGCGGCCAGCGCATCAGCAAGACGGCCAACGGCACCACGACCTTGTACTTCGGCAAGCTGGCGGACACGGTCGGCGGCACGCTCGAGAAGTACTACTACGCGGGAGAGGTGCTGGTCGCCAAGCAGTCGGCCGGCATCAAGAGCTGGTATCACGCCGACCACCTGGGCTCGGTGCGGCTGATGACCAACGCCTCGGGCCTGAAGCTCAACGGCTACGACTACGATGCGTGGGGCACGAAGGTCGCGCAGAGCGAGACGGTATCGAACGAGCTGGGCTTCGGCGGCCACCACCAGGATGCCGACAGCGGCCTGGTGTACATGAATGCCCGCTACTACGACGCGAGCACGCACCGGTTCCTGTCGGCCGACACGATGGTGCCCGAGCAGCACAACCCGCAGGCGCTCAACCGCTACGCCTTCGCCTTCAACAACCCGATCAGCAACATCGACCCCACGGGCCATGCGCCGGTGGTCGCCGCGCTGGTGGTGGCGTGCGTGGCATCCACCACGGCCGGGATCGTGGTCAGCACCTTGGCCTGGGTGGCGTTTGCCATCACGACCGTGGGCTATATCACGCACAACGAGACGCTGATGACGATCGGCTCGGTGATCGACGGAGCGATCACCGGCGGCTGGGTGGGCGGGATCGTGGCGGCCGCGACCTCACCGCTCAGTCCGCTGGACCCCAAGCTCAAGCAGACGATCGGCTGGGCGTATGCGGCATACGGGCTGTACCAGAACTGGTCCAACGCCCAAGATGCCGCCGCGCAGAAGGCCAATACCCCGGGAACAGCGACCGCGGCGGACGCGGGCAAGGCCGACGCCACGATCCCGCCGAAGTTCGACCCGACCAAGCTCGACCACAACAAGGGCTTCTTCGAGAACGTCAAGACGATCTTCGAGCACAACGCCAGCAAGGTGCAGGCGGTGGGCATCGAGGGCCAGGCGGGCCTGGCCGGAGAGAACGGGCTGGCGATGAGCGCGCTGTCGGTGGACTCGAGCTTCCACATGTACGGCATCCTGCACGACACGCTCATCGACACGGTCAGCTACCTGACCGGAGCCAACATGGGCGCGGGCGTGGGCCTGTGGGTCAACGTGGCCTCCAACGTGGTGCTGGTGGGCGCCGGCCTGCGTCAGGGCTGGTTCTTCAAGCCCGACTTCATGGACTCGTCCATGCGCAGCGCCCAGTACGCTCACAACAACCTGGTCTTCGCTCAGTAGATGTCGGCAAGAGGCAATTCTCACCCGCCGCTTTACGTAGGTGAAGGCCTCAGTGCGTCTCGGGCCAGCTGCGCCTGGAAACGACTTCGACGTCGGTGTCCTGCTCCTGGAGCAGCGCCAGGTCCCAGCGGGCGAGCGCAACGCTGATGCCGAACCTTTCGGCGTAGGTGTGCGGGTCGGGAAGCGGACTACCAGCCAGGGCTGCCCGCCGTGCTACGCGCTCATGCTGAGCGGCCGCCGCGCGGGCTGCTCGCACGACAGCAACGGTTGCCCCGCTGAGTCGGTAATTGCCGTCGGTCTGGACGATGACCTGGCGGCCCGCCACGAGACTGGCGAGGCCTCGGCGAAGGCGGTTGATCGCGCCGTACAGCGTATTTCGGTGCCGCAGGGCGTGGTATTCTTGTCCCCACACCTGTCGGTACAAGAGTTCAGCAGGCAGCCCGTTGTCACCTGCATCGACCAGAGAATCGAGCAGCTTGCTGAGCAGCGGCTGCGCCGAGAGATCCCACGTACGTCCGCTGCCGGTGACCGAGCCCATCTCCAGGTCGAGTTGAAGGTCTGCGCCAGGGTCGATGCTGGAGTCCGCGAGACAGGTGCGGTCCCCCACCGTGATGAGGAAGTGCACGGGACGAACCAGGCCCAGCCGTTCGACCAGAGGGCCGAACGGCGAGACGCGAGCCGTCCATGGGCCCGCAACGAAGCCCGCGCGCGCGCATGCCTGCACCATGGCGCGACCGATCAGGCTGGGATGGGCGATGCGGGTCGCGGAGGCCAACGATCGAACGTACTCGTCGATGTCGCCGCGCCGGTCCGCTATCGAGGCCCGGATGAGAGAGTCGGCAACGAGCAACGGGGAGAGCGCGAGCCGCGTCGCAAGCTCGCGCGCCACGTCCAGCGCGCGCGTTGCATCGTCGTAGCGCCCCAACCTCGCGTACGCCTCCCCGAGCGAGCTGAACGCGCGAGCCTCGTCGGCCCGCGCGCCGACGGCATGGTACCAGTCGCATGCCACCGTCGCGTCACGCACGGCATCGTCCAAGGCACCTGCTCGCAGCGCGCGCTCGGCCGCGCGCAAGTGCACGTAGCCGCGCAGCGACGGGTGCATCGACGCGGTGGACGGCAGCGGCGCGTCGGCCAGGACCCACGCCTCGACCCGGACGTAGGGGTTCTTGGGCGCTAGCTCGAGGGCTCGAAGGGCCCTGCGCCTGGCTTCCGCGGGATCGCCTCGGCTCTGCGCCAGCAAGGCGAACTCCAACTCGCACATCGGTTCGAGCACGGCCAGGCCGCCGTCCTTGGCAGCACCCGCCAGCTCGCGGATGAGGGCCTCGGCGCGGTCGAGCTGACCCAGATCCATGGCTGCACGCGCCATGTACCGTTGGACGATCGCGAGCAGGAACCGATCCGCGCGCCGGTCGAGCCGCTCCGCGCACTCACGAGCGGCGGACAAGCAACCTTGCAGATCGCCTTGTCGACCCACGAGCGCTGCGCGTACCAGCGAAGGAATCGGCGCCTGGTCCGACAGCCGGAAACGGCGCTCCGCCGCTGCCATCGCGGCTGCCGCGTCGATGTCGTCCAGCCGCAGCCTCGAGAGGAAATCGATCAACCACAGGAGAGGTTCGAGCGGGGCGGTGTCCGGATGCCGGTAGGCACTGCGCGCCCGGCGCGCCGAAGCACGAGCCAACCCGTAGCGCTCCTCGAGTACGTAGGACAAGGACAGCGCCGCCCAACGTCGTCCCTCGAGCTCCGGGTCGTCCCGCGTCTCGCGCGCCAACGCCACGAGTATGCGTCGTGCTTCGTGCAGGCGCCCCGCAAGCATCGACAAGCCGGCCATCATCAGCCTCATGCTCACCAGCCCACCCCGCGTGGTGAAGGACGCCAGCTTCAGATCTTCCACGGCGAATCGCGGCTGACCGGCGCGCGCATGAGCCTCTGCGCGCAACAGGCTGAACTCGTCGGTGGTGAGCTCGTCGCGCAAGAATTCGACTTCCGCCAGGGCATGACGCGCTCTGTCGACCTCGCCCCGCCTCAGCTGCTCGCGAGCCAGCAGCAGGAGCGCCCGGGGACCGACGGAGGGATCGCCCGCAGCCATTGCCCGCAAGGTCGCTTCCAGTTGGCCCAGATCCACGGCCAGCTTCGCGGCTCTGCTGCGCTCGAGCATGTCCAGCGCGGCGCCGGCGTTGCCGCTTCGTGCCAGCGTACGACATCGAACAAGCAGCACCGCCGGGTCCTGCGGCCAGCCAGCGTGAGTCTTCTCCACAACGGCCGACAGGGCCGTCCACAACTCGTCTCCGGCTTCCGCGACGGAGGCCGCCATGGCCGCGCTCACCTCGGATGCCAGCCGAACCCGCCCGCCTTCGCGCCGGACGACGCCCTCGCGTTCGAGCATCTGGAGCGAGCGGGCGGCGCCCAAGCCGGCCGCGGCGATCAGCTCACCCTCGTGCAGCGCGGCGCTCGCCACGGCCAGCAGATCGACGATTCGGCGCGCAGTTGGCTCACCGAGGCCGTCGATCATCTTCGCAACATCTGCCATCTCGATGCAACCAGAGCTCACACGCCTCCCGTCGATTCGAGAGGGCAACAACCTCCGATTCGATTGCGCGACCGACCTTGTCAGCCGCGTTCAACGCGCCGCGCCCAAGCCCGGATCTGCGCCGGTCAGTGCAACGGACAAATACGCACCAAGCCACACCGCCACACGGAAGTCAAGGCGTGGAACCCCACCGATGAAAACCGCGGGCATCCCGGGCCAAGGGCGCGCGACGCCGCAGCTCGAGATCGCATGACGAAGGTAACTTCCCTTGTGGAAGCCTGCGCGTATTCTGCGTGACCATGACGACCTGTGTCGACGGAGGCATCATGAAACGGCTGGCCCTCTTGTTGTTGTGCGTGGCTGCGATCGCGACGGGCGTCCGGCCGGCGGCGGCCGACTCCACGGACGCTTCCAAGGTCGATCCGTTCTACGGGTCGTTCGGCACCTCGGTGCCGATCGCGGTGCCAGAGTTTCATGGCATCGAACCGAACCTGTCGCTCATCTACTCGTCGACCTCGGGCAACGGGCTTGCCGGCGTGGGCTGGAACCTGTCGGGCTTCTCCACGATTGAGCGCGCATCGCCAGGCAAAGGAGCGCCCGCCTACAACGCCAGCGACATCGTCATGATCGACGGGCAGGCAATGGTGCCGTGCACCGCCGGCTCGACCAGTCCGAGTTGCCTGACGGGCGGCACGCACTCGACCGAGATCGAGAACTACCAGCGCATCGCCTTCGACGCGGGTGCCAACAGATGGGCGGTCACGGCCAAGGACGGCACGAAGACGACGTACGCGCCGGTCTACGAAGTGTCGGCAGGTACCTTCCGCTGGGGCGTGTCCAGCGTCGCGGACACCAAGGGCAACACGGTCAGCTACGGCTGGTGGTGCGACGGCAACCCAACGCTCGACTGCTATCCCAACACGGTCAGCTACAACGGCACAATCGTCACGCTCTACCGCGAGGCGCGACCCGATCCGATCACGTTCGCCAACGGCAGCTCGATTGGGAAAACAAGCTTCCGCATCAAGACGATTGATGTCGTCGTGGCCAACAGCCGCGTGCGAACCTACAACCTGACCTACACGACCAGCGCCAGCACGTCACGCTCGCGGCTCAGCAGTGTGCAGCAACTCGGTGACGACACGACCCTCGACGCGAGCGGTGCCGTGACCGGCGGCTCATCCCTTCCGGCCATGACGCTGGGCTACCCGGGTGGTGCCTCCGGGTTCGGCACCACGGCCAACTCCGCCGTTGTCGACTGGGGGTACATCGACGCAACCGCACAGTGGGTCGACTTCGATGGCGATGGCGTTGCCGACTACTGCAGACGCACGGGAGGCACCAACGGGGTCAACAGCTATCTCACGTGCACGCTGTCTTCCAGCACCGGATTCGGTGCGACTTACTACTCCGGAGTCGTCGATTGGGGCTACCTGGACGGCACGGCGCAATGGGTCGACTTCAACGGCGACGGCAAGGCGGACTACTGCCGCCGCGTCGGCGGCACCAATGGCGTCAACAGCTACCTCGCGTGCACCGTGTCCACGGGTACCGGTTTTGGCACCACGTACGTGTCGGGAGTCGTCGACTGGGGCTACCTGGATTCGACCGCGCGCTGGGTCGATGCCAACGGCGACGGCAAGGCGGACTACTGCCGCCGTGTCGGCGGCACCAACGGAACCAATAGCTTCCTCGCGTGCACCCTCTCCACCGGAAACGGCTTCGGCGCGACGTACATGTCGGGAGTCGTCGACTGGGGCTACCTGGACGGCACCGCTCAGTGGGTCGATGCCAACGGCGACGGCAAGACGGACTACTGCCGTCGTGTCGGTGGCACCAACGGCGTCAATAGCTACCTGCAATGCACGCTCAACGCAGACTCGGCCTTTGGCACCACCTACTCCTCCGCCGTCGTCGATTGGGGCTACCTGGACGGCACCGCTCAGTGGGTCGATGCCAACGGCGACGGCAAGACGGACTATTGCCGTCGTGTCGGTGGCACCAATGGCGTCAATAGCTACCTGCAATGCACGCTCAATGCCGCCTCGGCCTTTGGCGCAACCTACACGTCCGGCGTCGTCGACTGGGGCTATCTGGATGGCACAGCACGCTGGGTCGATGCCAACGGCGACGGCAAGACGGACTATTGCCGGCGCGTCGGCGGCACCAATGGCGTCAATAGCTACCTGCAGTGCACCCTCAATGCCGGCTCAGCTTTCGGCACGACCTATACCTCGGGAGTCCTTGACTGGGGCTACCTGGATGGCACGGCACGCTGGGTCGATGCCAACGGCGACGGCAAGACGGACTATTGCCGACGCGTCGGCGGCACCAACGGCGTCAACAGCTACCTCCAATGCACTCTCAACGGCGACGCGGTCTTCGCTACGACCTATACGTCAGGCGTCGTCGACTGGGGCTACCTCGATTCCACCGCGCAGTGGGTGGGCGCTACCGCCGCTCGCCCGTCAGCGTATTGTCGGCGGACCGGAAGCATCAACGGCTCGTCGAGCTACGTACAGTGCACCTGGTCCTCGGCCCCCACAAACCAAGACCTCCTCACCTCGATCTCCAACGGCCTGGGCAGCACCACAACCATCGCCTACACGCCCTCGTCGGCCTGGTCCAACACCTACCTGCCCGCGGGCATGATCCTGCAGAG
>JAJZQG010000353.1:0-1729 GCA_021847645.1 Myxococcales bacterium
CCGGGTGGAGTCCGGGCTTCACCCGGGTGGAGTTGCGGGCAGCCCTTCCGAACGAGCGCATCGGCCCTCCGCCAGCGGCCCGAGCAACGCCTTCACGCTCGCGGCTGCCGGAAGCTGAGCAGACCGAGCCTCGAGTCCTTCCGACTCGTTGCCAAACCCGTTCCGACGGTGACCCACGATGCCAAGCCGCAAGTCAAGCAGGCAGCATGAACCACGTCTCGCCATCCGCGCTGGTCAGTCAACTATGCGAGAGTATGCTGCAAAGCGGGATCTGCACCCGACCGAGATTGCGCGAAGGAGCTTTCCCACGCGGCTGCGCAATCACGCGGCGAGGCTGCTGTCGCCGCTGTTGTAGGCACGAGGAACGCGGGCTTGGTGTGTCGCAATCGCCGCCGTGTTGGTTGCTTTGACGGAGTATCATTGTCCTAGATTCCATACCTCTTTCAAAGCCCCCTTGCGGCGCTCGCAGGCACGTGAGAAGCTGGGGCGTTGAAGGAGGTTGCGCGTGCGCAAACATTCATCGATTGCGATGGGTATTACGGCGTTGGTGCTCGTGGCGACGGGGTGCTCTCAGGACTCGGCCAAGTCCGAGGCCGATCCAGGCACGTTCGGCTCCGGCGGCGCAGGCGGGTCGGCCTATGTCGACCCGACGCAGTGCACCCGGACCACTTGCGATCCGCCTTCGTGCTGCGGGCAGCCCTGCGGCGCCAATGGCACGTGTTGCGCCGGCACGATCTGCGGCACGTCCGGCAAGTGCATCCCGGAGGAGTGCAGCTACTGTGGCGACCTCGGGTGCACCGTGGACTTCACGTCGTGCACGGCGACCTGCAACGCTCCGTCTTGCTGCCTGACGGACTGCTTGACCGACACGGACTGCTGCGCGGGCACGCACTGCGATGCCAACACGGCGGGCGTCAAGAAGTGTTTCCCCAACTCATGCGATGCGTGTGGTGGCATGACATCGACTTGTCAGACGACGACCTCCTGCGAGACGTCGTGCATCCCTCCAACGACGTGCGGCACCGCGTGCAGCACCGATGTTGACTGCGGTACGGGGAGTCGGTGCAACACGTTCGATAGCGGCAAGAAGCTGTGTGTGCCCAACGCCTACCAGGACGAGTGCAACGCTTGTTCGGGAAACACCTGCACGTTCCATCCCTCGACGTGCGAGGTAAGCTGCCCACCGGTCGGAGCCGGAGGAAGCGGCGGAGCCGGGGCCTCGGGCGGAGCGGGGGGATTCGGCGGGACGACGAGCGACGGCGGCACGGGCGGCTCTCCGCAGGTCGACGCAGGCACGGGAGGAGCGACGCAGACGTCGTGCGCTTCGTGCTGTGAGCCGTGCGGTCCCAGCCAGCCCTGCTGCCCGGGCAGCATCTGCGATCCCGACGAGAACAACGGCAACAAGCTCCGGTGCATTCCCGAGGAGTGCTCTGGGTGCGAGTATGGGTGCACGTTCTATTGCCCATGAATCGGGCCGGGTCACCATGCGCTGGTCGCGCGGGTCACGAGCCTCCGCTTCCGGCGCTCCGGCGGGCGAGTTGCCCATCTGCATCTCCAGCGTCCCGCCTCCGGCCAGCTTGTCCCACGGAATCCGCGCCGGGTCGGCCGTCTCGCCGTTGACCTTCACGCTCTGCACGTAGATGGCTGTGTTGGACACTTCGGTGGCGGTGATGACGAGGCTCTTGCCTTCGCCGAGGAACAACGTCGTCTTGGGAAAGACCGGGCTGCC
>JAJZQG010000353.1:1739-6090 GCA_021847645.1 Myxococcales bacterium
CACGCCGGGCACGGCGGGATAGGCGCCGAGCATGGCCCAGACCAGCCACGACGAGGTGGCGCCCAGATCGTCATTGCCGGGCAAGCTGCCGGGAGTGGGGGCGTAGGCCTCCTTGAGGATCCTGCGCGTGAGCGCCTGGGTCTTCCAGGGCTGGCCGGCGGCGGGGTAGATCCAGGGCGCGTTGAAGCCGGGCTCGTTGCCGATATAGAGATAAGGGCGATCGGTTCCGGCGTTGACCTGGGTAAGGAAAGCGTCGAGCCGCGCGACGGTCTGCTGGGCGCCGCCGAGGGCTTCGAGTCCGTCACACCGATACCGTTCTTGCGAACGTCGAACACCAAGCGACACGTGCCGTTCGGCCCGTCGGGGGAGGTCAGAGGCAAGCCTGCCAATGCCGTATTGCACATGGTGCTGCCGAACGCCGACGGCGGCGCGACCGACCCTGTCGCGTCGGCGAGCCACGCCATGTCGTCATACGGGTCGCCCGATCGGACTCCGTCGTCGGACGCGATTCCGATGAAGCGTGCCCCCACCGCGTTCGTCGACGTCACCAGCGTGTCTGCTGTGGGCACCGGATACGGCGATTGGTTGTTGAAGCTGTAGGGGTCGTGCAATGTCGAAGGATCGGACGCCCCGAGGTGAGCCTGTTCTTGAGCGCGGCAATCTCCTCGCCCATCGTGCCCGTCGTGTCGATGACAAAGCCGACATCTGCTTTCTGCAGGCCGATGGCCACCGGAACGAGCTGCGACGGCGGATTCGCCTGCTGTTCGTACGGAAGCTCGAAGTAGAACTTGCCTTCCGACTGCGGACTCGACCACGGGTCGTTCGGGTCCGAGCCCAACGTCACTTCGATCAGGTCCGAGACACCGTCACTGTCACTGTCCGGATAGAGCCGGTCTGTCTCACCAGGCTCCGGAAGCCCGTCCGGCCCGAAACACACGCAGTCGCCGTTGACGTCCTCCAGCGCGTCTCGCAGCCCGTCGCCGTCTGAGTCCTTGTCGAGAAAGTCGTACTTGCCGTCCGAGTCCGTATCCGCCGGAATGGCTTCGGGCGTATGGCTTGGGCCCGCCTCGCATGCGTCCCGTCCCCGTCGACGTCACTCGCTCCCTCGTACTTGTCCAGGATGCCGTCGTTGTCGCTGTCCGTGTCGTCCAGGTCCGGAATGGCGTCCCCGTCGGTATCGACCGCAACGCCGTTCACCAACTTCACCGTATCGGGGGCGTAGGAAGCGCATCGCCACGTGCCCTGCCAGGGGCGTTGTCACGAGCCTCCAGCCCATCGATTCTGATTCTGCTGCTTGCGAGGCGCCTTTCCCACCGTTTTCGCCCTCCACCCCCGATCGCCGCGCACACCTCGACGCCGCGCCACGCGCCGCGACGCGCACGCCGCTCCCCCATCACGCCGACGTCATGGTCGCGTCAGCCGTCGGGCGCGGGAGGATCCACGCCGTCCCAGTCGCCCGGCGGGGCGCGCTCGATAGCGCCAGGCGGGTCGGGGTCGACGCCAACCACCCGGCCCGGCAGGGGCTCGCCGGTCACGTCGATGGCCACGGTGTCGGGGTGGGTCAACTCAACGGGCGCGAACGGCAAGGCCAGGTGCCGCAGGATTCGCTCGATCACCTCGTGCCGCCGGATGAGGGCGATCGGCTCCAAGCGCGCGTCGCACGGTGCACACGCAACCACGTCTTCATGGAAGCAGTGCCTGAGGAACTCTGCCCAGGGCACGACTATGTATTCGGCCGGCACGACGGCTTGTCCGACGTGGGGGCAGCAGGTTGGGGCGCGGCTCGCAGCAACGACGGCTCGCCGCTGGGCTTGCGCGGCCGCTGGCCTTGGCCTTGGCCTTGGCCTTGGCCTTGGCCTTGGCCTTGGGCTCGAGTTGCGCGAGTTGCGAGGTGTCGGTGGCGGCCTTGTGCGCGCAGCCGGCGTCGTCAGGCACGCTCGCGGGCACGATGTGCTTGCGCCATGGCGCGCCCGGAGCCAGCACGCCGTGGTAGCGCCAGAGCGGGAAGCGTGGGGGCG
Source organism: Myxococcales bacterium (assembly GCA_021847645.1). Taxonomy (GTDB): domain Bacteria; phylum Myxococcota_A; class Polyangia; order Polyangiales; family Polyangiaceae; genus JAJZQG01. The sequence goes on from JAJZQG010000353.1 coordinate 3,758, forward strand.
GCACGATCGCGGCCAGCCGCGCCATGAATTCTATCGGGTGCATCACTCGATGCGTTCGTCGCCCCCTGGCTCGGCCTGGCCGCCGTGGCCGTTCCCGCCGTGATGATTGCCCTCGAGCGCCCGCTGCACTTCGACGCCGTCGGCGCCTTGGCGTCCTTGAGCCTGGTCATCTCCGCGATTGTCACGCCGAGCATCGTGCTCGCCGCGGGCGCGCTCAAGTTCCGCTTCCGGCTCCCGGCCTACGTGCCCGCCGCGGGCCCGCCCTCCGCCGGGCCGCGCGATCACCTGCTCGAGATTCTGGTCCCGTCGCCGCCCACGCACCCGTAGCGACGCCGCATGGATCGGCACGACCGTGGCCGTGTGCACGAGCACGCGCGGCCGACTCCACCCGGGTGGAGTCCGGGCTTCACCCGGGTGGAGTTGCGGGCAGCCCTTCCGAACGAGCGCATCGGCCCTCCGCCAGCGGCCCGAGCAACGCCTTCACGCTCGCGGCTGCCGGAAGCTGAGCAGACCGACGCTTGCGCGCCCCCCGGCGGTCGGTCGGCCGCGTCCGCCGCCGGATGATGGCCCGGCTATTGCGCCGGAAGAAACGTCTGCACGAGCCGAAAGCCGATAGACGAGTAGCGAGCATCCTTGGGCACGGAGGCCCGGCTCGCGGATCGGCACTGCGCCGGCGGCGACGCCGCGCTCCCACCCCTCACCTGGCCTGGGCCGTCCGCGGATATCGACGCAATCATCTCGGCCAACGGCTCGGGCTTGAGCGGCTTCGACGGATACTCATCCGTTACCCACTCGGCCGCGTTGCCCGCCATGTCGTACAGGTCGAGCGGGTTCTGCTGCTTTTGCCCCGCCGGGTGGGTCGACGGCGGGCTGCCGGCATTGTGGCAATACCACGCAATGCCGTCCAGGTGCTGGTCGTCCGCGCACGCCGTCGCATCGGCAGCAGCATCCATGGGCCCATTGTAGAAGGCTGTGGTCGTGCCCCCCCGCGCCGCGTACTCCCACTCCGCGGACGTCGGCACGCGGTATCCGCGGCAGTAGCCGTCGCTGTCCAGCAGGGCTACCACCGATTGGCACACCATTCCCTGCCCCACATCGCCAGTACAGCCGTCAAGCTTGTAGCACGAGGGCTGCGATCTGTGCAGCGAGTACGCATTTGCGAAGGCCAGGGCCTCGAACAACGTAATTCCCGTTACGGGGCAATCCGGGTCCGTGCATGCGCCGACATCCTGCGTGCTCGGCGTGGGAACCGCGAATCCTTCGGCCGTCCAATCGGCGATCGTCGCCTCGTGGCGCATGATCCAGATGACCTGGTCGAAGGTCACGGCGACCTGCGTCTCGAGGTCGTCGTGACCGGGCTCGTCGGGCGCAGAGCCCATCAGGAAGCAACCCTTGGGCGCGTAGCAGCCGCCGTTGTCGCAGTACGGGTTGGGCGCGATTCCCTTGCAGTCGGCGGCGTCGCCGTCGGACGCTTCGCCCGGCTCGGCGAACACGTCGGGAAATGCAGCCGCCTCCGCGGCGTCGTCAGGGCCTTGTCCGGAGTCGGGCAGTACGTCGGCGCCCGCGTCGCTGACCGGCTGATCGCCCGGCTGGGATCCGGCCGTGCTCGACGAACAGCCCAGCGCGGCGAGGCAAGTTGCGATGAGGATCCTACGCATGACGGGACTCCTTGAATCGGCTCAGTAGTACGGAGTGAGATGGGTCTGCACCAACCGGAAGCCGATAGACGAGTAGCGCGAACTCTTGGGCACGGACGTCCGGGCTGCCGATCGGCACTGCCATGGGGGGGAAGCCGCGCTGCCGCCCCGGGTCTGGCCCGGGTCGTCCGCCGATATGGCCGCTTCCATGACGGACAGCGATTCGGACTTCGGCGGCTCGGACGGATAGCTGTCGCTTACCCACTCCGCCGCATTGCCCGCCATGTCGTAGAGTCGCAGCGGGTTGGACACCTTTTGGCCCACCGGGTGGATCGAACGCGGGCTGCCGGAGTTGTGGCAATACCACGCAATGCCGTCCAGCAGCTGCTCGTCCGCGCACGCGCTCGGATCGGCGATGGGATCGATCGGCCCGTCGAAGAACGCCGTGGTCGTGCCGGCGCGCGCGGCATATTCCCACTCCGCGGCGGTTGGCACGCGGTAGCCGTGGCAGTAGCCGTCGCTCGCGAGCACCGCGGTGACCGACTGGCACACCATCCCTTGGCCAAGACCCCGGTGCAGCCGTCGAGCTGGTAGCACCTGGGCTGCGACCGGTGCAGCGCTGGATCGTCACGTTGACCTCCAGCTTCTGCGCGGCATGGTCGCGCATGGGCATTCGGGCAAGAGGGACACCAGATC
>JAJZQG010000354.1 GCA_021847645.1 Myxococcales bacterium
ACTCGCTGCCTTGGACGAGATCATCGCCGCCCAGAACCTGGCCGACCGCATCGCCGCGATGCTGACCCGGCTCATCGAAAGCGTGGACCGTGACCGTGACCGTGACCGTGACCGTGACCGTGGGCCGTGACCGTGGGCCGTGACCGTGACCGTGACCGTGACCGTGACCGTGACCGTGACCGTGACCGTGACCGTGACCGTGACCGTGACCGTCGCCAGAACTGCTAACAGCTATGGCCGGATCCCCGCGGGCCTACTACTTCCCCCGCACCCTGAACCGCTCCTCGAGCTGCCCCAGCTTCTCCATGATACCCGTGTACTCCAGCTCGTTCATCGGCAGCATCGCCGCCCCGAAGAACCCCTGACGACGCATGTCCATGCCCTTGTCCGCCACGTGCGCCCGCACCCGCTCCCAGAACGGGTGGTCGAACGCGTCCAGCGGTCCGGTCAGCTTGCCGTTGTGCACCGTGAACGCCGCGCAGCTCACCACCGGGGGTCCGTCGAACCAGCTTATCGTGGAGTTGAGCCGCACCGGCATCAGCGGCATGTTGTGCGAGCCGCGCATTCCTCCTGCCACGAAGTGGCCTATGCCGAACGGCTGCAGCACCTCGCCCGTGGCCGGAAAGTCCATCTGGCTGCGCACCAGCATCACCGGATCGTCCTTGCCCGTGTACTTGCCCGCGATGTTGTGCAGCCGCGAGGTCGCCACCACCGCGGCCTGCGTGCCCGCGGCCCGCGACCACACCGACTCGATGACGAACCGCTCCGGATCTCGCAGCAACGTCGCGATGTCGTGCAGATCCTCGGGCGCGTTGAGCTCGATGATCCGATCCCCCTCCGTGTGGTTCACGTCCATGATCACGAACCGGAACCCCTTTGCCATCTTGGGAGACAGCATGAGCCCCGGCGTGTTCATGACGTCGGCGAACGCCAGGTACAGCGGCAGGTTGTACGCGCCCGGATCCGTCTTGTCCGCCGCGAAGAACAGGAACGGCTCGCCCGCGCGCTCGTCGATCTCCATCTCGGCCACCGCGGGTCCCATGCCGTGCACGTTGCCGGAAAACGCATCCTTGAGCAGGTCCTGCCCGGCCCCATACAGCCCTTGCGCCTTAGCGACCGCGGTGCCGGCCTGGAACGCATCCCAGGCCACCTTGTGGATCCGCTCGTCGTCCACTCTCCCCGCGTGTGAGTCATCAGGATGGCAATGTCGTCGCCCGTGTAGCTCACATACGTATCGATCAGCAGATCCGCCGCGCTCTGCTGAACGTGCTGCCGGACTGCCCCCAGCAGCCGCTCCGAAGGAGCCATATGGCCGCCCACGGATCCGATATCCGCCTTGATGACGCTGATCGTGAGTTTCATGAACCCCTCCGTCGTGTGCGGATTGCCTTGCAGCCAGCCGCAGCCTAGTCGCCGCGTGCTTGTCAGAGCCGTCTGCGGAAAGCCAGACCCGGCCTCCCGCCCGGATCCCCGAAGCAGGCGTCGGCTGGTTGTCCCTCCCGCCAGAACATATAGGTCGCCGCCCAGGCCGCCGCCATCCGCAACCCAGTGCTCGCGCGGACGCACCGTGGTCGACTTCGCAGGTCCCGGGCCGGACACGAGCGGACCGGGGCGAATCGCTACCTGCCAAGGATTGCGGTTGCTCCACCGCGCCCTACAATTCCATCGGGCGTCCATGACAACTCGCGGCACGTTGATGGCAATGGCTGTGTCGTGCACGCTCGTCGCGCTCACGACGAGCTGCAGCCGGGACCGTTCTAGCTCGCAGCGGCAGCCGGCTTCCCAGACAACCCAACACGAGGTGATTTTTCTGCCCGTCGAACCGCCCGCGCCGGAACCGGCCGTTGTTGCAGCACCCAGCGCGCAAGCACCAGCCACCGCCCAGCCCACGCCTCCTCCCGCGCTCCCGCCCGAGAGCTGGCTCGCCCAAGCAGCAGCGCTGGCCTGGTCCGGCGCTCGTGACGCCGCGTGGCGAGACGCTCATCGTTCCAGCGTGGCCGTGGCGAGCACGGCGACCGGCGCGGCCGACAGCGCGGAATCCGCCCCCGCCGCCAGCGCGCCCGAGCCGTCGGCGACAACCGAACCGGCCGTGCCGGCGGCGCCCGCGGCGAGCGAGCCGTCGCCCGCAGCGAGCTCGAGACGGTCCGAGGCGCTGGCTGCTGCGGACACCGAAGCGGCGCGCCAGGAGCAGCAACGGCAAGAGGGGGAGATCGCCCATCAGCTCGCGCGATTGTACGGCGCGGGTTCCGGCTTTACGGGGGTGGGAGGCGGCAGCGGCTATACGGGAATCGGCGCCGGCGATCGCGGCTACACGGGAATCGGGGCCGGGCCGGGATTCACGGGCTTCACGGCCAGCGGGCTGCCCGCCTTGTCCCAGACGTCCGCTCCGACCGCGGGCGCTCCGGCCAGCGTGATGGTCATGCCCTTGCTCGTAACCCCCTGGGGCCTTCTGGCGCCGGCGTACTGATCCGCGCCGAATGTTGCGGCCGCACGCCGTCAGGCTTCGAGGCGCGCCATGCCGCACCGCGCTTGCTTCTCCCGGATGGCATTCTGCTCCGGTCCGGGGTAGAGCTGCTCGGGAAGAAGGTACCGACGCGATGTGTCTTGCCGTTCCCATGAAGGTCATGTCGATCACGGGCGATCGCGCCCAGGCCCTGCTCGGCGATGTCGAGCGCGAGATTGGCCTCGCCATGCTTCCAGACGTGAAGGTGGGGGACTACGTGATCGTGCACGCGGGGTTTGCCATCCAGCGCCTCGACGAGCTCGAGGCCAAGGAGACCCTGGATCTGTTCCGCCAGATGGCGGCCTTGGACGACGCCGACGGGGCGCCCTCGTGAAGTTTGTGGACGAGTTCCGCATGCCGGATGCGGCGCAGGGGATGGTCGAGCGGATCCACCGGCTCGCGGCCCGCTGCGGCGAGGTCACCTTCATGGAAGTGTGCGGCACGCACACGATGGCGATCTACCGCCACGGCATCCGCCAGCTGCTGCCGCCCAATGTCCGCATGCTCTCCGGCCCGGGCTGCCCGGTGTGCGTCACGCCCAACGTCTACCTGGACCGCGCCATCGCCCTCGCCCGCTCCGAGAACTTCATCCTCACCACGTTCGGCGACATGATGCGCGTGCCCGGCTCATCCTCCTCGCTGGGCGAGGAGAAGGCCTGGGGTTGCGACATCCGCGTGGTGTACTCGACGCTCGACGCGATGGCCGTGGCGCGCGAGAACCCGGGCAAGGAGGTCGTGTTCCTGGGTGTGGGGTTCGAGACCACCGCTCCCACGGTCGCCGCGGCGGTGCTCGAGGCGCGCGCCACCGGCCTGCGCAACTTCAGCGTCCTGTCCGCCGCCAAGATCATTCCCCCGGCCATGGCCGCCCTGGTCGCCGATCCCGCCCTGCGGCTCGACGGCTTCCTGTGCCCCGGCCATGTCAGCGTGGTCATCGGCACCGAGCCCTACGAGTTCCTCGCGCGCGATCACGGCCTGCCCTGCGTGGTGGCCGGCTTCGAGGCCCTGGACGTGCTGCAAAGCGTCGTGATGCTCCTGCAGCAGGTCGTCGAGCACCGCGCCGAGGTCGAGATCGCCTACCGCCGCGTGGTCGCGCCCAAAGGCAACCCGGCCGCGCGCAAGATCCTCGACGACGCGTTCGAGGTGACGGACAGCGTATGGCGCGGGCTGGGCGTGCTGCCCAGGTCCGGGCTCAAGCTCAAGCCCGAGCTGCGCAGCCACGACGCGTACCGCTTCGAGGTGGACGTGGAGCCCACGCGCGAGCACCCGGGGTGCGCGTGCGGCGAGGTGTTGCGCGGGATCAAGACGCCGTTCGACTGCAAGCTGTTCGGCAAGGTGTGCACGCCCGACGAGCCGGTGGGCGCGTGCATGGTATCGAGCGAGGGCACCTGCGCGGCCGCCTGGCGCTATGGAAGGACCGATCTTGGATAAGCGATCGCCGGCGGTGCTGCTCGACCACGGCAGCGGCGGCCGCGCCTCGCGCCGTCTGGTCGAGGAGCTGCTGCTGCCCCACCTCAAGAACGATCTGCTCGACCGCATGGACGACGCGGCCGTGCTGCAAGCGGGCGGCGCACGCCTGGCCTTCACCACCGACTCCTACGTCGTCGATCCGATCTTCTTTCCGGGCGGCGATATCGGCATGCTCGCCGTGCACGGCACCATCAACGACCTCGCCATGGCCGGTGCGCGTCCCGTGGCCCTGAGCGCCGGGCTCATCCTCGAGGAAGGCCTGCCCCTGGCAGACCTCGAGCGCATCGTGGCCTCCATGGCAAAGGCCGCGGCCAACGCCGGTGTACCGATTGCCACGGGCGACACCAAGGTCGTCGCGCGCGGCGCGGCCGACAAAATCTTCATCAACACCGCCGGCATCGGCCTGGTCCCCGACGGCGTCGACGTCTCCGGACACCACGGGCGTGCGGGGGACTGCGTGATCCTCAGCGGCCCGATTGCCGAGCACGGCGTGGCGATCCTGTCCACGCGCGCGGGGCTCTCGTTCGCCTCGTCGTGCCGCAGCGACAGCGCTCCGCTGGCCGGCCTGGTGGCCGACATGCTCGCCGCCTGTCCGTCGATTCACAGCCTGCGCGATCCCACGCGCGGGGGCTTGGCTGCCACGCTCAACGAGCTCGCGTCCCAATCCCACGTTCGCATCGATATCGATGAGACGGCGATACCGGTTTCCGAGGCAGCCGCCAGCGCCTGTGAGATCCTGGGCATCGATCCGCTGCACCTCGCCAACGAGGGAGTGCTCGTGGCGCTGGTGCCCGAGCCGGGGGCCGTCGCCGTGGTCGACACCATGCGCGCGCATCCCTACGGCCGCCAGGCGCGCATCATCGGCAGGGTGCTCGAGGGCGAGCCGATCGTGGTCATGAAGACCGTGATCGGCGGCAAGAGAATCGTGTCGGTGCCCTCCGGGCAGCCACTTCCCCGGATTTGTTGAGCAGCGGGTTAGCCTCCGGCGATTGTCGGACAATCCCAACGGGCTCCTGGGAGCCTCCGGCGATTGTCGGACAATCCCAACGGGCTCCTGGGAGCCTCCGGCGATTGTCGGACAATCCCAACGGGCTCCTGGGAGCCTCCGGCGATTGTCGGACAATCCCATCGAGCTCCTGGGAGCCTCCGGCGATTGTCGGACAATCCCATCGAGCTCCTGGGAGCCTCCGGCGATTGTCGGACAATCCCAACGGGCTCCTGGGAGCCTCCGGCGATTGTCGGACAATCCCATCGAGCTCCTGGGAGCCTCCGGCGATTGTCGGACAATCCCATCGAGCTCCTGGGAGGGTGGATTGGTGGATCTTCCGTCTCGCCCGAACATCTTGCGGGGGGTTCCGCGCCGACGGAGCGCTCCCGCATCTGATGGCGCGATGATGTCCGGCGTCTTGCGTGGAGGATAGTCCGAGCTGCTAAAACGGCGACGGCCCAGCACGACGGCCCCAGGCGCGACGCGCGCTTAGAGGCGATCGCCGTCATCCGACGGCACGATGGGCTCGAGCGAATCCTTCGGCACCTGGCCTTGCCGTTCGCGGGCGGTGCGCTGACCCACCTCGACACCGTGGCGATCGACGTCACGGGCAAGGCCCTGCCGGGCTCGGTGGCCGGCGTCAACCCTGACCCGCCTCACGCTATCGAACGCGCGCCGCCGGGCGACTGGGACTGGGTGGATCCCCCGCGCCTGACGATGGGAGCGGCGATGACGTTGGCGTGATGGGGGGGGCGGCGTGCGCGCGGATCGGGGTGGCAGGGCGAAAACGCTTGGAAAGACGGCTTGCAGGGGGCGGGATCGAGGGCGTGGAGGTTCGTGACATGGCGGCTCGAAGGGCACATACGCTTGCGCGCCCTACGCCCAAGCACCCGCGCCGCTGCCGTTTTCACCCGGGCACCGAACACATCCCTGCAGCCGCGTGCTGGGCAAGCGGATGCGGGACCGCAACCGCCGGCGCTGGAACACTAAACTGGACCACGCGAAGCCGAGGCCAAACAACCGGCGAAGCCGGAGCCTTGAAGCGTCGGCAGAGCCAGGGCGAGCGTGAGCTCGCCCGCGGCGGTCGCATACACGGGAGTTCGCAAGGACCAC
>JAJZQG010000355.1 GCA_021847645.1 Myxococcales bacterium
CCGATCGGCATCGACGCGGGCGGCGCGGGCGGCATCGACGCGGGCGGCGCGGGCGGCATCGACGCGGGCGGCGCGGCGGGAGCCGGCGGAAGCCCGGTGACCACCTGTCCGCCCGATCTTCCGGCCCTCAACACGCCGTGCACGACCGGTCTCCTCTGCTCCTATGGCGACCACCCACGTCCGGATTGCCACGTTCAACTAGCATGCAACGGCGACACCTTCACACAGAGCGGCGGGATGTCGTGCCCGCAGCCCGTCGCGTGCCTGGACCTGCCCTCGGTGCCGGTCATCGGCAAGGCTTGCAGCGTTGCGGACCAGGACTGCTTCAGCTCCGGAAACGTCTACTGTCGGTGCGTGCCGTGCCCGGATACCGGGTGCACAGGCATGGCGTGGGAGTGCGTCGGCCCGCCGTTGACGCCGTGCCCGACCTCGCTACCCAACATGGGCCAACCCTGCACGAACACGGGATTGACGTGTACCTACGGCAATTGCACCACCCTCACCAAGGTGCAAGTCGATTGCTCGTTCGGTGTGTGGCACTGGACGGTGCCGGACTGCTCCGGCCGGTAGCGATCACGTCCCTTTCTCCACCACGAGCAGGTGCGCCGGCTCCACCAGCGGATCGAGCCGCACGTAGTTCGTCCAACCGCGCCAGGTCCAGCGATTGCCACTGAGCAGGTCGTGCACCACGTACGAGTCGTTGTCCCCCAGCCCGAGGTGCCAGGGATTGACGTGCACCAGGGTCTCGCGCGTCTCGAAGGGATTGAGATTGACCACCACGATCAGCACGTCGCTTCGGTCCTCCGTAGCCTTCGAGTAGACCAGGATGTCGTCGTGGTCGGCGCGGTGGAACTCCACGTTATCGAACTGGTGCAGGGCCGGGTGGTCGGTGCGAGCGCGGTTGAGGGTACGCAGCAGCTCCTTGATATGCCCGGGCCGGTCCCAGTCCCATACCTTGAACTGGTACTTCTCCGAGTCCGCATACTCCTCGCGCCCCGGCAGCGCGCGGTTCTCGCACAGCTCGAATCCGTTGTAGATCCCGTAGGACGTCGCCAGCGTCGCGGCCAGCACCGCCCGGATCCGGAAGGCCGGCCGCCCCCCGGTCTGCAGGAACGCATGCAGGATGTCCGGCGTGTTGGTGAAGAAGTTGGGGCGAAAGTACTCCTTCATCTCCGTGCGCGTGAGCTCGGTCAGGTACTCGGTCAGCTCGGCTTTCGTGTTGCGCCACGTGAAGTACGTGTAGGACTGCGAGAATCCTGCCTTGCCCAGCGCCTTCATCATCTTGGGTCGCGTGAAGGCCTCGGCGAAGAACAGCACGTCCGGGTGGGACCGCTTGATCTCGCCGATCAGCCACTTCCAGAACGGCAGCGGCTTGGTGTGGGGGTTGTCCACGCGAAAGATGTGTACGCCATGGCCGATCCAGAACTCCACGAGACGCTTCATCTCCTGCCACAGCGACTCGTAGGCCTCGCACATGAAGTCCAACGGGTAGATGTCCTGGTACTTCTTCGGCGGGTTCTCCGCATACTTGATCGTGCCGTCGGGACGCTTGAAGAACCACTCCGGGTGCTCTCTCACATAGGGATGGTCCGGCGAGCACTGCACCGCAAAGTCCAGCGCTACCTGCAGGCCGTGGACCGCACACACGCCCACGAACCGATCGAAGTCCTCGAGCGTGCCGAGCCCGGGCTCCACGGCGTCGTGCCCGCCCTCGGGCCCGCCAATCGCGTAGGGACAGCCCGGATCCCCGGGCTCGCAGACCGGGTCGTTGTTGCGCCCCTTGCGATGCGTCGTGCCGATCGGGTGGATCGGCGGCAGGTAGAGCACGTCGAATCCCATGCTCCGAATCTCCGGGATGCGCGCCTCGCACTCGCGGAACGTGGCGCTTCGCGTCGGATCGGTGCCCTGCGATCGCGGGAACATCTCGTACCACGCGCCGAAGCGCGCCCGCACCGGGTCGACCACCACCTCCAGCACCCGCTCGGAGCGCGTCGCCCGCGACCGGTCCGGCCACGCACGCATCAACGCCAGCGTCGACGGCTCCCGCGCCGCGGCGACACGGCCGTCCTGGTCCGGCAATGCCTTCCAGCCGTCGAGCCAGCGCGCGATTTCGACCCGCGCCTCGCCCGACGCCCGGTCGCGGGTGGCCGCCACGATGCGCTCGCCCTCGAGCAGCTCGCTGTCGATCCGCTCCCCCGCGCGATGCTTCTTGTCGACCTCCTGCACCCACGAGCCGTACTCGTCGTGCCAGGCCTCGACGGCGTACTCGTAGCGCCCCAGCTCCCGAACCTTGAACTGCCCGCGCCAGCGGTCGTTGTCCACGAGCGACATCGGGCTCTCCCACCACGTCGTGTCGCCCGCCTTGCGATAGAGAACGGCGGCGGACAGCAGGTCGTGGCCGTCCTTGAAGATGTCGGCTTCGACGGCCACCCCGTCGCCGACGACGCGCTTGATGGGGAATGCCCCGCAGTCGATCTGGGGGGCGATGCTCTCGATGGCGATGGTCCGAAGGGGGTCGTCGAACACGTCCGGGACTCCTGGGTTGCGAGTGAGGCTCAGCGGGCGGGCTTGAACAGCACGGTGGCGAGGGGCGGCACGGTGATGCGGATGGACCAGGAGAAGTCCTGCCACGGCACCGGCTCGGCCTGCACGCCGCCGCCGTTGCCCATGTTGCTGCCTCCGTAGACCGCGGCGTCGCTGTTGAGCACTTCCTGGTACCAGCCGTCGGAGGGCACGCCGATGCGATAGCCCTCGTGGGGCACGGGCGTGAAGTTGCACACGGCCACGACGAAGTCGGCGCGGTCCGGGGCGAACCTGAGAAACGAGTACACGGAGTTGTCGGTGTCGTGGCACTCGATCCAGCGGAAGCCCTCCGGCTGGAAGTCCTGCTCGTAGAGCGACGGCTCTGCGCGGTAGACGTGATTGAGGTCCTTGAGCCAGGTCTGAATGCCCTTGTGGGCGGGGTTGTCGAGCAGGTACCAGTCGAGCTGGGCGTTGTGGTTCCACTCGTTCCACTGGCCGAATTCCATGCCCATGAACAGGTGCTTCTTGCCGGGGTGGGTGAACATGTAGCCGAACAGGCAGCGCACGTTCGCCATCTTCTGCCAGTCGTCGCCGGGCATCTTGCGCAGCAGCGAGCCCTTTCCGTAGACGACCTCGTCGTGCGAGAAGGCCAGCACGAAGTTCTCGCTGTAGGCGTAGAGCATGCTGAAGGTCAGCGTGTTCGCGTGGTAGTGGCGGAACAGCGGATCCTTGGAGAAGTACTGGAGCACGTCGTGCATCCAGCCCATGTTCCACTTGAGGCTGAAGCCCAAGCCCCCCAGGTACACGGGACGCGACACGCCCGCCCACGCGGTGGATTCCTCGGCGATGGTCAGCACGCCGGGGTGCTCCTTGTGCGCAAGCGTGTTGAGGTACTTGAGGAACTCCACCGCCTCGAGGTTCTCCCGGCCGCCGTAGATATTGGGTATCCAATCGCCGTCCTTGCGCGAGTAGTCCCGGTAGAGCATCGAGGCCACCGCATCGACGCGAATCCCGTCGAAGTGGTAGCGATCGAGCCAGAACAACGCGCTGGACAAGAGGAAGTTCCACACTTCGGTCCGGCCGTAGTTGAACACGAGCGTGTCCCAGTCGCGATGGCGGCCTTCCCGCGGGTCGGCGTGCTCGTACAGGCACGTGCCGTCGAACGTCTCCAGCCCGTGGGCGTCGGCCGGGAAGTGGGCCGGCACCCAGTCGAGGATCACGCCGATTCCCCTGCGGTGCAGTGTGTCCACGAACGTCATCAGGTCGTGCGGGTTGCCGAAGCGCGAGGTCGGTGCGAAGAAGCTGACCGGTTGGTATCCCCACGAGCCGTAGAATGGGTGCTCCATGATCGGCAGCAGCTCGACGTGGGTGAAGCCCATCTCTGCCACATAGTCGGCCAGGCGCGCGGCGGCGTCGCGGTAGGACAGCGATCGTCCCCCTTCCGGCACGTGCATCCACGAGCCCAGGTGGACCTCGTAGACCGATATGGGACGCGCCAGGGCATTGCCCTGCTTGCGCGCGGCGAGCCAGTCGGCGTCGCCCCACTCGTAGCCGTCGAGCTCGAAGACCCGCGAGGCGGTCTTAGGCGGCATTTCGGTGTAGAAGGCAAACGGGTCGGCCTTGAGCAGCACCGTGTCCCAGGCCCGCGGGGCAATCTCGTACTTGTAGTTCTGGCCGATACCCACCCCCGGAATGAAGATCTCCCACAGCCCGTTGGACTCGTGGTGTCGCATGGCGTGGCGACGGCCGTCCCATGCGTTGAAGTCGCCCACCACGCTCACACGCCGCGCGTTGGGCGCCCAGACCACGAAACGCACGCCCGGGACGCCGTCGACCACCATCGGGTGCGCCCCCATCTGCTCCCAGAGCCGATAGTGCGTGCCCTCGCGCATCAGGTGCAGATCGAAGTCGCTAAGGTTCGATGGGAAGCGGTAGGGATCCTCGATCTCAAAGGCTCCGCCCCCGGTCTCCACGCGCAGCCGGTAGCGCCCCGGCGTCAGCCCGTCCAGCAACGCCTCGAACAAGCCCTGCTCCTGCACCCGCTTGGCCTCCACCTCGGGCCCCGAACCGTCCACCGGCACCACCCACACGCGCGACGCGTCGGGCTGGAACGTGCGAACCGCGATGCCCGGCTGGCCGCCCACCTCGACCGGGTGCGGACCGAGAACCTGGAAGGGTTGGCCGTGCGTCGCCTGCACGATGGCAAGCAGCTCGTCGGGATGAACGGTGGAGGATGTCACGTCAGTCATCGTGGCCTCTCTAGAAGGGTAAACGCCGGACGACCCGCCCGGCGCCCTGCTGCCATGGTGCGATCCGAATGGTTCGGATCCGCTGCGCGATACAAGCGAAGTAAGGACCCTCGTTCAGAACCGAGGGCTCGACGTCGACCGCGGCGACGCTCCCGTCGTTGGCGAATCCCACCGAGAGCGTGGCGGTGGCGCCCGCGTCGGCACGCCCGCAGCTCGACGCTCGCGATAGGACAGCGTCGACCGCCGTGGACGCTGCGTGGGAATCGAATGTCGCGTGTCCGGAGGCGGCCGACGGAGCCGCGCTCGCCTCGGCGGCCTCTTGCGCGGTGGTTCGCTGAGAGCGCATCTGCACCTGGCACGTCCACGGGTCGGCGATCAGCAGCCACTTCTCGGGCATGTCGGCGAACACCTGAAAGCTCGGGCGCCGGCCCGCCGGCCGCGCGTACCGCACGTCCAGCATCACCCGCTCGGGTGCGTCCTGTCCCAGCATGCTCGCCAACGAGCACAGCTTGGGCTCGGCAAAGGACAGGTCCGGCGCCGGCTGCTGCATGATCTCGACACCGCCCACCTGTCCTCGCGAAACGGCCCAGCGATACCCGTTCATCACCGGAGGCCCGGCGCTCGTCGCCTCCTGCGACAGAAACACGTACTGCACCGACGACGCCGTGCGGTCGATCGAGCCGTCGCGTCCCACGTCGCTCGCATAAAGAAGCGTGAGCTTGGCGTCGTTGCGCCAGGCGCGGGCCGCGCGCGCGGCCAGGTCCCAGGTGGCCTCGAGCGTGGTGACCTCGGCGGGCAGGGGCTGCCGCTGGGGCGTGACAGCGCTCTGCAGCGAATCCGCCAGGGACGGCCCAGACGTTTGCGTGGGAGAGGTTCGCCATTCGCCGGCGAGATAGACGATCCCGACCACCGCGGCCGCGAGCACCGCCGGGAGGGCGATGGCTGCGAGATGGGACCGGGAGTCGGGGCTGGGCATGGGGCGGCGAGCCTAGCACAAGCCGTGGGAGCAGCGATGCGCAGCGACACGGGACTGGTTGGCGCGGCTGATTCCGGTACGCGGGGCCGGCCGAGGAGGCCGAAGGGGGCGCCGGGTCGCAGCGCGGGGAGCCTATCGGGCTCGTGAGTGGCCGGATCGAAGCGGATGGGGCGCGGGACGCAGAGGCTGTTCAACCGGCAGGCTACTGCAGACACACGTCCGCCCGCCGGGTATCGCTCCTCTCCAGCCTGCCGGGTGTCGCTTCGCCATCACCCAGCACGCCAATCGCAGCGCCCGTCCGCCCCGG
>JAJZQG010000356.1 GCA_021847645.1 Myxococcales bacterium
CCGAGCCTGCCGTTCCGCCCGAGCCTGCCGTGCCCGCTGTTCCTCCGTTTCCGCCTGAGCCAGCCGCGCCCGCGGTTCCGCCAGCGCCGCCTGTCGCCGCACCCGCCGCTCCTCCGTTTCCGCCTGAGCCAGCCGCGCCCGCGGTTCCGCCAGCGCCGCCTGTCGCCGCACCCGCCGCTCCTCCGTTTCCGCCTGAGCCAGCCGCGCCCGCGGTTCCGCCAGCGCCGCCGGTGCTCGTGCCGCCGGTGCCGCCGACTCCTCCGCTGCCGCCCGTCTCGATGGCGCCGCCCGACCCGCCCGTGTTGGTCGTTCCACCGAACCCGCCCGTGTTGGTCGTTCCACCGGACCCGCCCGTGTTGGTCGTTCCACCGGACCCGCCCGTGGTGCCGACGCCCGCAAAGGCGCCGCCCGACCCTGTGCCATCGGCGCTCGAACAGCCCAGACCCATTGCGTAAGCCAGCGCGAGCGCCGGTACAACGCTCGTCAACGTCCTTCTCATGCTCATGTTCGCTCCTCCCATCTCAGCCGACCGATGACGACGGCCGGCCCGGCGGCAGCGCCGTCCGCCGCTGGACGCACGAACCGTCACGGTGTGGTCACACTTCCAGAACCCGGCCTTACTCCGAACTGGCACGACAGTCCATCGTCGGTGCGACAAGAGTCGAAGGCGGATTGCCGCAGCCTCTTCCAAGGCGCCGGCGCCATCCGGCGTCCGTCCACCATCCGCAGACGCTCACAGCGGGTTCGCCTGGCGTGGACAGAGCACGTTGGCGCGATTGCCCACGTCGGCACGATCTCGCTCGCATCTCGTCGCGGCCGCGACGGTGCTACGCTCGCGCCGAGGAGGTGCCCGTGATTGGCAGGTCTACGCTGGTCGGCATGGCATGCGTCGCATGGTTGCTCGCGGGTGTCGCGTGCTCGGAGGACGGCTCGACGGGCAACGGCGCGGTTGGAGCCGGCGGCCAGGGCGGGGCGGGCGGTGGAAGCTCCGCGGGAGGAAGCGGCGGTGGTCCACAGTGCACGGACTGCACCCCTGCGGGCCCCATGACCTTCGCACTGCCGTCTCCCGCAGGTGCCCAACTCTGGACGACGACCACGATGGACAAGGTGCTGCGCGAGGCCGCACCTCCGACGAATCCGGGCGATGCCATCCAGTTGTACGCCGCGCGCAACGAGTTCGAGCCCTTCCAGATCGTCGTGCGGCCGGAAGCCGACACCACCGCTCGTCTGCACCTGGACGCGTTCGGCGGGCTGCCTGCGACTTTGCGATCCGAGGTGCGTCGCGCGGGCTACGTTCATGTCTCCGAGCCCTCCGACGCATCGTCGATTCCCAGCGCGTACGTGCCCGATCCGCTGGTGCCCTCCGCGTTCGACACCGACGAGTCGCTGACCGGCGGGCAGAACCAGCCCTTCTGGGTCACGCTCTACGTTCCCCCGGATGCGGCCGCGGGCGACTACACGACCACGCTCACCGTGACGGTCGGCGGCGCTTCGTCCGAGATCCCGATCAAGCTGCACGTGTTCAACTTCGCGCTTCCGGCTCAGATCGGCTTTGACGGCAACTGGAACGCCAGCTTCGAGGCTCTCGGAGGCTCGGCGAGCCTGGCCGCGGTGGAACAGCTCAAGGACTTCTTCTTCGAGCATCGGCTGGTGCCCTCGGGTGTCGCGTGGCCTGCCGGGCTCAACTACAACGGCGGGATTACCTACGACTGCGCCTCGGGCACGTTCCAGCAGGAGGCGAACGACTACGACTTCTCGCGCCTCGGACCCAAGTACATCGACGGCACGGGCTGGAACGGCGTGGGGTTTCCGTCGTTCGAGGTCATGCAGTTCGTGGACAACTCCACGCCGCGCCCGCAGCAGTTCTGCGGGGTCGATCGCGGCAGCGATGCGTACGGAACGTCGGAGTACAACGCTGCCTGGTCCAGGCTGCTGTCCGCGATGGACGCCTATCTGGTAGCCCACGACTGGACGCAGAAGGGCTACTACTACGTACAGAACGAGCCGCAAGGGCCCGACGACTACGACATAGCGGCGTTCCTGGCGGACCTGACCAAGACCGCTGCGCCTCATCTGCGCATCGCGATCAGCGAGGAGCCCAAGGCCGACATCGCGGAAAACACCTTGGCCAAGGGTCATTCGTATGACTTGTGGTGGGCCGACCTGTCCGCGTTCGACCCGGACTATGCGGCAGTCCGGCAGGCGGCCGGCGACACCGTATGGTGGTATTTCCTCTACGGCGATCGTCCTCCGCACTTCAATCCCATCACGATCGATCACCCTGGCATCGAGTCGCGCATTCCCTTCTGGGCGGCCTGGAAATACCGCGTCAAGGGCTTTGCCTACTACTCCGTCACAGGCTGGGGCTCGGATCCGTACTCCAACCCCAAACCCCAAGGCACCGATCAGAACGGCGACGGCTTCCTGCTGTATCCGCCGAAAGACGGGCAGCTGGTCACCAGCATCCGCTGGGAGCTCATGCGAGAGGGCGTCGAGGACTTCGAGTACCTGCGCCTCGCCAACGCCGGCGGCATTCCGGTCACCCCGTCCGACGGCGCCGCCTGCGACACCACCGTCAACAGCGCCGTGTCGTCGACCACGTCGTTCACCCACGATGCCTCGGCCTTGCAGCACCTGCGCGACCAGCTGGGCGCGAAGCTCGAAGGCGCGATCGACGGCTGGCCGGTGCTCGACTCCACCGCGCCGGGCGCGCACAAGCGGGATGCCTACCACATCAACTTCCAGGACCCGGCCGGCGAGCCCTCGGCCGATCCGCTCGTCGTCGACGGACACACGTGGCTGAAGATCGGCTGGGAGCCCTACGACGCCAAGCTCGGCTACGGCTGGGCCGGTCCCTATGTCGGCCAGGGCGACATCATGCTGTACCAGTACCTGGACAGCGCGCCGGTCAACGAGCTGCAGCGATCCATCATCTACGACGACTACGGGCGCACCGACACGTTCAACTGGGATATCGAGAACGGCCGATACGACGTTACCGTGTCCATCGGCTGGTACGACCGCACCTACGACAAGAACCTGGTGGTGGTCGAGGGGCAGACCCTGTTCGACTCGGTCGCCACCACGCCGTCGGAGCCGTACAAGACCGCCACGGTCACCGTGGATGTGCACGACGGCAACGTGACACTCGAAATCGGGCAGTTCAACGAGTACACCATGCTCAACTGGATGAGCATCGTCCCGGTCGACTGAGCGCCCGGTTCAGCTGCTCCCGCCCATCGCCTCTCGTGCCTCCTGTCTTCGTCCACGGAATCGGACTGCGAACGCCGCTCGGAAGCGAGCCCCACGACGTGCTCGAAGCGCTTTGCGCGTCGCGCACTGCGTTCGCTCCCTATGAGCCGTTTCGCGTCGCGGGCCTGCGCGTGCCGATCGCCGCCAGCGTTCCCGATGAGTCGTTCCCCGCGTCGCGGTTCTGCGCGTCCGACGATCGCGGCGCGCGACTGCTCGAGGCCGCGGTTCGCGACGCGTTGCTCGACACGTGCGGCGCAGGCGATCTGTCGGCGCTCGGCGGCGTCGCGGCCGCTCGCGTGGCGCTCGTTGCGGGCACGTCGTCCAGCGGCGTCGGCCCGTTCTGCGATTCGATCCGCACCGGCTTGCCCCGCGCGCATGACGACACGCGCTACGGCTCGGCCGCTTCGCTGGTTGCACGCGGGCTTGGCGTCACGGGTCCGGTGCTTACCACCTGCAACGTGTGCGCCTCGGGCGCGCTCGCCATCGCCGAAGCTGCCGACTTGCTCTGCGCCGGGATCGTCGACGCGGCCATCGCCGTCGGCTTCGACCCGCTCGAGCCGTTCGTCGCAGCCGGCTTCGACGCGCTCGGCACGCTCTGCGAGCAGCCTCGTCCGTTCCGCGCCGGTCGTCGTGGATTCGTTCTCGGCGAAGGGGCGGCCGCGCTGGTGCTCTCGCGTTCACCGCAAACGGTGCCGTCGTGCCGGGGCGTGGTGCTCGGGTGGGGTTCGAGCAGCGACGCCCACCACTTGACCGCGCCGCATCCCGACGGCGAAGGGCTGATGCTCGCGGTGCAGCGGGCCCTTCGGTGCGCCGGCATGGGCGCCGACGACATCGACGTGATCAACGCGCACGGCACCGGCACCGTCTACAACGACGCGATGGAGGCCAAGGCTGCGACAAGGGTCTTCGGCGCCCGAACCCCTCGCATCCCGCTGTATACGGTCAAGGGTACGACCGGCCATACGCTGGGTGCGGCCGGGGCCATCGAAGCCGCCGTGTCGCTGCTCGCCATGCGCGCCGGAGTGATCCCGCCGACCGTCACGCAAGGCGACGTCGATCCGGCGTGTGCCGTCGACCTGGTCGTCGGATCGCCCCGACGGGTTGCGACGCATGCCACGCTGTCGCTGTCCGCGGGCTTCGGCGGTGCCAACTGTGCGCTCGTGCTCGCGCCGTGCCCGGGAGAAACGAGGTGAACGCGTGGATGGCGTGATCGTCGCGGGAGCTGCCGCGTGGATCGCGGGACGCTGGGTCGCGACCGCCGCCGATCTCGGCTTGCCCCCTGTTGCGACGTCTGTGCGCGCAGCCGTCGACGTCTCCGCGTTCGCAGCCACACCTCGCATTGCGCGGGCGGACAGGCTCACGCGCTTGGTGGCGATGGTCGCTGGCCGCGCGCTGCTCGCGCCGCCCGACCCTTCTTCGATCGAGTCGCGCTCGGTGATCGTCGCCTCGACGTTGGCCTCGTCCCACACCAACGAGGCTTTCGAACGGCGGCGCATGAGCACGGGCCGTCCGGTGCCGCGCGACTTCCCGTACACGGCACCGAACGCCGCTGCGGGCGAGCTGGCGGCAGCGCTCCAAGCCCGCGGGCCCACCCTGGCGCTGGTGGGCGGCATGGACGTCGGCTTGGCAGCGATCGAGCGCGCGTGCCGTTGGACGCGCGACGGCAACTGCGATCGAGCGATCGTGGTCGTGGCCGAGTGCCCTCCGGACCATGCGTCGGTCGTCGCGCCGGCCGGAGTCGAGCCCATCGAGTGCGCGGCAGCTTTCGTGCTGCAGCGAGGCCACGCCGACTCGCGCGTCCACCCAGCGATCTCGGCACGGTGGAGCGCGGCGTCGGATACCGTGCCCGCGCGCTGGGAGCCCATGTTGTCCGTCGCGCCGATCGCGCGCCTCGTGGCTGCGTGGCACGAGCGCGTCTCGGCCGAGGTGGTCTGCGCGCAGCAAACCGGAGCCGTGTTGCGCGCGGCCATCGAGTGGTGACGTTCGCGCGGACAACGTTGATGCCGTTGGACGGCGTTGCCCGCTTGAAGCACGCCTTCGAGATGCGGCGCGCCCCGTGGTGGTACAGTCGCTGGTGTTGCCCAGTCGCGTGGGCGGCCTGAGCGCTATTGCCGAGCAAGGCCTGCGGAAGGATTCATCATGAGCAAGCAAGAGAGGCGTCGGTTCTGGAACCAGGTGGCTACTGGATCGGCTTGGTGACCGCGCAATAGGACGCGACCTGACGCTGGCCGTCTTCGCCCTTGATCTCGTATTCGAGCCCGCCATTGAGCACGTTGGTGACGGTGCCGGGCACCAGCGTTCCGAGCGTGTTCATCGGCGCAGCCAGCACCTTGTCGCCCGCCTTGAAGGTCATCTTGACGTCGATAGGCTTGACGAGGCCAACAGGCACCTTCTGGTTGCCCTCGAGCCAGGCACTCTTGTCGTCTCGATAGACGAGGTGCCCGGCGGACCAGGATTCGTCGTCGGCTGCGCGCTTGTAGGCCACAGGCGCGCCAAAAGCGAGCGTTGCATCGAGGGCCAGCAGGTCCTCCGGGGAGAATGGCCGCTCGCTGCGTTTCCCGGCCCACATGTAGGCGACCTTGACGCTATTGTCCGCTACGCTCACGACCCTGCCGCATTCGGCGTCATCAACGATAGTTGCGTAGACGGGGTCGCCCTTCTTGAGCCCCCATAGCTGTTAGCAGTTTCCCGGTCGGGCCTGTCCGGACAACTAGCAACACTCGACTAGCAACACGGAACGCCAACGGGGAATGGCTACGCGCTTTGGTCGGCGCGGCGCCGGGCTGTGTTCGCA
>JAJZQG010000357.1 GCA_021847645.1 Myxococcales bacterium
CGAACCTCAAGGTGATTCGCCCCGCGCAATTCGGTCTCCGGATATGCTGAGTCCTGCCGCCACTACGCTTGCAGAAGACAGCGCGTCTGGCACTCCCACTCCGCATATTCAGGCGCTCAGCATAAGCTTTGTCCGACGAGCCAGTCGGGCGGCCGACCTTCTGCTGATACATCATGTGGAGCTCTTCGATGGTCATCGTCTTGAAGCGGCCTCGCTCGGCGCGCGGCGTCTCGCGGGCGCTTCGGCGCAGGGGGATGAGGCGCGGAGCAGACGGCGCGGATTCAGGATCGGGCTCGGGATCGGGCTCGACGACGGCGGGCACGGCCGGAGCTGGCGGAGCGCTCTGCTGATCCAGCAGCGCCTGGCGGATGCGGCGGATGAGGAACAGCTTGTTGGGGCAGCGGGTCTCCTCGCCGAGGACTTCGAAGTAGCGCTGCTTGAGGTCCGGGAGACGGAGGCTGTCGAGATCGTCGGTGGGCTCGGTGTGGTCAGGCATGATGGCATCCCTTCGGCGGGTACACGTTCACCTCGTGCGAGCGTCCCGCTTGGCTCGCGTCGGGGGCGGCGCCTGGGCCCCGCTGCGCACATACAGGCTCCGCCGATCGACGAAGGCAAGGTCCTATTCGAGAGCGCGATGTCGATTCCACAAGGACGCAGAAGGAGCAAAGCCGGCGCGGGGGGACCCGTCCGGCTGCGTGGTTGTTCGCGGCAGGGCTATCGTCGCGCGAAAGCCCAGGTCTGCTTCGACCCGTATCGCAGTTGCGTTCCCTCGATCAGCAGTACATCCGTGGGGGACATCCCGTCGCGGCAGACGGCGACGTCTTCGTTTTCCTCTGCGAGGACGTCCTCGCGCTGGACCACCCCGGCTAGAGAATATTCGAAGGGCCAAGAGGCTTGTTCGGCCAAGTACAATTCGGCTTCGGGGTCGTACTGCTCCAGCAACTCGATCAACTCTCCGACCTTCATCTTTCGCTCCTTCTGGGGCGTTGGTTTCGTGCCCCGCGAGCGACATACAGGCTCTGCCTCCGGGACATAGCAAGGCCGGTAGTGCGGATTCTGGAGGGCAATCAGGCAGGCGCCAGAAGTCCGGGGATTCGGGCGATATCGAGCCAGCCACGCAGGATTCGGTTGCCCACGAGCAGCTGCTTTCCCTGGAGGCGAAAGCGGGAGACGCGCCGGCGGCCGGAGGGCTTTCCGGTCTTCAGGTCGAAGAGCCCGTAGTCGAACGTCGTGATCTTGCCCGACGGTTCGTCGATGCTGTCGAGTACGCACACGTGCTCGGGCTCTGAGACGTACAGGACATCGCCGCGCTCTGGGCGCTTCGTGATCGACGCCCACACGAAGGCCTTGCCCGTGCTGAAGACGAGCTTGGACAGGTTCTGACCGATGCTCCACGGGTGGGTGCCGTCGTCGTCGCCGCGGTTCAGGATGTGCTCGTCGCGCAGGCCGAGGCGCATGAGCGTGAACATCGGGAGGTCCCCGCAGGACGAGTACTTCGGCCAGTGGCCGCGCCCCTCGGTCACCTCTTCGAACACCGGGTCGCCGAGCTCGCGGCCGTCATCGCCGTTGCAGGCGTATTGGGCGATCGCGACGGCGGCGTTGCGCAGCTCCTGCTCGGTGGCGAAGGGGCCGGTCGGAAGGTCAATGGTGTCCATTTGCTGCTCACTCGTGCAGAGAGGTGGGGCGGGTCGTCGTGTTGCGACCGCGCAGCTCGTCGATGGCCTCGCGCAGCGCGAGCAGCGCCGCCTCGACCTTGACGATCGCCGAGGTCTGCGCCTCGGAGATCTGCGCGACCTTCTCGTACAGCTCTTTCACCTCCTGGTCCTTCTTCTCGCTGACGCGCCAGAACGCCCAGCCGAGGATCGCGACAATGCCATACGGGCCAGTCGCCTTGAGGAACTCCGCAATCGTGGCGTACGTCTCCATGCTACTTGCTCCTTCGCTGCGACTCCCGCAGCGGGTCAACGCTGTCCGGCACAAAGTACCGGAAAGCCAACAGCTCGT
Source organism: Myxococcales bacterium (assembly GCA_021847645.1). Lineage (GTDB taxonomy): Bacteria > Myxococcota_A > Polyangia > Polyangiales > Polyangiaceae > JAJZQG01. Next base: position 2,005 of record JAJZQG010000357.1, read on the forward strand.
TGACGCGGGTCTCGAACCCGCGATTCGCCTCCGTGTCGGTCGGGTCCTGAAGCGCGCGAAGGCCCTGGCGCACCGACGGTGGCACGCTGGCCTGGTCGCGCGCGGCCAGCTCGACCAGCTTCGGACGGTCCTTGAAGAGGTGGAGCAGGACAATCAACGGACGAGGATCGCCTGCGTCCACCATGCTCTTCCACATCGCCTCGAGCGAGGCGTCGTCGTTGAGGTCCTGGGAGACCTGGTCGACGATTGCCCCCCAACAGGGCACGGCGCCGTTCGCGCCGGGCTTGGTGACGAACTCCGCGAGCGCCTTGGCCGCGGATGTTCCGATTTCGCCGACGCGACTGGCGAGCGTATCGCGCGAGCTCAGGGCCATTCGCCTCTCCTATGCAACACGGTACGCTCCTACGGTGATGAAGAGCTGATACGACGACACGTTCTGGATCCAGAGCTCGCAGTCGTATCCGCCGGAGACCGTCACTTTCGTCATCCAGCAGCGGACCTGCGAGCTGAGCGAGCCCTGGACGTAGGTGGTCGCCTCCGGGAATCCGTTGCTAGATACGTAGTTGTAGGCGAGCTCGATGACGTGGGGAAAATCGTCGAGCGTGGTGTACTTCCTCGACTCGCCAGAGTTCAGCTTGTTCGATTCGCGGTAGATCTCTCGCAGGTACCGAGCGTCGTGATCGCCCGACGCTGCGTGGGTGTTGAGGTGCTGCGCGTCGGCGCGGACCTGGTCGCGGACCGAACCCGCTGCGAGGGAATAGGGCGCGCTGGCGAGGGCGTCATTGCCGACCAGGCTCGCGCCGCTCGCCGGACTCGCCTGGGACTGCAGGTCACTCGCGAGCTCCTGGAGCTGGGCTTGGACGCTCGTCGACGCCACGAACGAATGCGGCGTGGCGGAGATGGCCGACGCCTTGTGCGCGCCGGCGGGTGCGCCCTCGTGCGCGTTGAGCCAGCCGAGGATCTGGGCGATCTGGGTCGCGACCGAGCCGAGCGGCAGGGCGTGAGGCGTTCCGGCGACGGCGTCCGTGCCGACTCGCGCGGCGCCCGGGCTGCCCTGCGCGGTGGAAGACAGGTCGTCGACGAGCTCGTCGAGCGCGCCCTTCACGTTGCTCGCGGCGACGAAGCCGTGCGGGGTGTAGTCGACGTCCTGCGCCTTGTGACGGTGTGCGGTCGCGGCGAAGTGCCCGGCCAGGAGCTGGTCGACCGAGTCGAGGGCGGCCTGGACCGTGTTCGCTGCGGTGCTGAGCGCGGTCCATAGGCCCGAGAGAACCTGCACTGCGTTCCCGTGCGCGAATACGAACGCCTGGCGACGGCCGATGTCGATGTCGGCGTCGAGGATCTGCATCTGCCCGGCGCGACGGCGCACGTCGCAGAGCAGGAGTTCGTCGTCGATCAGCGGTACCTTCGGGGCCGAGCCGATCGCGGCCTGCGGGCCCTGGCGCACGACGAGCTCGAACGACTCGTCGCGACGGAAGAAGACCTGCTGAGAGTTGCCGTCGGTGCGCGGGTCGGACAGCAGCCGCTTGAACCGCAGGAACACGCCGACCCACCGCTCCTGCGACGAGGTCGCGACTTCGGTGGGGATGCCGGTCGAGTCGACGGCGAGGTTCACCGTCTGCCCGGTGCCGAAGAACACGCGCTGGCCGATGCGGTCGTAGGCGCGGCCGGGCGCGGACAGGTCGATGGTGAGGTCGGCGATCGGCGCGTGCTGCGTGGGGACCGCGCCGCTGACCACGCCGTAAACCCCGATGTCGGCGGCCAGGTTGTGATCGGCCTTCTCGAGCAGCTCGAAGCCCAGGTCGAGCTCGGCCTCGGTCACCTTTTGCCTGAAGAAATAGTCGAGACGGTCCGCCATGCCCGAGGCCTTCGGGGAGGCAGAGGGTGATGACAATTCCTTGGGGACGGCCTAACCTCACGGAATGGACAAGGCAGTCGTGCTGCAGACCTTTTTGGACCAGCTAAGAAGACTCGGCCCGTCGGCTGTCAGGAACTACCAGGACGCCAGGCCCTGGACGGTGGATGCGACACGCGCCCTCGTCCAAACTGGGTCCGCCCTCGTGCCTAACGGTACACCTGTCGCGAAGGGCTCACCCGACCGCTGGGGCAGGAAGGAGTATCTCACGCTCGATCTTGTGGTTCTGCAGGACGAGAGCTGGGGGCCTCCAGCGCTTGTGGCTGAGCATGAGAACCATTGCCACGCGAATCGTGTCCGCTACAACGCCTGGAAGCTCGTCTCAATCGACTCACCAGTACGGATTCTCGTTGCGTACTACGGCCAGTGGAAATCCGTTGCGACCCTCGGCGACTTGGTGACCGTTGTGTCGGAAGTGACCGGTGCGAACTCTCGGAAGGAGCTCATTCTCATTGCGGGAGACTGGTTGGCTACCCCCAAGACCATGAACGATTTGCTCAAGTGCTTCTCGGTGGTGATGTTCCGCGGGAAGAGCACTGAATCCTAGTGGAGATCGGTTGAGAGCCCCACCTCGCTCACCCCCAGCTCCCAATGGTCCGGCACGATCGGGGCCGTGGGTTCCAAGAGATTGACGAAATGCGTGTGCGCGGGCTTCATGTAGTTCACGATCGCGCGTAGGTGCTTGCGCTCCGTCGCCGTGAGCACGCGGCCGACCAGCACGTCGAAAGCGTAGCGCGCGAAGCGATCTGAGGGCCCGAGCTCCCAGTCGATGCCCAGCTCGGACACACCCAGCACGAGGGCAGTCGCGGCGAGGCCGGTGATCGCCTCGATCTCGATACCGAGGAAGAAGCGCACGGCGTTGCGGATGCCGACGGCGGTGCCCTTCTGCTGGTACATCTCGACCAACACCGCAGCGAGCCTGCGCTTGCCCAGGTCGTCGAGGTCGAAAGGGAACGGGTTGCCCAGGTCGCGCAGGATCAGGTCGAGGAAGGGCGTCGGGGCGCGCTCGATGTCCCAGAGATCGGGGAAGCGATCGACCTCGGCGAGGAGCAGGTCGACGATCTCCTGCAAGCACGCGATGAACCGCGCCAGGTCGCCGGTGGTGTCGCTACGGCGGTTGTGCTTGGGCAGCATCGACCAAAGGTCGAAGCGCCGGTGGGGGTGGCGGGCCGGGCGAAAGCCCTGGAACACCGTGGTGTCGAACGGCGGGAGCACGGAATTCCCGTTGCGGTCTCGCACGCCGGTGGCGACCACGCGGTAGGGCACGTCGGGCGTCATCTCCGTGGACAGTGCCACGTCGACGAGCGTGCCGACTGCGGCAGCCGACTCGGGCGCCACAGGAACGGCTGGCGCACCGAGCGCCGTGAACGCGAACCCCGCGGGATCGGACACGACGACCGGCTCGTCGAACCCGAGCCGTACGACCGTCTGGGAGATGGCGATCGCAGCGAGCAGCTTGGGAGCGGTGCGGTCCTCGACCTGGAACGAGTATGCCTGGTCGAGCGGGAAGCCCCCGCCGATTAGGCCGGACACCACGCGGACGGTCACCGTCGCCAGGCTCGCGAAGGGCACGACGGGGTCCAGCACCAGGCGAAGGGCGTCGGGGGTCTGCTCGACAGCGGCGCGGGCGCCTGCGAACGCAGGGGTTGGGTTACCGTCGTAGGCGAGCGCGCCGTCAATCCACACGCGCGTGGCCGCCAGGTCGATGCCGGCCGGACCCGGGTCCACCAGCTCGAGAGACACGGTCGAGTTGATGGGCACGTCCGTCTCGTCGGGCGCCGGCGCGCGATTGATGAGCAGCGGACGAGCGCTCTCCACCGTCACCGCGACGGACTCGACAACAAGCCCGGGCAGCTCGAGCTCGGCCATCACACGCTCACCAGCTCGAGGCGCACGCCGACTTCATGCGCGCCGGTCAGCTTCGACACGTTGGCTGCCAAGTCCGTGATGGCTCGTGTGCGACCTGACTCACACGCAATGCGCGCGAGCTTGGCGCCGTCGACCACGATGGACGCTTCCCATGCGCTTCCCGCCGGGATTCCGGCCGGCGCGCGCAGCGTGAGCCGGACGCGGACGAGGGTGATGCCCGTGAGATCGGTCGTCTGCACGACCTC
>JAJZQG010000082.1 GCA_021847645.1 Myxococcales bacterium
TCCGATCTGACATTCATCTGCTGGTCGATGACCGCGACGGCCATGGGCACGGCATCGAAGAGCTGTCCCCGAATCCAACTTTCGAGATCGCGTCCGTGAGGGCTCACGAGGCTTTGACCTCCCGCGCACCCAGCACGTCCCGCAGGACCTTGCCGAGCGCGGCAGCAGATACCGGCTTCTCGAGGAAGCCTTCCGGCGGCGGAATCGACTCGTCGGGCACCAGGCGACGGAACCCTTCGGAGGCGAAGTCCTTCGCCGAGCTCATTCCGCTCACCACGACCACGGGAATGTCCCGGTGCCGGTCCGAGGACTTCAAGGAACGATACATGGACATGCCGGAGCGTCCCGGCATCATGATGTCGAGCACGATCAGGTCCGGGCGCCAGGTGTCGACCGCAGCCAGCAGCGAGCCGCCCTCGAAGGCCACCGACTCGAACCCCGCGTCCTCGATCGCAGCGGCGAGGTACAACCGGATATCGGGCTCGTCGTCGATGACCATGATCCTCTTCGTCATGAGGAGCACCCTTTCGCAGCCCGTCCCCACGGGCAAGGCACCCCCCAAGCGACGGTTCGCGGGCCGGACGCATCCGGACGCGATGGGAACAGGGCGCCCGCGATCGAAATGCCTTGGCCGGCATGCCGGCACCTGGGCGCCGTATCCGCTATGCATTCCGTATTCACATTCCTGTTCCTAGTTCCTAGTTCCTCGCCGCCGTCCGTACCACGTCCGCCTGCAGATGCCTAGGAGCCGGGCCCCTCGCGCTCGGTCAGGAATCTCCAGAACGGAATGAACAGCAGCAGGAACCCGAAGGCTACCAGGTAGGTCATCCCCTTGGTGTGCGTGAGGAAATCGAACATCGTGTACATGAGTTCCTCCTTGTCGCGGCCTCAGTGCATTCCCTTGTATTCCGGGTGGTCATGCAGGATCGGCATGCGACGAACGATCCAGCGGTAGGCGACGACGCCCAAGGTGACCAGCGAGACGCTGACCCAGACTTCCATCCAGCTGGGCACGTACCTGCGGTCGGCGGGGAGATACCAGTGGAAGGCAATCCAGGAGACGTTGAGACGGTTGAGGATGACGCCCGCGACGGTGATGATGGCGGCGATGCGGACGGCCAGGGGCTTGCGCTCGCGCACGCCGGCGGCGAACAGGAAGGCGGGGAGGACGACGAAGCCCAGCAGCTCGACGAGGAACCAGGCGCCCATGGGGGATGCGAGGTAGTGCCACTTGTCTTCGACGGACAGGGCGAGGATGCGCACGGCAAAGTAGGTGAACAGGACGACCGCGGCGGCCTTGCCCAGGCCGAGCGTGATGCGCTCGAACTGCTCGTGGGTGATCTCGATCTGGTCGTGGAACGCTCGGTGGGCCAGGCCCGACTCGACGATGACCATGGACAGGCCGGCGGCCACGGCGGAGATGAAGAACTGGATAGGGACGTAAGAGGAGTACCAGAGCGGGTGGAGCTTGGTGGGCGTGATCTGGTAGAGGGCGCCGAGGGTGGACTGGTGGAGCGTGGAGAGCACCAGTCCGAAGATGGTGAGCGCGATGGTCAAGCTGGTCACGATCTTGCGCGCGCGCTTCCAGCCGAGCCATTCGAAGACGGCGGGGGTGGTCTCGACGAACAGGGTCGTGAGGTACAGGGCGACGCACAGGGAGACTTCGAACAGGGCAGAGGTGGGCCCCGCCTGCATGATGAAGGGGTAGGGCAGGCGCCAGGGGCGGCCGAGGTCGGCGAGGAGCCCGAGCACGACCAGGAAGTAGCCCAGGAACCCGGTCAGGATCGCGGGGCGCACGACTGGCGTGTATTCCTTCATGCCGAACAGGTAGACCGCGGCGGAGGTGACGAAGCCACCGGCCGCCAGGGCGACGCCGGTCATGACGTCGAAGCCGATCCACAGGCCCCAGGGGTTGTCATTGGTCAGATTCGTGGTGGCGGCCAGCCCGCGGGTGAAACGCACCACCAGAATCGCGGCCCCCACGATGAGGATGAACCCTGCTACGAAGTCGAAGGTCGTGAGCCCCTTCTTGCCGGGTGAGCTGGCAGGGAGCTGTTCGTCGTGCGACGCGGCCTGACTCATGGCTTGACCTCCGTCTTCTTCGCGGCTTCGGCCTGGGCCTTGGCAACGGCCTGGGCGACGGCCTTCTGCTTGTCAGCCGAGGCCTTGGCGGTCGCCTCGTCGAGCTTGCGCTTGAGCTCGGCCTCGGCCTGGGCCTTGGTCTCGGCCACGGCCTGGTCCCGCTCCTTGGTCGCCAGCGCATCGCGGCGCTTGGTGAACGCGTAGATGCCCGCAAGCAGCCCCGGGTAGATGGTCACGAACAACGGCACCACGGACAGGTACGACGTGCCAATCTCGGGTAACGAGGTGTGAGTCACGTCGGCGTGCAATCCAAGACGCGCAAAGGGAACCCCTGCGAGCACGAGCCAGCTGGTGCCGCCGAACTCGTTCTCACCGAAGATGTGATTGATGTACCGCTCCGGCTCCTTGCGGATGCGCTCCCTGGCAAGAGTCAGCAGATCCTCGCGACGGCCGAAGACGATGGCACCGGTGGGGCATGCCGCGGCGCACCCGGGCTGCTTGCCTTCCTTGATGCGGTCGTAGCACATGGTGCAGCGGCGCACGCGCGGGCTGGTCGGGTTGTCGTACTCGTAGCTCAAGGCGTCGTAGGGACACGCCATGACGCAGTATCGGCAGCCGATACAGACGTTGGGATTGTAGAGCACCGGCCCCTCGGGGGTCTTGGTGAACGCGTGCACCAGGCAGACGGTGGCGCAGCACGGCTCGTTGCAGTGCATGCACTGGTGCTTGCGATAGACGACCTTGCCGTCGCCACCGTCGTAGCGATTGACGACGGTGAAGTGGACGGTGCTGGTTCGTCGCTCGTGCTCGAACACGGACATGTCGGGCGGTGGCGGCTGGGGCGCGGGCAGGTTGTTGACCTCCGCGCAGCCGCGCTCGCAGGAGCGGCAGCCGACGCACAGGGTGGTGTCGTGCAGCAGGCCGTAGCGCCCGGGGTAGCCGGGGAACCTCTCGACGCCGGCCGCGTTCGCCGTACCGGCGGCTGCGGATGCTCCTGCCGTGGCGGCCAATCCCGCCAGGAAGCCTCTGCGTGTCACGCTCATGGGTTCGCCTCCGCCGCCTTTGCGTGGCAGTCCGTGCAACCAACGGCCTTGATCGACATTCGCTTGTGGCAGTCGACGCACTGGCGGTGATACGCCTGCAGGGCCGACGGTCTGTCGCGCAATGCTTCGTCTTCCTTACCGTGGCACGAGGTGCACCGCGACGCTTTGGCACGCTGGGCCTCGTGGTGATGACAGCCCTCGCACAGGGTCGTGGCCTGCCCGTGAAACGTCGTGGCCAGGGGATTGGCACGTACGGCCTTGTCCAGGCGCGCGATGATCTTGGGGTGCGGCATCTTCGCGCCCTGGTACAGGTGCGCGAGGTCCTTGATGACCAGATCCTTGTCCGGCAGGTCCGGGCTGGTGGGCAAGGCGCCGAGCTCCGCCGGCTTGTCCTCCGGATTGGTGTCCGCGGTCGCGCGCGGATGATCGCCGCCGTCGTGGCACACCGCGCATCGGGCGCTGGTGCCCCGGCGCACCGTGCCGTCGTGGCAGCCGGCGCACTCGGGATTGGCTTCGGCCCGACGCTCGTGGCAGCCGACGCAGCTTCGGGACGAAGTCCGCGCGTGGAAGGCCGTGTCGAGGGTGACCCAGCCGCCCTCGGCCTTGCCCTCGTCGGTGTGGCAGTCCTGGCACTTGCGCATCGTGTCGTGATGGCAATCGGTGCAGGACCCTGTGGCCGTCTCGTGCTTCTCGTGGGGGAAAACGACGGTCGCGGTCGTGGCCCAGGGTGCACGCATCCAGATCCAGACACCCTGTCCGCGGTCGAGCCGGGGAATCGGGTCCAGTCGCTTGACGGCCCGGAGCTTGGCGGGATCGTGGCAGCCGGCGCAATCGGTGGGGCCGGCCTTCTTGCCGGAGGCAGCCGTCTTGACGTGGCATCCCACGCAAGCCGCGTGCGCCGCGTGTTGCCAGGACAGCTTGCGTCCGTCATCGGCCTTGCCATGGCAGTCGGTGCAGGCGCTCTCTTCGCCCTTGCGATAGACGAGCTTTCCGGCGGCCTGGTCGTAGACGTGATGGCACTTCTCGCACTTGCTATCCTCGGCAGCGACGTGGCGCTGGTGCAGCGACAGGTCCATGGCGACGGGGGCTTGCGCGGCAGAAGCCGAGGAGCCGCGGTGGCATTCGCCGCACAGCTCGGGGCCTGCTTTCTGCCCGGCGGGCGGGCGCTTCTGATGGCAGCCGATGCACAGCTCGTGGTACTGGTCGATGGCCGAAGAGCGCGTCGTTCCGGCCGCCAGGCTCACACCCTTCAAGCTCATGTCGCCGTCGTTGGGCGCAACGTGGCATTGGGCGCAGGGGTCTTTGCCCAGGGCCTTGACGTGGTCGGCGTGCTCGAAGCGGGCGGGAGCGCGCTGCTGGGGCCCCAGGGCCGTGGGCAAGGTCATGTCGATGCACGACGGGGAGGAGCAAGGCAAAGCTTCGGGGTCCTTGGCGCTGCAGGACACCAGGGCGGCGGCCAGGCACGCGAGAGCGAGCAGGGCCGAGGGCGCGGCGAGGCACCGCAGCGCGAGGGACCGAGGGGATCCGTGGGACATGGGCTGGAATCTCCTCATGAGGGCTTCTCGATGGCAGCGACGAGAAGCTCGTTGATGAACTTGACGTGCATGCCCAGCTTGTAGTGGCCGATGATGTCTTCGATACCGCTGTGGCAGTTGTGGCACGGCGTGATGATCGTGCGAGCGTGGGTGGCAGCCATCTGCTCGGCCTTCACGCGGATGCTCTTCATGCGGGACAGCTTCCAGGGAGGCCCGCAGTTGATGACGCCTCCGCCCGCTGCGCAGCAGTAGTTGTGCTCGTAGCGCGGGTCCATGTCGCGGAAGTCCTCGCACAGCTGGCTGACGACATAGCGCAGCTTCTCGTGCAGGCCGCGGCCGCGCACGATGTTGCACGGGTCCTGCACGGTCACGGGCTCCTTGATCTTGCGGACGATCTTGAGCCGGCCGCTCTTGATGAGGTCGTAGTAGAACTCCACCGCATGCACCATGGGGATGGGTGGCTCGCGCCAGCCCAGCCAGCGAGGGCCGTCGTAGACCGCACCGCGATAGGCGTGGCCGCACTCGCCCATGACGATGCGATTGACACGTAGCTGCAGCGCCTTCTCCCAGTGCGCGCGCTCGACGCGCCCCATCACCTCGAAGTCGCCGGAGTACATGGCCATGTTGGAGTTGTCCCAGCCGTCTCCACTGGGCATGGTCCAGTCGATCCCGGCGGCCTTCATGATGATGGCCATGTTGCCGATGAGCTGGGCCAGGATCTTGGGCTCCGGGGCGATGACCGAGTACATGACGTCGGCGCCTTCCTTGTCGAGGGGGATGCGGGCGCCGGGCAGCTCGGACTTGGCCTCCTCCTCCTGCCACATCAAGGTGTCAATCCAGTCTTCGGGTTGGACCCACATCTGGTTGGACGTGGCGGCGTGGCTGTTGACGGTGTCCTGCAGGTACTGGGGCACGACCCCGAGCAGGGCGCAGATCCGCCGCACGGTCATCATCAGGTAGGCGATGTCGATGCCAAAGGGGCAGTACATGCTGCAGCGACGGCACGCCCCGCACTCGGTGAAGGCGATGCGGGCCGCGTTGCGTATGAATTCCTTGTCGACGTCGCCGTCGCGCCGGACCATTTCCCAGAGGGTGTTCTTGACCTTTGCCACGGGGGAGAAGGCCGGGTCGCGGTCGCGGGACAGGAAGGTATGGCAGGCGTCGGAGCACAGGCCGCACCTGACACAGGTTTCCAGGTAGACGCGCAGGCGGGCGGCGCTGTCATCGCGGACCACCCGCCGAATCACGCGGCGGATCTTGTCCGGCGTGAGCTTCTCGACACCTTCGTCGATGCCCTTGTCCCGGACCTGCGCTTCGTTGGGTTGCGTCATGCTGAATGTCCTTGGTTGCCGTTGCGGGGGCGCGCCCCGGAGCGGGTGGTCGCTTGTCACCAGTCCCGCGCGTGGCGCACGGCCCCGAACTCGCTGCCCATGTAGGCGCGTGAGAAGACGAACCAGAGCATGTGAGAGAGCCTGGTAAAGGGAATGGCTAGGAGCCAGAGGACGCCGCACAGGATGTGGGCGGCGATAGTCCACTCGTAGCTGAGCCAATGGTGCGCGGCGATGAAGCCCGTGGCAAAGGGGGCCAGCACGACCACCAGGACGAGCAGATCGCGCCAGGCGGTCACGAAGCGAACCTCGGGCACCAGCAGGCGTCGCGCGAGGAAGAAGACGCCGACGCCCAGGACCACCAGCGTCATGCCGTCGGTCAACGATGCCGGAAGGCTGGGCCAGGGCAGGTTCCAGGACTGGCGCCAGAGCATGGCGTGGCCGGCCGCCAGCAGCGGAGCCAGCAAAAGGCAGATGTGGAAGCAGAACGAGAGGCCGGTCGTCCACGGGTGAAGCCGCATGCTCCGGGCGCCGAAGGGCAGGAGCCAATGGCCCACCGAACGAGCGCCGTAGTGCGCGTCCATGACGGGGTAGACGACCTTTTCCTTGCGTGCCAGAAGCCCCATGGAGACCAGCTTGTAGACGCAGCCTAGGGCGAATCCGACGAGGGCGATCCAGGTGAGCACATTCCAGGCGTGCAGCATGTTGACTCCGAGCGAGCGATTCAGTTCTCGAGGCGCGACAGATCCATGACTTCACGCACGTAGTGGTGATCGCGAATCCCGCGAATCAAAACGCGACGGCCGTCCGGGCTCGCGATCGGGTCCCACAACCACTCGTAGCCGTCGCCGACCAGCCGCCCGTTGCGCGCGAGGCGATGGGCGCCGTCGCGCTCCACACGCGCCAGGATGACGCCGCCCGCGTCGAGGAAGACCGGCTCGCCGACCCGATCGAAGGTCGCGTCCCAAGGACGGCCGTCGACCGCTACGGTCCAGTGGCCGGCATGCCGGGCGACCGCTGCCACACGCTTGCCGTCGGGGGAAAATCTGGGGTCGAGCACCAACGAGTCGAACGTGCAGGGCCATGGAGTGTCGTCCACGGCGACCGTCCATTGTCCGAGGCTGGGAGCGACGACGGCGGCGATGCGGCTGCCGTCGGCCGGCATCTGGACGTGCCACAGCTGCATGAAGCGGTTCTTCCAGACGGGCCTTCCGTCTTGAGCGAGGGTCCAGGCGCCGGCGGAACGCACGGGTGCGACGAGCTTGCGGCTCTTGCCGCGGTACTCGGGGGACCAGATGCAGCCGAACCGCGCCTCCCACGGGCTGTCGTCTTCCGCGATGGTGTATTCGAATGGACCGGTGCGCACCTGCGCGGCCACGTGAGAGCCGTCGCGGCTGAAGCGGGGATCCCAGGTATTGACGTACCTGCCGGACCAGACCTCGCCGTCGACGGCCACGCTCCAAGTGCCTTGCATGAACTTGGTGATATCGGCTTCGGCGAGATCCTCGGCCTGCACGGTGGCGGCGGCGCGTTTGCCGTCGGGGCTTAGGACATAGTCGCGGCAGGACAGGAAGTCAGGCTCCCAGGCCTTGCCGTCGAGCGCGATCGAATGACGGGAATCGCGTTTGACCTGCGCGGCAATGACGGAGCCGTCGTTGCTGAACTTCGTATTCCAGACGAAGTCGAATCGCTCGGGCCACTCCTGTCCATCGACGACGACGGTCCACTGGTCGTCCAGGCGAACGAGCGCGGTCAAGCGGCCGTCCGGGGAGTAGGCCAGGTGCCAGGCTTTCTCGTAGACCGTCTCCCAGACCTTGCCGTCGACACACACCTGTTGCGAGCCGTCCTCGAGCTCGACGGGGGCGGCGACGTGCTCGCCGTCGGGGCTGGCGATCCATTGGCCGACCGAGGCGAAGTCCGCGAGGGGTGCTTGGAGGTCGGACAGGACACGGCGATCGGCGTCCCAGTTGCAGTCGGGGAGACGGGAGTCGGTATCCGCGGCCCCGGACGAACCGCGGTTGGGGCTCGCATTGACGGTTGGAACGGTGGCAGTCACGGGGCGTGCTCCTTGCGGGTGGGATCGCGCCGGGCGGCGGCGTAATCGCAGTTCGCACAAGCCGGGGCGCGCAGGGTGCCTCCGGGCAAGAAGGGTCGAATTTCGTGGCAGAGGGTCGCGCTGGACCGGAATACGGGACAGTCGGAGCAGCCGTCGGCCATGGCGGGGCAGGCGCCGCGCTGAGGGGCCTGCCAGAATTCCCAGCAGGGTTGGGCGTGGCCGATGTCCAGGTCGAGGCTGGCGGTGCTCATGCCGTGTTGGAGCATGAAGGCGCGAAGCTCGGAGACCAAGATTCGGTTCTGGCCGCCGAAGGTGCGTTGGGCGGGGAGCTGTCCGCTGGAGATCCAGTTGAGGATGGCGCCCGCGGAGACGAAGCAGTATTGGGCGGCCTGGCCGGTGGACACGGCGATGCGATGGAGTTTGGGGGCGGCAGCGCACCTGGGGGTCGGACTGGGTGATTCGGACGCATTTCGCGATTTGGCCACTCGCGGCGGTTTGTGGGGTCTGGCGCCCATCGCGCGGACATAGGGCAGCCTCCATGCCAACCCGGGCGGCGGTGGCGGGCGCCTTGGAAACGGCTGCGTCGTTCACCCGGGACGGCCCGCGAGTGTTGCGATGTAGCGCTACAGTGTTGCGCTCCGCAGCGCGCCTGCTACAGTGGCCGCATGGCCCTCGCGCTCGACAATCTGTATTTTCCTCTCATCTTGGACGTGCTGGACCAGGGTGTCTTCACGGTAGATGAGAATAGCCAAATCACCTCTTTCAATCGTGCCGCGGAGCAGATTACGGGCTTTTCGTCGGGCGAGGTGATCGGCGTTCCATGCGCCGACGTCTTCCGCACCGAGCAGTGCCATGGGGTCTGCCCCTTGCGCCAGAGCATCCAATCGGGCAGTCCGACGCGCAACCGCCAGGTGAACATCCGCGCGAAGGACGGGCGTGCGGTACCGATCTCGCTTTCGACAGCTCCGCTGGTGACGCGCGGCGGACGGCTGCTGGGCGGCGTCGAGGTGTTCCGGGACATGTCGCAGATCGCGGACTTGAAGCGTCGACTGTGCGGGCGATACCGCCTGGCGGACATCGTGGGCAAGAGCCCGCTGATGCAGCAGATCTTCGACCTGCTGCCGCTGGTTGCGGCCAGCGACGCCACGGCGCTGATCAGCGGCCCGTCGGGCACCGGCAAGGAGCTCATCGCGCGGACCATCCACTCGCTGGGGCCACGTCGCAAGGGGCCGTTCGTGGCCATCAACTGCGCGGCCATTCCGGAGACGCTGCTCGAGTCCGAGCTGTTCGGCCACGTCAAGGGCGCGTTCACCGACGCGCGGCAGACGCGTCCGGGGCGCATCGCGGCGGCCGAGGGAGGCACGTTGCTGCTCGTCGAAATCGGGGACCTGCCGCGGCCCATGCAGGTCAAGGTGCTGCGGTTCCTGCAGGACCGGGAGTACAGCCCGGTGGGCTCGGACCGCATGGTGCGGGCGAACGTCCGCGTGATCGCGGCGACCAACCGCGAACTGCTGGCGATGGTGCGCGACGGCCATTTCCGCGAGGACCTGTACTTCCGGCTGAATGTCGTGCAGATCGACATCCCGCCCTTGGCCCGGCGCACGGAAGACATCCCGTTGCTGGTGGATCACTACATCAAAGTCTTCCGGGAGAGCACGGGCAAGGCCATCGACGGAATCGACGACGACGCTATGGCGCTGCTGGTGGCCTATTCATTTCCCGGCAACGTGCGGGAGCTGGAGAACATCGTGGAGCGGGGCTTCATCTTGTGCCAGGGAGCGAAGCTGACGCGTGCGCACATGCCGCCGCACGTCATCGCCGCGGTGGAGCCGACGCAAGAACGGGGAGCCGGGAGCCGAGGTGGACCGCCCATGGAAGCCGCGATTCGTCTGGCACTCGAGCAGAGCGGGGGGAACCGCACCCGTGCGGCCGCGCAGCTGGGAATCCACCGCATCACGCTGCTGCGCCGGATGCAGAAGCTCGGCATCGGGTGAAGCAAGCGAGGAGGGCACACCGGTGTGCCCCTGGCACAGCGCCGGGAGTCACTCGGCCACGTCCGGCGCGGCGATCGTGGCGTCGGACGGCTTCGATGCGCTCGGCTTCCTCGTGGTGGACAGTGGCAATGCCCACGAATCGAAGGCGCCGCGCGTGCCCACGGGCAGGATGGGGGCGCCGGCCAGCAGGCGGGGAATCTGGGCGTGCTCGTGCTCGGCGGCGAGCCAGGCGGCCACCCAGGCGATCCAGGTGATCGGCTGGTGCCTGTAGAGGAATCGCCGGGTATCGAGCACGCGCGGGGGCAGCTCCCCGCCCACGCCGCTGACCACGGGTGCCACGGTGGTGGGCTGGCCGAGGTCGAACGCGTAGAGATGCTCGGTGCGGAAGTCGCCGCTCGGCCATACGACCAGCCCGGCGTCCTCGATGGCATATTGAGCGGCGTCGGGGATCTCGGCCTCGATCTGCTCTCGCACGAAGTCCACCTCGGCTCGGTGATAGAAGCCGGCGAGCGCATTCTCGAACAACAACGTGCCCGGGGGCGACGTGCGCTGGAGCGTATGAAGGAATCCCGGCCGCGCGATGCCCGCCACCAGCGCCCCGCCCTGCTGCTCGATCGTGATCTCGCAGACGCCGCCCTCCAGCGTTTCGCTCGACAGACGCAGGCGTACCCGGTTGGAGCTCAGATCGACACCGTCGATGCGCAGCTGTCCGTGCGTCCACCGGGCGCAGCCTCGCAACGTGGCAATCAGCTCGCGCTCGGCGAAACGTCGAATGCCCACCTCGACCTCGCGAATGCCTGCGCGAAAATGGGCGAGCCCGCGGTCCGCGCCGCGGGGCGGCCGTCCCCTCGTCCTGCGCGCCAGCTCCTCATGGCGCTGCGCGGCCCGGCGCAATCGCTCGTAGAGCTTGGGCATGGTGCCCGAGTGCACGCCCGCCACGAGCAGCCCTCGCATCGTCTCGCCGTGGGGCCCGATGCGTGTGGGCATGAGGCGCTCGGGCCGTGAGTCGCGGTAGAGCCGGTAGTTCTCCTTCAGCTCCCAGGCCAGGAAGCCGCTCACGCTCGGAAAGATGAAGACCGTGATTCCCGCCATGGCCCCGCCGATGATCGAGCCGAAGGGCGAGAACACCGTCGTTGCGACCGACAGCATCCGACCGTAGAGCGGGAGGAACATCTTGTGGGCCACGGTGGCCACCGGAAAGTGCTTGAGCGGGTTGAGCTCCGGCTCGACGAACAACGTGACATACAGTCGAATCACGTAGGCCACGACGGCCCAGCCCAGGCCCAGCACGGCGCGCAGGCCCACGATCAGCGCGCTGTCGTCGCGATAGAAGTGCAGCAGCTCGTCGACCTTGTAGATGGCGCGCTCGAGCATCTCCATGAGCGTGTGAAATACGCCCGAGACCAGCCGCAGCACGCCGGGAATCCACTGCCGGCTCATCACCTGCCAAGTAGGTACGAGTTGCTCGACGACAACGTCCTCGAGCCAGATGCCGATGCGGGTGCCCATGAGGGCGCTGACGACGGCAAAGACGGCGAGGGCGACGGCGGCGCCCAGATAGATGTCCTCGGCGCGCAGGGGCGTGAGGTAGTAGACGCCGGCACCGAGCAGCAGGGGGAACAGAAGGCGGCGCAGCACCATGCGCACGCCGGGCCGGGAGAGAAACTGCTGCACGGCCGGCAGGGTGAGCAGAGCGCGGGGGATGCGGAAGAACACCCAGGCCAGAACCACGCCCACGACGGTGAGCACCTGCTTGGAGAAGGCGCGGAACGGCTCGGAATGAATCAATGCGAAGGCGACCGCCGATACCAGCAGGAAAGAGGTCACCGACAGGATCTCGACGGGCGCGGCCCCGGCCAGGTGCAGCAGGGGATTGAGCAGGTGGCCGACGCCCTCGAGCAGGATGAACGACGCAGACATCGGCAGCACGAGGTACAGAAAGACGACTCGTCCGATGCGGGTACCGAAGGGAACGCTGCTGGTGCGTTGAAGGGCACGCAGGTACAGGTCGCTGCGCTGGTAGATGCCGTCGAGCTCGACGGACAGGAGCTTGTCGGCTTCGATCAGGGGGTCGCCGAACAGCAATTCCCGGGGGCCCCGCAGATCATCGAGCTTGAGCTCGTTGCGCGAGACGGCGTCGCGCAGCTCGGGAAAGGTCAGGAAGCCTTGGCGCAACATCTGGTCGAGGAGCTCGTCGACGAGCTTGTCCCGGGCCAGGACTTCGGGGGTATTGGCCGGCCGCAGGCCGACCTTGTCGAGCACGCCGCGGATGCGGGGGCCGAGGGAGACGCGCACGTTGGATTCGGCGCGTGCGACGGCGCGGCGCAAGGCGGCGGACAGGGCCGCGCGTTCTGAGGAGGGCAAACGGGTTTCGTGGACCGCGTGAGCGGCCAGGGCGAGCTGGCGGGCCACGATGAGCACGCGCGTGAAGTCGGCGGGCCGGACGATGGGGCGCTTGCCAAGCGAGAGCATCCAGGTGGGAAGATCCACGATGCGGCGGGTGCGCTCGTGGGCCACGCAGGCGCGCTCGAGCCTGGCGAACAGGGCGGCTTCCGGGCCGTACCGGAATCTCGAGCGCTCGGCACCGGCTCGCTGGGCCAGGGGCAGCAGGGCTGTGTTCCAATCGGGCCTCTCGCCTCGCACCGAGTCGTACTCCAACGCATCGTCGAGACGCGCTGCCAGCTCGGCGACGGCGTCCCGAAGCTCCCGGTCGGCGTCGGCGTGCGGCGCCGGGTCGGCCGTGTTGCTGGCGCGGGCGCTCGAGAGGATGGCGCGGGCGGCGTTGCCTTGCGCTCGCGCTGCCTTCGCGCGCGCGAGCAGCGCCTTGGCTTGCTTGCCGCTGACGGCTTCTACCTCGTAGTCGGGCTTGCGCAGCGAAACCGGCCCGTAGGCGCTCGAGGTGGCCGTGGCCGACGACGGCAACGCCAAGTGCGGCGAGAAGGTCCTGACGCCCTGAGGACGTCCTTCCTCGAGCAACGGTCGCGGGTCCACGTCGAGGGCCAGCGTCTGGTCGACGCGGAATGCGTCGGACACGCCCGGGAACGTGGGCACGATGAGCGCGGGTGAGAAGTGGCGGAGCTCGAGGAACGTGGCCGCGAATTCCACGTACACCTCGCGATCGTCGAAGGGCGGCAGCACGGCGTCGTCGTGGCGCAGGATGGATCGGATCTCGTCGAACTCCGTCTGGCCGATGTACTCGATGCGCTCGCGCACGCCCGCCTCGTCGAGCTTGTCCTCGCGGATCATGCGGTCGAATGCGCCGTGCACGCGGGCGTGAAACACGGAGCGCCACAGCTGCGACAGGTTCTCGGTGTCGCTTCGTCCACGAAGCTCGGCAGGCGTGGGACGGGCCACCAGGACCACCTCGGGCGGGATGTCGGCGAGGGAAACGCCGAGCATCTCGAAGTCCGCGACGTCCAGCAGGGCCTGACGCGACAGGGCGTAGCATCGCCCGTGGGGCACCATGCCATGGAGCCGGCGATGGTGCTTGATGACCCTGCGGAGCACCAGCGGATCGGCGACGATCACGCCGGCGGCGTGCAGGAGGTGCCTTTCGATCGCGGTCAGATCCATCGATTGCATGACCCGGCGGCCAGGCCGCCCGCGGGGGGATGCATGCTAGCACTCCTTCGGGTGGCGTACAGATCGTGCAGGGCAAGGACGACGGCGGGCACCGGGCGGTCGCTACTCGATAAGGGGCTTGCACGCGCGGCGATGCCGCGCAGAGCCCGGGGCGCGACGTGTCGAGCCCCCACCAGAACGGGATGATCCTCGGATGGGAAGCCGCTCATCGTGGCGGGTGTTCGCCACGCACCGGCTTTCGGAGTGCGCTCCGTGCTGCTTCTGGAACAACGGACCGCCGGGGCGGCGGTGCCGCGGAACGGGCGAGTCCTTTGAGGTCGTGCTATTCGGGTCGCCTTGGGCGAAAGTTCCGACCTGTGCTCGAGCCAACTCCGCAATTGGGAACCCAGCGCTGCCCGGCAGCCCATGCGCGGGTGTGCGGCCCCAGCGGCCATGACGACCGATCACGAGGCGCGCCGTGACGGCAGATGGCCCGTCGCCCTGTCCCTGGTGCGGCGGGCACCATGCGTCGTCGTCGACCGTGTGTCCGGCAACGGGGCAGTCGGTCGACAGGCCCGCCGAATCGTGGACCGCTGGACCCGAAGGCATGGATAGCAGGAGTAGCCCAGGCGAAGCCGGCGGCTCCGCCGCGTCGACACGAGCGGCGCAAGCGGCACCCGCGGACCCGGTCGTGCTGCACAAGAGGTACTCGGTTCGCCGGGTCATCGGAACCGGCTCGGCGGCTATCGTCTACGAGGCAGTTCAGCGTGACAACGGACGCACGGTGGCGTTGAAGGTGCTGGCCGGCGACATGCTCCGAAGTGGGCAATGGCGAGTCCGATTCGAGCGGGAAACCCGGATCACCGCCTCGCTATCGCACCCGAACATCTGCCGACTGCATGATTGTGGAACGCTCGATGACGGACGGCCGTTCTACGTGATGGATCTGCTCGACGGCGAGCCGTTGTCGGCGAGAATCAAGTCCCGCGGCGCGCTCGAGCAGCTCGAGGCGGTCGACATCGTCATCCAGATCCTGGCCGCCCTGCGCGCTGCCCACGCCGCCGGCGTCGTGCACCGCGATATCAAGCCCGAGAACGTGTTCCTGCACAAGGACTACGACGGGCACGAGATCGTCAAGGTCCTGGACTTCGGCGTGTGCACCGACGTGGCACCGCACCTTCGGCCGGTCGAGGAGACGAGCCGTATCACGCGCGTCAACATGTTCCTGGGGAGCCCGTTCTACATGGCCCCGGAGCAGGTTCGGAGCGCGGTCGAGGTCGATGCGCGCGCCGATCTGTGGTCCACCGGTGTCGTGCTGTACGAGGCGCTGAGCGGCCAGCGGCCTTTCAAGGGCACTACCCTGCCCGCCCTGCTGGTGAATATCGCCACGGAAAAGCCCCGCGCCCTTGCGGAGCTGAGACCGGACATCCACGCGGACCTGCCGCGCATCATCCGCAAGGCCTTGCGCAAGGATAGAGAACGGCGCTACGGCGACGCCGCGGCGTTCCTTCGAGACCTCATCTATGTACGGGCTTCTCTGGTGCGCGGGAGTTGATCGCATGAGTGCCCGCGGGACACGGGCCGGGCGCGGGGCTCGCGGGACAATCACGGTGAGGCCTGCGGGCCGTCCAGGGGCAATTCCTCCGTGTGTACCCAATCGACGGAGAGCCTGAGCCGGTCGCGCAGGGTCAGGTAGGGAGCGCTGACCGAATACTGCAGCAGGGCCCTGACGCGCTGCTCGGCCGGGAGCAGGCCAGCGCCGCCCGCCGACTCTTCGATTACCGAGATGGCCGGGCGCAGCTGGCCGCAGACCACGAAACCGGCACGATCGGAGGTCAAGTCCACAGCGTCCATCCAGGCGCCGATGGACAGCCGCCCACCACGTTTGAGCAGCGCGTGAACGGGCCCGGCGAGGTGATCGCGCATCGAGCCCGCCAGGTTCGCCTCCAGAATCTTCTGGGCGTCGCGCGTGAGCCCTTCGACCTCGGGGTCCGCGGGCGTAGCCCCGGCCGTCACCCGGACCGCGGCCAACAGCCACGCCTTGAGGGCCAGCTTGGGCACGAAAGAGCGCACGTAGAAGCCGCTACGCAGATAGGCGAGGTGGGTGGCGGCGACGAAGGCCGCGCGGGACCTGGGCAGACGCGACCGGAGGACCGACGGTGCGAGCAGCAGGATGGGCTGCTCGCACGGCGCCATCGTCAGGGCGTGGCCCGGTCTGGGATTCTCGAACAGCAGTGGCATCGGGACGCCGAGCATGCGTGAGGCGAGCGCGAGGCTCTCGACGAGCGTGCCCGGGCAGGCGGCCGGATCGAGCGCACTGCGCCGGGAGAAGCCGAGATCGTGCAGCGAGCGAGCGCGGGCCTTGGCGATGACGGGCTGAAGCACTCGGAAGATGAGCGTGAGGTCGTCGTCCGCGTCCGGGTGCACCAGGAGCTCTGCCCAGTCGCGCTCGCTGAGCCTGGCCTGCTCGGGGATCGGGCCCGTGTCGCGGTACTGCTCGAAGTAGCGCGCCTCTGCCTGCTCGGCGGCCCCGAGCACCGTCAGGGCCTGGCAAGCCACCCAGGTGGCGTCGCGCCGCTTGGCGTCGGCATACATGCGCCGCAGGATGCGATAGGGCTGCGGGTCGCGAGGCGCACGGGCGACCATCGAGCGCGCGAAGCGCACGGCGCGATCCAGGTAGCGGACCGCGTCCTTCGCATACAGGTCCAGCAGCAGGCTCTCCCGCTCGGGATCCTCGCCGCCGGCTTCCAACGACGCCTCCAGCACTGCCACCGCGTCGTCGTCCCGTCCGCAGGACATGTGCAGCTGAGCGAGCTCGCCGGCGAGCTGCCGGGCGCGGGGGAGCTCGTTGCAGCGGAACGCTTCGCGAATCTGCCGTTGATAGAGCAGCTCCAAGCCTTCGTTGTCGCCGATCTTGTGCTTGAGGGCGATGGCCTCGGCAACGATTGACTGGTCGGAGGGATCTTGAGCCACGGCGCGGTCGAGCAGCTCGGCGGCCCTGGCCTGGTCTCCCATCTCCTGGGAGGCGAGACCTGCGGCCGTGCGAAGATAGCGGGCTTTCTGCGCCGGCTCTTCGCTCAGATCGGCGAGCTTGGCGATGGCATCCACCAGCCTGGCCCAATCGCGCTCGGCCCGGTGGAACTCGGCGAGCTTGAGCAGCAGCTTGCGGTCCGACGGGCGCTCGGCCAGGGCGGCGGCGTAGCAGCGGCCAGCGGTCGTCCGATCGTCGAGCTCGTCTTCGGCCAGCTGGCCGATCTCGAGCAGCAGCAGGACACGGAGGTCACCCTGCACCTTGCCGAGCATGCGCACCATGGTCTTGCTCAAGTCGAGCCACTGCTCGCGGGCGCGGTAGATCGCGGCCAGGGCGCGCAGGGGCTCGACGCCGTGCAGGTCGAGGTCGGCGGCACGCTCCAGCGGCGCGATGGCCTCCTCGAGGCGGCCTTCCCGGCGCAACGATTCGCCGCGCCGCCAGAGCACCTCGGCAAGCTGCGCGGGCTCGAGCGTGCGCCCGTGCTCCTGCACGAGCCTGGAGTTGAACTCCACACCCGAGGCGAAGTCCTCGGCGACGAACGCCACCTGCCCTGCGGCCAGCAGCGTGTCGCGCCCGTCGTCCCGCCCCAGGGCGTCGCGCAGGACCGACAGCGCCCGCTGGGACTGGCCGGCTCTTGCGAGGCATTCTGCATAACCACATAGAGCCGACGCAGCCTCCTTGTCGTCCAGGCCGCGGATGCTGCCCTCCACTGCCGCATAGCGGACACAGGCAGCCTCGTAGCGACCGGCGCGCCGATCGAGATCGGCGAGCAGCACCAGGGCGGGGACGTGGTCCGGGTCGAGCTCCACGGCAAACGCGGCAGCGGCCTCGGCGCGGGCCAGGTTGTCCGTTCGCGAGGCCAGCGTGCGCGCCAGCTGAGCGGACAGAGTGGCTTTGTCCTGCGCGCTTTCCATCGTGGGAATCGCCGCCTCCAGACAGCGAACCGCCAGCTCCACGTCGTTGTTGGCCAGGTAGGCCTCGTGCAATCCGATCGTGGCCCGCACGTGGGACGGTACCGCATCCAAGGCTCGCTTGTAGCGCTCGATGGCGCGAGCGTGCTCGCCACGCAACGACAGGATGTCGGCTGCGCGCAAGTAGTAGTCCGCCCGGCGCGCGGGGTCCGCCTCGGTGTCCGCGAGGGCTTCGAGCGCTTCGGCCGCGCCTGCCTCGTCGCCCTCCGTGGCCCGCAGCGAGGCCAAGGCGTCGAGCGCCTGGGAGGAGTCGGGCCGAAGCAGCAACGCCCGCTCGTAGGCGTCGATGGCGAAGGCGGGCTCGTGCAGCGGGCCTGCCGCCAACGCGCCGAGCTCCAGCAGCTTGTCCGCCCGGGCGTCCGCGTCATCGAGGTGCGTGGCGTGCCGCTCGAGGGTCCAGGCGAGCGTGTCCCATTGCTTCAGGTCGCGATACAGGCGCCCCAACGACTCCAGGGCCGCCAGGTGCCCCGGCTCGACCTCCACGATACGCTCGAAAGCTGCGATGGCGCCCTTCTTATCCAGGAACTCGACCTCGTTGAGCACGGCCATGCGCTGCAGCAGAGCGGTCTTCTGCCCAGGCGTGACCGCGAGAGCAAGTTGCTTGTCCAAGTTGCCGAGCAGCTCCTCGGGACGGCGCAATGCGGTGTAAGCATCGCCGAGCTTGCGCAGCACGTGCTGGTCGGAGGGGTCGTCGGCCGCGGCCTGCTCGTAGAGCACGACGGCGTCGTTCAGGAGCTTGCGCTGTTCGTGGGCCTCGGCCAGCTCGCACAAGAGCCGCGCTCGCCCGGTGGCCGGAGCGGCCTCCACGCGACGCCGCATCACGCGCACGTAGTCGTCGAATCGCCCGGCCTGCATGTGCAGCTCGCACAGCGCCCGCCCCGCCGGTCCGTGGGACGGGTCCTCCTGCAAGATCTGCTCGTAGATGTCCATCGCGTGGGCCCCGTCGGACAGATACCGCTGCAGGACGGACGCGGCTTCGGCACGCAGGTCCCTGGATTGCGCCAGCCCTGGCGCGACACGGGCACGGGAGAGCAGCAATTCGGCCAGCTCGCGCCATTGCCCTGCCTGGCGGCACAGGTCCGCCATCGCCTCGAGCGCAGCGTCGTGCGCCGGGTCGGTCATCACGATCGCCTGGAAGCATTGCAGCGCCACGTCCATGCGGCTCACGTGGTCGCGATACCAGCCGCCCATCACGATCAATCGCTGGTTCTTCTCGGCGGGGGACCGGATCACGATCACCTCCCGCGCGCAGACCTCCAGAACCTCCGTCCAGATCCTCTTGTCGGTGCCCGCCAGCCGCTCGACCGCCTGGGCGTGGGACGGGTCGGTCGGGTCGTTCAGGAACGCGTGCGCGTAGGCCACAACCGCCTGCTCCGTGTCGCCCAGCTTGGTCGCCAGCAGATCGCCCACCCTGGCCAGGACCCGCGCCTTGCTCTCCCCCGGCGGAGTCTGCTGCGCATGCTCCACCAGCAACTCGACCAGGCCCTGATAGTCCCCGGCACGGCGGTACGCGCGCTCGAGCGACGCCAACACGGTTTCGTCGCTGCGGTCGATCTCGAGCAGCGCGCGATAGGCCTGCGCGGCCGCTCGCGGATTCTCCGTGGGACCGTCGTACAGAAGGCCGGCGCGGGTGAGCAGACGGCGCCGCGCAGCCTGGGCCGAAGGCTCGCCGCGCAGCTGCTCAGCCGCCATCACGAACGCCTCCGCGACCCGCCCCGGATGCGCCCCACGTCCCACGCTCTCTTCCAGCAGCGACGCGACCAGGTCGTCGGCCGGATTGTCGAACAACGACTGCAGCTGCGCGTCGAGCGCGTCCTCCGGAAATGCGTCGGTGCGTCGAACCGATTGCGCCGCCACCCCCTCGAGCATCTCGAAGACAGCCTCGGCGTCCGGCGGACGCTGCTCCGGGTCTTCCTGCAACAGCGAATGCACGATCTCGTCGAAGTCGGGCAGGATCCAGCCCCGGGGCGCGACCAGGCTCAGTGGTTCGGGCGTGTGCGTGAACCTTGCCTTGAGCAGCGCCTGGCTCGTCCCGCCATAGGCCGGCCTGCCCGCCAGAAGCGCATAAAGCAGCAGCCCAAACGAGTAAACGTCGCTGCGCGGTGTCGGCGGCTCGCCCAGCAGCTGCTCGGGTGCCGCGTACGCGAGCGGCCCGTGGGGCCCTCGCCTGGCCGACGCGCCCCCCACCAACTGCCGCGTGCGCAGGTGATGCGTGCCAGCGTCGAGCAGCACCGCGCTCAGGGCTTGAGGCTCGCCGCCGACCAGTGCGTTGTCCGGGTGAATCGCGCCGTGCACCAGGCGACGACGGTGCAGGGCGCCCAGCGACTCGAGGACCGAGCGCAGGATCGACCAGGCCTTGCGCGGCTTCCAGGGCGTGCCCAGCTGGCTGGACAGGGGCTCTCCCGACGACAAGCCCGCCGCCACCGCCACAATGCGCTCGTCTCGAAACACGACGACGTCGTTGGGAAGCCCTGGCTCCCCGGTGTCACCGGACAGACGGCTGGCAACCAGATACCGCTCGACGGCCGATCTGTCGACCATGGCGGCCGGGCGCAGCACGCGCACACGGAGCATGTCGTCGCCGCGGCTCGCCGCATACACGGTTGCGGCCGGGCTTCGACCGAGCACCGCTTGCAGCAGCCAGGGGCCGAGGTGCGCGCCGACCGACGGTTCGTCCGCAGCCCGGTGCCCATACCTGCTCAGCTCATCGAGGCGGCGGTCTGCCCCCGGACGGGCGAACATGACGACATCGGCGAGGGCCTCGACGGCGTCGAGCTGCCGGGCACGCTCGACGATCGTGTCGGCTGCGGCGCCCTTGACCTGCCAGCCTTGCAGTTCGGCAGGATCGACATCCAGGTGCCGGGCCGCGATGTCGGTCAGCTCGGCGAGGTCGAAAAGTCTCTCGAGTTCGGCGCGAAGGACATTGAGCATTGGATCCACCCGGGTTGCCGGCCATGCGTGCTTTCGGTCAGACGCACACCGACATTGCAGTTCCGCTATTGCAGTATCCGCGACGGCGCGGCGAGTCGCCCATGGGAGCCCCCCAAACGAGGTTCAGTACACACCAGGACTCGCCGGGAAGCAAGCGCCGTCTTGTGGCCCTCAAGAGCGCGGTGGCCGCGGCCGGGGCAAGGGATCGGGCTAGCGGATCCGGAACGAATCGAAGAACGCCCGCTTGTCTCTCGCCGACAGCTGCCCCGGGCGACTGGCCGTGGACACCTGATAGAGCCGCGAGGCGGCCAGCACCACCAGCAGATCGTACTCGACGCCGGAAGCGGCGCGAATCGCCGTGCGCCGGGCCGGATATCCCTGCCAGGTGGTCGCGCCCTGGCTCAGCATCTGCCCCGACACTTGCTGAAGCGTGGACCGCTGCGCGTCGAGAAGAAGCGCCCGGGCCTTTTCCGGCTCCACGGTTTCAAAGGGGTAGTCGGTATACGTCACCGAGTAGACCGCGGCGCCGTCCTTGACTTCCGCCTCGTAGAATCGAACGTCCAGCAGCCCCCATCCGCTGTTGGCCTTCTGATCCCCGGTGCGCGGCCGGACCGGCATGCTGACCGAGAATCTGCCTTCCGGCGAGTCGATCGCTCGCCAGGGCTCGTCGCGCGCGCACTGGCAGACCGCGACCGACAGGCACCCGAGCAAAAGCCGCCTGCGGTCCGGCATGCCCCCTCGAGCCACGGACGTCGAACCACGCATCAGGCCAGTTCGAGAAGACAAGCACGAATGATCGCTTTCATGCATGAACGAGGACATACGCAAGCATCGCGACCGATAAAAGGAAGATGAACACCGCGCCGAGAAACAGCACCACGACGGTCCTGGGGATGGGCGTCGCGGCCGGTGCCGTCGCAGGCGCCGCGGAGACGAACGGCTCGGAGGGTCGGAGCCGATCCGGCGCAGCCCCCGGCGCGCGGGCCGACGACGGCGACGAGGCTCGCGCCGGCGGGTCGGCGACAAGCGGTGCGGACGGCGGGGCGACCGCGGCGGCCGGGGACGGTGCAGCCAGCGAGCCCGCGATCAGCTCTCCGAGCGGCGGGCGAGGCAAGTCCTCGGGCGCCATGCGAACCGTGGCTTTGTCCTGCAACGGGTCGGCGCCGTGTTCCCCGGCGGTCAGCGTGGAAGCCGAATAGACGGACGTGGCCTCTTCGAGGCGGGACGCGGCGGTCCCGACCTGCCACTCCTCTTCCCGGACCGAGGCCTTGAGGTGCGCCGTCGGGTCGATCTGCCGGATCATGTCGAAGACTGCGCTCGCCGCGGTCGTCACCGCGAGCAGGGAGGCCGCCGGGAAGAAGGCGCCTTCCCAGGTGCTGACGTGGGCCTGCCACAGGATGGAGTCACGCCTGGGGCTAACGCGCCAATCGAGCTCGACGTATCCGGTGCCCGCCTCTGCGTGCAGATCGAACACGTCGGTGACGCGACGCGCGGCGCGAATGCCGGCGACCCGGGCGAGGAGCAACGCGCGTCCATCGAGGAACCTTGGGGATGTGAGCTCGTTGACGGCGGCGGGCGCGAGCCTGATCTCGCAACGAGCGACCGAGCCGAACCAGTGCTCGGAGGAGCCTTCCCGGGGCTTTCCCATCGCCACCGAGATTTCCTCGTACGCCAACGCCACCAATCTCGCATTGGGAGCGAGGCTTGCGAGCACCGCCCGGTCGACGGCGCGCATGGCACGCCAATCGGCGTCGGGCAACGGGCGTGAAGGCCCCAGCGCCCGCGCGAGATGCTCGGGCACCTGATCGGGATTGGGCTCGGCGACCTGGGGAACGAGCTTGATGTACTTGGGAGGCACCCGCTCGGCCAGCTTGCGGACCGCGGCCCAATCCACCACGCCTTGCAGGCCGGCGCGGGCCAACTCGAAACGCACATCGAACGCGAGCGCCTGCCAGCCCTTGGGCGCGACCAGCAGCCCGGCCTGGGACATCGCGCGCAGCGCTGCCAGGGGCGGGCGGGGCAGGTCGTCGGTCAGCTCCTCGAATTCGTAGACGATCCTCTCGATCATCCCATCTTCCGTGGTGTTCCGCGTCAAGCCGGCATCCTACCGGCGTACCAAGGTCGCGCGCAATCCCGGGCTCAGCCCGCCCGCAACATCGCCCTGGCGATCGGCGTGGCCTCCGCCGACAGCGTCCAGAAAAACAGGTCGCGCAGCGTGGCGTGGCCGAAGGCCGCCCGGACCACCTGGCCTCCCCACACGCGCGAAAGCTCTGCGTCGGTGCGCCATACGTGGTTGAACGTCGCAATCCAGTCGCCCGACACGAGCCATGCACAGCGCCAGCTCGCCGCCCGGACCGCCTCGCGCCACACCCCTACGTCCAGGTCGAGCGAGGCCTCCTCGGCCAGCTCGTCGAGCGATCGCCTGTGCTTGCGGCTGGCTGCTTTCGCGATGCGAGGACGCCACTGCGCCGCAGCCTCCTCGCGTGCCGGCGTCAGCCCGCCCGCATCCCAGCCCGGACGGCCCACGGCCAGGGCGCCCAGGATCAGGCCGTCGAGCTCGGCGGCGGACATTTGCTCGATCCACGGCACGCCAAGGGCGACGAGCGTGAGCAGGCGCACCAACCCGGCCACCTGCTCGGAGGCCGGGAGGCGGTCGAAGCCCACGGGCAGCAGCACCGTGGCCGGCGTACCGGCGACAACGCGGGGCATGGGAAGCGACGGCACGTCGACGAACAGGTCGAAAGCGATGGCACCGAAGGCCGGGGCGAAGCGGTCGGCGAGCACGCGCAAGGGGTGCGGCGATCGGGCGCCGAGGCGGGCGGAGGACGGCAGACGTGCGGCGATGGGGTCGGGGGCGACCAGCTTGGGCATCAGGTCTTCGAGCACCGAGGCCACACGCAGCGCTACGCCATTGGCCAGCTGCGGCGCCACGCTGCGCTCGATGGCGGGCTGCTCGAGACAGCCGTAGGCCGGTCCCTGGTCGGGGAGTCGCCGCGCGCGCAAGGCGGCGACCCGCTCCTCGGCTCCATAGCCGAAGCAGGCGAGGATCTCTTCGGTCGCCAGGGACTGGGCCGCACGTCCCGTTGCCTGCAGGCTGCGCCCGAGCGCGAGCACCATGGGCACCACGGCCGCGGCCTCCATCTGCGCCGCCGGGTGCTTGAACAGCGCGTCGCGCAGCTCGGTGATGGCCTCCTCGTGGGCGCCCAGCGCGGTCAGGGCGTCGGCCAGCGCCATCGTGCTCTCGAGCCGGGCGGGGTCGAGCGCGATGGCCTGCCGCAGGCGCGCCAGCCCTTCCCGCGGGCGCCCCAGGACTCCGGCCTCCAGCCGGCCGATCTCGATCAACCACGCAGGACGGTGCGGCACCGAGAACAGGTCGGCCATGGCCAGGACACGGTGCATGGCTTGCACGTAGGCGATCGCGTTGTCGACCTCGTCGGGGCGCAACAGGTGGGCGAGCCTCCGGAGCGCGGCCGGATCGTCGCCGCTCAACGCGACTGCGATACAGGTCAATCGCTCGTGCTCCTTGCCATCGCCCAGCAGCTCGTGGATACGCTCGAGCCGCTCGATGATCCGCAGGCGCTCGGCCCTGTCGAGCTTTTCGGCAGCGGCTTCCACCTCGGCCGCCTCACGGCGGGCGTCCTCCCAGGTGTCTCGCTGGTGAGCATGGGACTCCGCCAGGTGCAGCGATGCGCGCATCCGCTCCAGGGGATCCTGCGTGATGGCGAGGGCCGAGCGGGCCGCGTCGGCCGCCTCCGGCCAGAGCTGCACCGCGTTGCAGGCGTCGGCGAGCGCGATGAGGGTGGGCACGTGGCCCGGAACCTTGGCGCGCACGCGACGCAAGGCCTCGACGGCCACGTTGGGCTCACCCAGGCGCTCGCGCGCAATCTTCGCCAGGGAGCCGCCGATCGCGGCGATCTGCACTTGGCTCGACGCCCGCTCGAGAGCATCGCGAAGGGCGTCCGCGACATGACCCGCATCGGCGCCCAAGGCCAGCAGACCCACGATTCCGGCCACCGCGCGGCCTTGATCGGCGTCGAGCTCGAGGGCCCTGGCGAAGAGCGACAGCGCTCGCGGCACGTCGCCCGTTCCGGCGGCCAGGAGCATGTCGCCGGCCACGGCGCAGTGCTCGGCGCGAACGACGGAGTCCGACTCGATGCTGCCCAAGGCGACGTGAGCCTCGACCATCGCGAGCTGGTCGCCCAGGCTGTGGGCCACGCGAAGCAGATTGCGTGCGGCGGTCAGGCACTCGGGCCAACGGGACAGGCACGAGCGGTAGCGCTGCATGGCCTCGGAAGGCGAGGGCGTTCCCAGATCGCGCGCGGCGCGCTCGATCACGAGGCCACTGGCCAGATCGAGCGCCGCGGACGCAGCGGGGTCGCCCAGGGCACCGGACACGACCGACAACGAGGCGGCGAGCGACGAGGCCCGATCCATGCTGGTCGCGTCGAGGCCGGTCTCGCGGATCATCGCCTCGTGCACGACCGGCTCGTTGGGCTGCGTATAGCGCAGTCGTGTGAGCGTGTCGTCGCCCTCGGGCGGCGCGACATCGCGATGCTGCTCGAGGAACCGCACCTCCCACAACGCCGCGGCCTGCACGTCGGGAAGGAAAGCGCGCTCGGCCTGGGTGCGCAGCAGCACCGCCAGGGCGCTCCAGTTCTCCGTGCGCCGCAGGGATTGCTCGAGCAGGCGCTGGGCCGCCACATGATCGGGATCCACGCCGATCACCTCGTCGAGCAGGGCGATGGCGCGCACATGATCGCGCTCCGCCACCAGCAGCTCCGCGAGCTGGACCAGCAGCGACTTGCGGTCCTCGGCACCGGCGCGCGCGAGGCGGCGCTCGAGCAGCGCCACCAGGTCGCCCGGCTTGCCGCGGCGCTCGAGCACACGAACCAGGCGCTCGAAGATCGCCGCGTCGTCCGGTGCGCTCGCGTGCGCCTGCTGCAGGGCCGACAACGCACCTTCCAGATCCTCGAGCCGATCGTCCAGGATCTCGGCGGCCTGGGCGAACAGGGCGGCGCGAGCCGACGGCTCGGGGGCGTGCTCGGCCATCTGCATCAGCTCGTCGGCCGCCTGCCGGTGCTGGCCGGAAGCCACCAGCAGCCGGCAGATCTCCGCCGGAGGCACGGGGTGCGACGGGTCCTGGCGATGGGCCTCGCGCCAAGCCTGGACCGCTTCGGCGTTGCGATGGAGCCTGTCTTCGAGCAGCAGAGCCATCTCGACGCAGATCGCGAACGACGGGGCACCGCGGCGGGAATGCTTGAGCAGAAGCTTGAGCTGCGCGATCGCCGCCTCGTGGCGCGAGCTTCGATAGTTGGCTCTCCATGCAGATCGCAGCGCCACCAGGTCCCCGGG
Organism: Myxococcales bacterium; assembly: GCA_021847645.1. GTDB lineage: Bacteria > Myxococcota_A > Polyangia > Polyangiales > Polyangiaceae > JAJZQG01. The sequence goes on from JAJZQG010000082.1 coordinate 25,885, forward strand.
ACTCTTCTGCAGGACCCGCCCGATCAGCTCCACTGCCCGATCCGGATCGCCCATCGACTCCGCGGCCACCGAGCTTGCGCGCAACAGCAGAGTCCGTTGCAGGGACGGATCGGACACCAAGTCGGCCTCGGCCACGAGCGCCTTGACCAGCTCCCCGTAGTCGCGGCATCGGGCTGCGGTGCGCTGCAGACCGACAAGCGCGCTTCGACGCGATCGGTCCAGGGCCAGGACCCGCCGGTGCACGTCCATCGCCCGGGCATGGAACTGCAACTCTTCCTCGTAGATCGCGGCAACGATCTCCAGACAGGCGATCTTGCGCTCGAGGTCGCCCGCGGACACGGCCGCCTGCTCGTACAGGTCGATGCGCGCGCGCACGTGGGCAGGCACAGCCTCCGGGCTGCTGACACCCACGGGCGCGAGCAACCGCGCCAGGCCGTCGAACGCGTCGACGTGCGTCGGGTCCGCGGCCCAGGCCGCGCGATACATGCTCAGGGCGAGCACCGGATTCTTGACCTGACGTTCGGCGATGACGGCAGCCCGCGTGAAGGCGTCGGCGCGCTGGGCGGGCGTGGACTCCCGCGCAGCGTCGGCGGCCCAAAACGTCACGCGCCGCTCGTGCTGGCCGAGGGACTCGAGGGCGCGATCCACCCGCTCGCGCGCCTCGACGTCGTCCGGATCGCTCTGCAGGAATTGCTCGCCATGCTCCGCAGCCTGCGCGGGCTGGCCAATGAGCTCAAAGAGCTCCGAGAGGCGCCGGTGCACGTACGCCTGCTGGGCCGGTTGCTCGAGCAGGGGCAACAGCTGCTGCCACGCCTCCGCGCTGCGCTTGGGCACGCCCAGCAGATCGTGCAGGCGTGCCAGCTCGCGCCAGGCCGACCGTCGCGTGGCATCGTCGGCGCCCTGATGCTGCACGGCACGCTCGTGCAACTCGATGGCCCGGCGGGCGTCGTCCAGACGTTCCGAGGCTATCCGTGCGGCCCAGTACTCCAGCCGGGCCGCGCGCTTCGGGTCCGCCTCGAGCCTGGCCTCGTCCGACCACGCCGCCACCAGCGCCTCGTAGTCGCGATGGTTCGACAAGTGTCGCGCATAGGCCCGCCGAACCAGCGACGACCGCCCGTCGAGCTGCAGGGCCGAGTGCAACGCGCCCCGCGCCGCGTCCGTTCGTCCTGCCCGGTCGAGCAGAGCTTCGCGCTCCACGTGCAGCCAGGCTGCCAGAGGCGCTTCCTTCCGCCAGGCTGCGGCCATCTGGTCCAGGTGCCGGGCCAGCGCCTCGGCCGATTCGACATCGCCCTTGCGAACCGCGCCTTGCAGCAGTCCCTCCAACCCTCGCAGCGCCGAGGGATGCTCCGGTCGCAGCGCGAGCGCTTGACGATAGTGCGCTTGCGCCTGGTCGAGCGTTCCGCTGGCCTGGCACAGCCGTGCCACGTCGACTTCACATTCTGCCCGGCGCGCATCGTCGCGCACGACACGCAAGTGGTCCAGCGCCAGGGTCAGTGCCGGGCCCACCGGACGGACCGGCGTGAGCCACCGGGCTCCCAGAATCGGCGCGAGCAGCGTGGGCGCGGCCACGTGCGCGCGCACGCACTCCGACAGAGCCCGCGAGCGATCACCCGAAAATACCTCGATCACCAGCGCCAGCTCCGTGCGCGTGCGAGACGCCGCGAGGGCATCGGCCGCTCGATCGGCAGCGTCGGCGCGATGTTCCAGCTCCTCGATCAGCGCCTGCTCGGAGCTCACCGCGGTGGCGACCCCTGCCTTGCCCGCAGCCATCACGCCGATCCCGACGGTCGGAGCGGCGCGTGCGGAGGTGCGCGGCGTACTCGACGGCGCAGGCGCTGCGACCGACGGCGCAGGCGCTGCGACCGACGGCGCAGGCGCTGCGACCGACGGCGCAGGCGCTGCGACCGACGGCGCAGGCGCTGCGACCGACGGCGGCGGTGCCACGACGGGCGGCGGCTCGTCATCGTCCTCCGGCACGATCTCCGGCAGCGATCCGGTCCGCAACGCATCGACCACCCGCCTCGCCATCGCGGCGGCGTCGTCCTCGATGGGTTCGACGATCTCGGCGTCAGGAGAATTTGCCTGCGGGCTAGCTGCAGGTTCGGCCTTCGGAAGCGTCTTGGCTTCGTCGACCACTTCCTCCCAATCGCTCTCGTCGAGCTCGGTGGAGCTGCGTTCGGCACCCTTGCGGCCAAGTCTGTCCTCGGATTCGCTCATGGTTCGTCCCCGTCCCACCGTAGCACGAATCGAGCGCGGGTCGCGGCACTCCGCGGCGCTCGTCGGGACAGGCACTCAGCGAGAATCCTCGCCGCTGCGCACGTGCGTTCGTTCGTGCAACGGACGACCCCGCGTAGTATGGCTGAATCGTGGCGCGACGAGACGACCACGTAGTGCCGATCGAGGCTCATCTGGGCGACAGCGTCATGCCGTCGGCGGGCCAGATCGGCGGCAAGGGAGCCAGGCTGGTATGGCTGGCCCGCCACGGCTTCGACATCCCGGCCACCTGGATCATCGACGCCCGTCCCTTCCTGGACATGGTCGCGCAGCGCCTACCCGCAGGCCACGATCCGCGCTCGCTTCTTGCGGTGGTGGGCAGCGACAAGGGTCTCGAGCGCATCGGCCACGCGCGCGCTGTCATGCTGGAAGCGCCGCTCGACCCAGCCCTGCGCGACGCTCTGCACGCTCTGTGGGACAAGGTCGAGCCGAGCGCGCCATGGGGCATGGCCGTGCGATCGAGCGCCACCACCGAAGACGTGGAGCTGACCGCGATGGCGGGACTCGCGTCGACCATCCTGGGCGTGCGCGGCGGCGAGGGTCTGGAGCGCGCGGTGCGGCAGGTATGGGCGAGCGCGATTCTGCCGCGGGCGCTCAGCCACTTGGCCTCGCGCGGCGTGCGGGACATCGCGATGGCCGTGGTGCTGCAAGCCATGGTGCAGGCGGACGCCTCCGGCGTGATGTTCACCCGGCCGCCGCCCGGAACCGACGAGCATGTCTGGGCACGCGACGAGCGGCTGGTCAATGCGACGTTGGGGCTCGGAGCGCCGGTGGTCAACGGGGCAGTCTCGCCCGACATGATCCGGATTTCGGCCCGGCGCGGGGTGGTCCGCGACACCATGATTGCCCACAAGAGCAGGGCCATGGTGATTGGCAATCAAGGGCCGGAGTTCATCGACGTGCCCACGGACAGGGCGCGCGCGCCCGCGCTGTCCGACAGCGCGCTGCGGCAATTGGCAGCGCTGGCGTCGCGGCTCGAAAGCGTGGAAGATGCCGCGCACGATGTCGAGTTCGCCGTGGAGCACGAGCGCGTCATTGTGGTGCAGGCGCGGCCCGTGGTCGGGACCGGATTTCCCGAAGGCGGCGAGGAGGACACGGTCTGGTCCCGCGCCAACGTCGGTGAGGCGCTGCCCGGGGTGGCGACCCCGTTGACCTGGTCGGTGGCCCGGGGCTTCTCGGAGCGAGGCTTCCGCCAGGCGTTCGGCTCCCTGGGTTGCAGCGTGCCGCGCGACGTGGTGCTGGTGGCCAACGTGCACGGCCGCTTCTATCTGAACTCGACCCAATTCATGCGCATTGCGGCCCAGGTGCCCGGCCTCGATCCCCGCACGCTCGTGAGCCTCGGAGGGGGCGACGGCGTCGATGTGCTCGAGCGGCAGGTGCGCGGCGTATCCCGCGCGGCCTTCCTCGCGCGGCTCCCGGCCACCGCCACCCGCCTGTTGATCGAGCAGACCCGCCTTACCGATCGCGTCGCCCGCCACGACCGCACCGCCTGGCGGCGCTACCGCGAACGTCGCGAGACTGACATGTCCCGCGTCAGCGATCGTCACCTCGCGCGCATGTTGCGCGAGGTGCTCTCCGAGCTCGACGACACGGGCACGCTGATGCTGGCCTGTGCTTCGGCGTCGCTGGCGGCGCACGTGGGGCTCAAAGTATTTCTCGGCTGGGTGGCCGGGGGCGATCCCGACGCGCTGGCACGCAGCCTGACCGCAGGCGTCCGCGATCTCGAAAGCGCGCGGCCCGGCATCGCCATCGCGCGTATCGCGTCGATTGCCAGGCAGCATCCGGAGCTGGCAAGGCCGATCGCCGAAGGCAAGCTCACGCGCGTGGAGCAGATTCGCCCGGGGCCCCTGCGCAATGCCCTCGAGCACTTTCTCACCGACTTCGGCGACCGCGCGGTGCGAGAGGCCGAAATCGCCACGCCCCGGTGGATCGAGGACCACGTCTCGGTGCTGGCCCTGGTGGCCTCGGCCCTGCACAGCGACGACACCGGACGTGAGCATGCCCCCGACCGAGCCCGTGCCAAGGCGGATGAACAGCTGGCCAGTCTGTCTCGATCCATGAGCCGCCTGGAGGCCCGCTCCCTGCAAGTGCTCGTCCGTCACGCGCAGCACACCACCGGCCTTCGCGAGCGCATGCGGGCCTGGGTCACGCGCGTGCTCGGCTCCATTCGCCACGTGGCCCTCGAGATCGATCGTCGCCTGCGCGCCAATCACCCCGACCTCGCGCCCGGATCGGTCTTCTTCTGCACGGTCGACGAGCTGCAACGCGCGCTGCATTCCAACGCATGGGACCACCTGCCGCATCTGGTCCGCATGCGACGCGCCGAGCACATGCGCGACGAGCAGCGTCCCGACCCGCCGGTCACGTTCGTGGGACGTCCCCCTGCGGTGGTATTGCCGCCCGCGAGCAGCTTCGAGCTGCGCGGCCTTCCTGCCAGCGGTGGCGTGGTGGAGGGAACCGTGCGCGTACTGCGGGCGGGCCAGGAGCTTCACGACGGCATCGAGCCGGGCGAGATCCTGGTGGCGCGCACGACCGACGTGGGCCTGACGCCCTTGTTCCTGCTGGCGGCCGCGGTGGTCACCGAGCTGGGTGGTCCCTTGTCCCACGCCGCGATCGTCGCGCGAGAATACGGCGTTCCCGCGGTGGTCAACGTATTCGGCGCCACGGTGGCCCTGCGCACCGGCGACCGCGTCCGGGTCGACGGCAACCGCGGTATCGTCGAGCGCCTGACCGCGGGGAACGACAGCCCCTCATGAGCCGCCCGACCGCGCATGCTCGCCGCTATGTGGTTGAGAACGGCGATCCCCGCACGCTGCGCGCCGTGCTGGCGCTCTGGGGCGTGGAGCCCGAGGCCGCGCACGAGGGCCGCGTGTTCGTCGACCGCAAGCGCGCGACCGCCGACACGCCGCTGGAGCCCGGCGCCCTGGTCGAGGTGTATCCCGCGCAGGACGCCAGCCGCACATCGGACGTGCGCATTCTCGCGCAGCGCGGCGGCGTGGTGGCGGTCTTCAAGCCCGCGGGCATTCCCACGATCCCCGCCCACGGCGGAACCGGAGCCAGCGTGATCGCGGCGGTCGCCCGACTCCTGCGCATCGACGACCCCGGCAAGGTGCACACCAGCTCGCGCCTGGACGCCGACGTGAGCGGCGTATTGCTAGCCGCCACCACGGCGCGTGCCAGGGACGCCCTGCGCCAGGCCCGCGAGCGCGGGGACTACCAGCGTCACTATGTGGCAATCGCAGCCGCCGTTCCCAAGGTGTTGCGGGCGACCATCGACGAGCCGATCGGCCGCGCGCCCGATCGTCGCTCGCAGCGCGTGCGGGGCGCCGACGCCGTGCCGAGCGTGACCCACTATGCGGTAGTTGCGACGGCGGGCGGCTGTGCGCTGGTGGCCGCCGAGCCGGTCACGGGCAGGACGCATCAGATCCGCGTGCACCTGGCTCACGCCGGAGCGCCGCTGGTCGGCGACGGGACGTACGGTTCGCGCCGTACGGTGGCGATGCCCTCGGGCGCGGTGCGGGATCCGAAGCGAATTGCCCTGCACGCTGCGTGGGTATCCGTGAGGCTCGGGCCGGACGAGCCGCCGTGGGTGGTGCGCGCCCCGGTCCCCTCCGAGCTGCCCGCTCTGTGGCGGGAGCTCGGCGGGTGCGACGACGACTGGCAACGTGCGATCGACCCGATCGCGGCTTGATGGGCGCAGCAGGGCAGGACGGCACGCGCAGGCACGTGCCGACGGGTGCGTAGGTTGGGATGTCCGTGGCGTTGCTTGGGATCAGTGGCAGCCGCAGTGCGTGCACTCGTGGTCGCCGCACTCGTCGTCGTTGCAGCCGCCGAGTTCGTCTTCAGTAGCCTCGCGCACCTCGGCGACCGTCAGGTCGAAGTGCAGCGTCTGGCCCGCGAGGGGGTGGTTGAGATCGACCGTCACGGTCGAGTCTTTGACTTCGCGCACGAACATCGGAATGGCGCCGTGAGGTCCCTGGGCCTCGAAGATCATGCCCGGCTCGATCGCGCTGCCTTTCGGGAAGTTGGCGCGCGGGATATCCCGGTACAGCTCAGGACGCGACGGGCCGTAGGCCTCCTCGGGGGCGACCGAGATCTTGGCGGTCTGGCCGGACTCCATGCCGAGGAGCTGGCGCTCGAGGCCCGGAATCATCTGGCCGGTGCCAAAGATGAACGACAGCGGCTCGCCCGGCTCGGACTTGTCGACCGTCTCGCCCGAGTCGATCGTAAGCGTGTACTCGAGGGCGACGAACGCGTTCTCCTGAATCTTCATGGGTAATCCTGCTCTCTGCTGCGCTGGGTCGACCGGACACCGGGGGACTCGCGCGTCGTGGTGGCCCGGCAGCCTTGCACATCGGCCAGGCGCGCGCCAGGGGTGACATAACGCTGCGGCGAAACCGCGGTTGGACCGTTCACCAAGCACGCAGGTCCGGCCGGCTCCCGCGGGCCTTCGCGTCGACGTGCGCCGCAAGCCTCCCCCAGGCCCGGCGGGACCGCCCCAAGCGCCCGGCGTCGTTCATCCGAGGGAAGGATGGTAACCCCGATCACGTACGTCGTTGCAGGACTGAGTCGGCGGCAGCATCCGTCGCAATAGCGGTTTGGAGAAGCCCGTCAAAATCGTGACAAGCAAGGCAACGTGCAGTGGGATGCCCGCCCGCCCTGCCACGCTCCACCTCTCGTCTGCAAGGAGACCTCATGAACCTGACCGTATCCCGTATCATGCCCGCAAAGCAGGCACTGCTCTCGATTTCCGTGTTGGCCGGAGTCGCGCTCTGCGCCGTCCAGACTCTTGCCGGCGACATCACCTTCAAGGTGATGGACAACTCGCCTCGCCGCGCCCAGA
>JAJZQG010000083.1 GCA_021847645.1 Myxococcales bacterium
CTCGCGCCGCCTGTGCTCGCGCCGCCCGTGCCGCCCGTGCTCGCGCCGCCCGTGCCCGAATTCCCATACCCGCCGAGGCTCCCGTGGGATCCGTCTCGGATTCCGCCGGCCGCCGTCTCCGAGCTCGTCGCTTCCCCTCCGTCGCCAGCGCTGCTGCACGCAGCGCCGGCGGACAACGCGACAAGTGCCGCGATTCCAAGCGTCGCCAGTCTTGACATGGGTCCTCCATCCGTGAGTCGAAACGGCCTTGCGTTGGGGCATCGGACGGGACGTCCGCTGCCGATTGGACACAGTGCCCTAGCGCAATACGTGCCAATGGCGGCCATAGCGCGGAATCGTCGGCGCCGGCAGCTAGCGCACAGTCGCGCACAAGGCAGTAACGAAACCATGCGTTGAAACACGCCGTTTCATGTTGCAACGGGCTGTTTCAGAATGGGCGACGGGCGGCTGCGACGTGGGCGGCGACGAAAGGCGAGGGCCGGGACTGGCGCAAGAACCATCGAGTGATCTTCTCGAGCCCAGGCCCGAGCGAGATTGGGTTCAGTTGTCTCTGCCCGAGCCCTAGAGCACCGAACGGGTTGACCGCTCTAGAAGCGAACGGATTTGCACCACGGAGGGCACCGAAGGTACGTGGGAACGCGGCACGCTCTCCGAGCCCCTCCGTGTCTTCCGTGGTGATTTCTGCCTGATTCAACCCGTTCGCCGCTCTAGCGCTCGAGGTTGAGCTCGCGCATCCAGCGCCAGAGCGTCGTCCGCGAGACGCCGAGCAGCCGCGAGGTCTCGGTCACGCGCCAGCGCTGCGAGTCCAGGGCGGCGATCAGCTCCTCGGCCGTGGGCGCAGCGCGTCGCTGTCGCGCGGGTTGCGGCCCGTCCTTTCGGACGGATACGTGCTCGGACTCCGCAGCGGCCGACGGCAGCGAGCCGGCAACGAAGCGGTAGCCCGTTGCGTGCGAGTCTCCGGGCTCGGCGAGAATGTCGCGGGGCAGGTCGTCCCGGCGCACGACGCCTCCGGGGGCCACCGTGACGGCATACTCCAAGGCGTTTTCCAGCTCGCGCACGTTGCCCGGCCAATCGTAGGCGAGAAGCACGCGCAGCGTGTCGGGCGACAGCTGCACGGACCGCCCCGATCGCTGGCCGATCTGCGCCAGCAGGTATCTCGCCAGGGGCTCGATGTCCTCGCGCCGGTCCCGAAGCGGCGGAATCTCGATGGGGAACACGCGCAATCGGTAGTACAAGTCCTCGCGGAAGCGGCCTGTCTCCACGGCATGGCGCAAGTCGCGGTTGGTGGCCGCGATGACGCGCACGTCCGCTACGATGGAGTCATTCTCCCCCACGCGCTCGAAGGTTCGATGCTGCAACACACGCAGCAGCTTGGCCTGCAGCGGCAGCGGGGTATCCCCGATCTCGTCGAGGAAGATGGTCCCGTGGGCGGCCGCCTCGAACCGGCCGGGCCGATCCCGCACGGCTCCGGTGAAGGCACCGCGCACGTGGCCGAACAGCTCGCTTTCGAGCAGCGCATCGGGCAGCGCCGCGCAGTTCACCGAAACAAAGGGCCCGTCGCGCCGAAGGGAATTGGCGTGGATCGCCTGCGCGATCACCCCCTTGCCCACGCCGCTCTCGCCCGTGACCAACACCGTGACATCGGAGTGCTGTAGGCGCTCGACGTAGCGGAGCACCTCGACCATCGCTCGGGACCTGGCGATGATGCCCGTCGACGCCGTCGGCACGCCGATGCTGGCCACGTCCTCATCTTCCTCTGCGGGGCGCAACACGACGAGGTAGACGGCTTGCGGGTCGCAGGCGCGACGAATCGGACGAAGCGGCGCGGCCGACACGGACACCAGGCGCGCCCCCTCCGGCTCGGTTCGCAGCCAAGCCCGCCATCCTTCGCGTCTCTCGCCTACGGCGAGGGCCGAACGCAACGAGCCCGCCACGCCGAAGAGTTCTTCGCCGAGCAGCTCCTGCGCTGGTTGAAGCGCGTAGCGCTGCATCGCGCCAGCACCGAGCAGCTCATCGATCCCCGGCGCCATGTGGCGGATGTGAAACTCCGAGTCCAGCGCGAGGCAGACACGACCAAGCGACGAGAATGCACTCGCCACTGCTTCGAAGGCGTCCCTGTCCTGGTCGTGCTGCTGCCATGTCTCCGCGGCTACGTGCTTGCGAACGACCATGCTCTTGGACATCGAGTTTGAAGCGTAGCAGGCGACGCGAAGTTGTCGGCCCCACCTACGCAATTGGGCGCTTCTGCCGACCGGCGCTCTGCCCGGACGCGACAAGGTGACCGTCCGCATAGCCGGCCACTCGCCCCCGCGCCGCCGCCGCTCACCTTCGCCCGTCGCCCGCTCACCCCGAAACGCCGCTCGGCCGCGCCCCGGCGCGTTCAATCTGTTGGCATGTCCACCACCGAACGAAGCCTGCTCCTGCTCATCAACCCTCGCTACCGACGCAATCCCTGCTCGAGCGCCGCGCGCCACGCACTCACCCCTTCCCTCGCGCTCCCCACCATCGCGGCCGCGACGCCCGCTCCGTGGCGCGTGAAGTTCCACGACGAGAATATCGCTCCCGGCGAGCCGCCGATCGCGCCCGTTCCCGAAGTCGTCGGCATTACCGTGCACACTGCCTTCGCCTACCGTGCCTACGACATCGCCCGGCGCTATCGCGCATTGGGCTCCCGGGTCGTTCTCGGCGGACTGCACGTTACCGCGCTCCCCCGCGAAGCCGCACAACACGCCGACGCGGTCGTCACTGGCGAAGGCGCCGGGGTCTGGCCCTCGGTGCTGGACGGCGTTCGCTCCGGAACGCTGCGCGACGGCGCGATCGTGCGCGGCGACGCGCGCCACCCGGGCTACGCCGACCAGCCCTGGCCGCGCCGCGACATCCTGCCCCGCGGCGCATTCCTGACCAACGCGTCCATCATCGCTACGCGCGGCTGCACGCAGCGATGCGGCTACTGTTATCTCTCGACCCGCGGCCTCGACGTTCCCTACCAGAAGCGTCCGGTCTGCGACGTCGTCGCCGAGATCGACGCGATCGGCGAACGCTACGTGGTATTCACCGACAACAACCTCATGGCAGACCCGGCCTACGGCGCGGAGCTGTGCCGTGCCCTGCAACCACGCAAGCTCTTGTGGAGTGCGGCGGTCACCGTCGACGTCGCCCGCCACCCGGATCTGGTGCGCCTGATGGCCGCCTCGGGCTGCCACGGCGTGTTCATCGGGCTCGAGACCCTGTCCGACGACACGCTCCGTGCCCAGCGCAAGCGCACCCTCGCGCCTTCGACCTACATGCGAGCGCTGCAACTGCTCGCGGAGCACGGCATCGAGGTCAACGGCAGCTTCGTCTTCGGGTTCGACGCCGACGGTCCGGACGTCTTCGATCGCACGCTGGCATTTATCGTGGAGCAGCGGCTGGCGTGCGCAACGTTTCACATCCTCACGCCGTACCCCGGAACGCCCTTGTTCGAGCAACTCGACCGCGAAGGCAGAATCCTCACCCGGGACTGGTCGAGTTACGACACGGCGCACGTGGTCTTCCGGCCCCGGCGAATGACACCCCGACAGCTCGAAGAGGGCTATCGCCGCGCGTACAAGCAGCTCTATGCGTGGAGCACCGTGTTCGCCCGACGGCCTCGGGCCGGCCTGGTTCGAACCGGCGGCTACATCGCTGTCACCGCCCTCTACAAGAAGTGGGACTGGCTCTGGCGCGGACTCGTGCCCCTACGGCTCACACACGCCGTCTGGCGTCCCATCGTCGAGGCACACCGCCGGCTGAGCCTCGCGCAACGCGAGCGGCCCGTCGGGGCGCCTGCCGCCGATCCGGCGGAGCCCGCGCCGGTCCGCCTGGGCCTCGTCGCCTGAGCGTGCGGCCTTCCGCAGCCCAGGCGATCGTGCGATACACGATCAGTCGTAGAGAACATCACCCCATGGATGGACTGGACCTCACCCGGACGATTCGCGAGTCGCTGAGCCTGCGGCGACTCGTCGTCACCCTCGGCGTGGCCGGCACGATGGGCGTGAGCGAGTGGCTGGGACTCGGGCACCCGATTGGTCTGCTCTTCGGCCTCGCCATGGGATTCGCCACGGTCACCCTCGCGCCTCTTCCGTGGCTGCTCATTCTTCCGTGGGGCATCCGTCGCCCTGCCTGGGACACCGCCTTGCGCGCGTTGGCGGTCCTCGCGACCAGCGCTGCAGCCGTGTGCGTCGGGTTCTTTCTCTACATGCTGGCCGTGCGAGGCGTGGTTCGAGGCATTCATCCGCTGGTGCCCGGCGCGCGAGCGTACCTGTACGCGTGGAGCTCCGTGATCATCTCGGTCCCCTTGTTCGCTGCCGCGGGCTGGGGGCTGTCGCGCCACATGCAGCTCGAGCGACGTCTCGAGGTCCACGACGAGCGCGAGCTGGCACTGAGCAACGCTCTCGAAGAGGCGCGCATGCTCGCGTTGCGCTCGCGGCTCGACCCGCACTTCCTGTTCAATACGCTCAACCTCGTTGCCGAGCTGTGCCGCGAGGATCCGCCCGAGGCCGAGCGGTGCGTGGTGCGCCTGAGCGGACTGCTCCGCGCGGCGCTCGACCAGGCCGAGCAGCCCCTGGCACCCCTCGGTCGCGAGCTCGACTTGTGCGCCGACTATCTCGAGCTTTGCCGCGTGCGATTCGGCAGCCGTATGCGCGTGCGCTTCGACCGAGATCCGGCCGCCGCCCACCTGCCCGTACCGCCCCTCTGCGTGCAAGTGCTCTGCGAAAACGCCGTCCGCCATGGCATCGAGACCCACACCGACGGCGGCGCGGTCGAGGTGACGGCGCTGCGCCTCGAAGACGGCGGAGCGCGGGTGACCGTCTCGAGCCCGGGCGCGTTCCGCGGCGATCGCAAGGGCGGAATCGGCCTCGACCTTACGCGGCGGCGTCTCTCCCTCGCCTACGGCGATCGTGCCCGGCTCGAAGTGCACACCGCCAGCGACGGCGAGCATACCGACGCGGTGCTGACGATTCCCGCAGGAGCAGGTCGATGACCGAAGCGCAGAAGCTCCGGGCCGTCGTGGTGGACGACGAGGACCGAGCTCGCCGGCGCCTGATCCGCTTGCTGGCCGAATGGCCGGACATCGAGATTGTGGCCGAGGCGGCGAGCGGCACGGATGCCGTGGCCGCCATTGCGAAGCACAACCCGGACATCGTGTTTCTCGATGTCCAGATGCCTGACATGGACGGCTTCGGCGTGCTGGCCCAGCTGCCGTCGAGGCCGCGCTACGTTGTATTCACCACGGCCTACGATCGATACGCGATTGACGCCTTCGCGGTGGGCGCCATCGATTACCTGCTCAAGCCGTTCGGGGAGCGCGAGGTCGAGCGTGCGGTGGAGCGGGCCCGCGAGCGGGGCGCACAGAACCGCTTCCAGGCCGGATATCCGCGCATGATGGCGCACCTGGACGCGCCCCGCTACCTGGAGCGCATTCCCGTCGAGTACCGCAAGGACATCGTGCTCGTGAATGTCGGCACGATCACCCATTTCGAAGCCGACAACGAGATGGTCGAGATACACACCGGCGCCGGCGACTACACGACCGAGCTGACGCTCTCGGACCTGGAATCGCGCCTCGACCCCCAGCGGTTCTTCCGTGCCCACCGCAAGGTGATCGTCAATCTCGACAAGATCGTACGCCTCGAGCGCCTCGAGGGCGGTCGCTACCTGGCAGTGCTCGGAGAGGCAATTCGCGTCGAAGTGTCGCGGCAGGGCTCGAAGCGCCTGCGCGAGAAGCTGGGCATTCCATGACTACGCCCCATCCCTAGCATGGATCGTTCGGCGTCGAAGCGAGAGCGGCCCCGAGCTGCCCCTCAATGGTGGTGGCGCTCTTCGACCGGCGCGCGCTCGTCGACTCCCACGGGCGCGCGCCCGGTGGGCGCTCCGGGTGGGCTCATGCGCGAATCGAGCCAGACGCAGAACCTGCACTGCGAAACCAAACCAGGCGCCCGTCCCGACAGGACACCGGTCCGTCCGCCGGCCCGTAATCTTGCTGGACGCAAGCTCCCCTCAGATGCCATCATGATGATGGCACATGGCGTTCAGAAACAGAGTCCGCGTCTTCGCCGTCTCGCTTGCGGCACTTGCCGCCACCTCGGTACTGGGCTGCGGCCCCAAGCCGCCCGCGTTCGGACCGAGTCCCAACCCTGTCAGCGGGTCGAACCGCGTCAGCTTCCAGCTGTTCGGCTACTCTCCCTCGGAAATCCGCCACATGAGATCGGCCCTGAACTTCCAGGGCAAGGTCTTCCTGGCGCGCTACGATCCCGCCAACCCCGCCCGCGTGGATTGGATCGATTGCCCCACGCCCGCTCGCTATCGCTACATGCCGAGCGACGCCGCCATCGAGGAGTTGTACATCGAGAACGAGACCGACCTGCGAGCTAAGCTGCCGTTGAGCGTCGCGAGCTTTGCCTCGTTCCTCAACCAGGGCAAGCGGCTGCGCGTACGCTTCGCCACCGCCGGGTCGTTCGAGCTGGCCGACGACTTCAAAGTGCCTGTTGACGGCGCCTGTGCGCAGGCCACGCACTTCGTTCAGACCATCAGCGTGGGCGCGTATACCGTCTCCGAGATGACCAACTCCGGCGCGGGCGCCGAGGTCGATGTCAATGGCCCCGGAGCTAGCGGCTCGCACTCGGATCTGAGCCGTCGTAACGTTGGGATGGGCAATCTGGAGGCGTGCAAGTCCGACAGCGCCGACTCGCCGCCCAAGGACTGCCAGATGCCGCTGGAGATCCTGCTGGTCGCTATCGGCAGCCACCGTGGTCCGGGCGTAGCGCCTCCTCCGGCGGGCGAGCCGGCGCCCAGCCCCACCGGCCTGCCCCGCCCGGTCGACGGCAGGCGCGCGCCCACGCCTCCGGCCCCGCCCCCTGCTCCCAACGGCTTGACCCACAGCAACTGCTTCGTCGGCGTGACCCGCACGTGGGATCCCGAAGTAGACTTGCGCGCGGTGACCGCACGCTGCGGCCAGCCGCTCGGGCTCGAGCCCCTGGGAGCCCCGATCGTGGCCCAGCTCGCGCAAGGCCAGCCCATGCACAAGTACGGCGCCAGCCTCGAGGCCGGCGCCTGCTACCGTATCTTCGCCATCAGCGACCGAGGCATCGAGGACCTCGATACCGGGCTCAAGGCCCCCGACGGAAGCTGGGTGTCGAAGGACATCCTCGAAGACAACTTCCCCATTCTCAACGGCGATGGTCCCTTCTGCGTGCAGCAGAGCGGCCAGTACCAGCTGCTGGTGAGCGTCGCCAAGGGCTCGGGAAAGTACGCAGTCCAGATGTGGAAGGTCACCAGGTAGCCGCCATCCGGATGCCTGGACCATGCGCGGAGGAGGTTCGATGAAGCGAAGAATCGTGGGCGTGACCGTGCTCGCGCTCGGCGCGTCGGCCGCGTTGATGTCCTGCGGCCCCAAGAAGGACAGCAGCTCGCCCCAGGGACGGGGTCGCGTCGAAGACGAGTTCAACCGTTGCATCGAGGAGGAGAAGTACGGCTCTGCCAAGGGCTGCTGGACTTCGTTTCTCGAGCGCTACGGCGACGTTGCCTCCACGGCCGAGGTCACCTTGGCGAAGGAGCACATCGAACGCGCCGGCGCCCCGGCCGCCGCCGGTTCCGCGTCGGCCAACGACGCTGTCGCACAGGCAGCCAAGCGCGCCGATTCCGGCCTCGTACGCCTCGACGACAACGCGGGCGGAGCGAGCGCCGCTGCCGCGGGCGGCGGATTCCCCCCCCAGACGGTGGGCTGGAAAGACTGCTATCAGGGCTTCCAGTTTACCGGGGATTCCCAGCGTGACGTGGCCGAACTCGGCAGGCGCTGCGGCGCCCCCTGCGGCATGATCGAGTTCTCCAACATCCAGTCCGACCAGCAGGCCGAGTCTGACAACGTCGATGTCTATAGCGTCAATCTGCGCGCCGATCGGTGCTACCGGTTCCTGGCCGTGGGCGGCAGCGGCATCGAAGATCTGGATTCCGCCATCGCCGACGCGGACGGCAACATCCTCATGCGCGACGTCTACAAGGATCCCGTTCCGATACTCGGACCCGAGGAGCCTTTCTGCCCGCCTTCTGAAGGGCACTACAAGTTCGTCATCTCCGTCGCCAAGGGCGCCGGCACCTTCTCCTTCCAGGTCTGGCAGGGCCCCAAGCGTTAGTCCCTTATGGACGAAGTCTTTGGCTGATCTGCAAAGAAATCGCGGGGCCCAAAGCTCTCCTGTTTGGTTCCGGCCTGCCGGGACGGGCAAGGGTAGCGACCAACGGGAGCGTAGGGGCGAAGCCCCTGCAATCGGCGCCCGGCCCTGCCGGGTTAGGCATCTGCAAGACGAGTCCGGAGAAGACTCACCGTCACGATGGACGGCCCACGACCATCGCCGACCGGCGGACTCAGCCCTCTTGCAGAATATCGTATAGCCGCGGGGCGAACCTCTTGGCCAACAGCTGCTCCACCGCCTCCGCGGTGTCGAGATCCACGCACTCGGCCGTCGCATCCTCGGCCTCGTCGAGCGAGATGCGCCGCAGCGTCTCCTTGACCCTCGGAATGGCCCCCGCGTCCATCGACAGGCTGCGGAGCCCCGCGCCCACCAGAAACACCGCCGCCAGCGGGTCCGACGCCATCTCGCCGCAAATCGACAGGGGCGTGTCGAGCCTCGTCGAGACGATCGCGATATTCACGATCAGCCGCAGCACCGAAGGATCGAAGGGAGAGGCCAGATAGGCCAACGAGCGATTCGCCCTGTCCGCGGCCAACGTGTATTGGATGAGGTCGTTCGTCCCCAGGCTCAGGAAGTCCGCCTCGGGTGCGATGCGATCGAGCATGATCGCGGCGGCGGGCACCTCCACCATGATACCCAGCGGGATGTGTTCGGCCCGCGGCAGCCCTCGGTCGTCGATGTCGCGCACGACGCCGTCGAACAGCTCCCTAACCTGCCGCAGCTCCGACAGCGTGCCGATCATCGGAATCATGATGCGCAGCGGACCGTGTGCGCTGGCGCGCGCCATCGCGGCCAGCTGGGTGCGGAACACACGGGGCCTCGACAGTGCCAGACGCACCGCGCGCAGGCCAAGCGCGGGGTTCAGCTCGCCGGGCAGCGCCAGCGACGACACGAACTTGTCACCGCCGATGTCGAATGTCCGGACCGTCACCGGGCGCGGCGCCACGGTCTCGACCAGCGAGCGATACACCTCGTACTGCTCGTCCTCCCCGGGCAGGTCCGTTCGATTGATGTAGAGGAACTCGGTGCGGTACAGACCGATGCCCATCGCCCCGCACGCGATCGCGCCGGCCGCCTCGCTCACGAACTCCACGTTGGCCTCGAGACGGATGCCCACGCCGTCGGCGGTCTCCGCCGGCAGATCGAAGGTGTCGCGAAGGTGAAGACACAGCGCGGCGTGGCGTTCCGCTCGGCGGTTGGCCGCCTCCAGCTCCTGCAGCGAGGGGCGCACGAGCACCAGACCGCGCAGGCCGTCGACCACGACGTTGTCACGGGGCAGGATCCGGGTGGTGGCCTCGGTCACCCCGAGCACGGCGGGGATCTGGAGAGCGCGCGCCATGATCGCGGTGTGGCTGGTGCGCGTGCCGATCTCGGTGATGAGCGCGAGCACGGGCTCGTTGACCATCGCCGCGGTGTCGGCCGGAGACAAGTCGTGCGCGACCACCACCGCGGGCTCGTCGAGCTTGACGAACGGAGCGGGATCCTTGCCGCCACGCAGCGTCCGGATGATGAGCTCCCCGACGAACTGCAGGTCCTGCCCGCGCTCGCGCAGGTACGCGTCGTCCATGTCCTCGAAGTGCGCTGCGAGCACGCGCACCGCGCTGGACACTGCCCACTCCGCGCACTTGAGATCCACGCGGATGTTGCCCTCCGTGGCCTGCACCAGCACGTCGTCCGAGAGCATCAGCATGTACGCGTCGAGGATCGCGATCTCGCCGCCCGCGCGCGAGGCCCGCTCGCGCACGCCGCGCAGGTTGGCCTGGGAGTCGCTCACGGCTGCGCGGAAACGCTGCACCTCGTGCTCGACATCCTCGGACGCGACGTGCCTGCGCTTGAAGCTTGGCGCGCTACCGCCGACCACCAACGCGGGTCCGATGGCGACGCCGGGCGAAGCGCCGATTCCCGGCAGGGTCAATGGGCCTTGGGAATCAGGGGGCGCTTCGCTGCGGTTCATTCCGCCTCCCCGAACCTCGCCGCGATCAGCTCGCCGATGGCCGTGACAGCCTCTTGCGCCCGGTCGCCGCGCGCCAACACGTCGAGCACAGCACCCTTGGCGCCGCACAACAGCAGCACGCCCATCACACTCTTGGCATTGGCCCGCTGGCCGTCGCGACGAATCTCGATCTCGCAGGGATACCTGGCCGCAAGCTGCACGAGCTTAGTCGCCGCGCGAGCGTGAAGCCCGAGCTGGTTGATGACCTCGAACTTTGCGGACGCCTGATTCATGATCGGATCAACCGGGGCCGCCGGCACCCCGCACTCCACCACCAATGATATCCGTTTCCGAAGTCCTGTCGGAAGCCTTGTCGGAAGCCGCGTCTCGCGCGATATCGCGATGAACCACCCGGACGCCGCCCTGGACGGTGCCACCGGCCGCCAGCGCCGCGCCGAGCTCGCTGGCCACCACCACGGAACGATGCCTGCCGCCCGTGCAGCCCACCGCTATCGTCAAGTACGCCTTGCCCTCCCTTTCGTAGCGGGGAACACAAAAGCCAATCAAGGCGCCCGCGTGGACGAGAAACTCCTTGGTCTCCGCGTCGTTCAGCACGAACTTCCTCACCGGCTCGTCCAAGCCAGTCTTGTCCCGAAGCTCGTCCACAAAATATGGATTATTCAAAAAGCGCACGTCCAGCAGCAAGTCGGCGTCGATCGGGAGCCCGTACTTGAACCCGAAGGAAAGGAACCGCACCCGAAGCCCGGCCATCCGCGTCCCGCTCGGACCGAACAGCTCCGCGACCCGCCTGCGCAAATCATGGACCGTCAGGCTCGTCGTGTCGATGACGTCCGTCGCCCTCGCCCTGACCTTCGCCAGCCGCTCCCGCTCGGTCGTGATGCCGTCGAGCACCGCTACCGCTTCGCGCTCCGAGCCCTCCACCAGCGTCGACAACGGGTGAGGACGGCGCGTGGCGCTGAAACGCGCCAGCAGCGCCGTGTCGTTCGCATCCAAGAACACGACCGATAGCTGCACCGAGGGGTCCGCCGACAGCACGTCCATCGTGGCGCCGAAGCGCTCCAGGAACCATCGCGCACGCATGTCGACCCCCAGCGCGATGCGCTGGATCCGCGCCTGCCGGCACGTCTCGAGCACCTGGGGAACGACCGACGTCGGCAGGTTGTCGACGCAGTAATAGCCGAGGTCCTCAAGAGCATGCAGCGCCGTGGACTTGCCGGCGCCCGAAAGCCCGCTGACGATCACCAGCCGGTGGAAGTGGGGCGACGAATCAGTCATTGCTCTTCCGGAAGGCAGGAGGTCGCGAGCGGAAGATGGACTCGTCGTCGGATTCGGAGTCCTGGCGCAGGCTTCGCTCGATGCTGTCGTAGAACTCGCGGGCCGAGTGGTGCCCAGCCCTGCGCGAAAGCTCGTCACGCGCTGCGATCTCGAGGATCGCGGCCATGTCGCGCCCGGGACGAACGGGCAGCACGATCTCCCGGACGCGCGCGCCCAGCACGTCGAAGAAGTGGTCCTCCACCCCAAGGCGATCTTGCTCGGCCTCGTCCGGGTTGGAAACCAACCGCGCCACCACGTCGATGCGCTTCCGATCGCGCACCGCGGTCACACCGAACAACGTCTTGATGTTGAGGATCCCCAGGCCACGAACCTCGATGTGGTGGCGAAGGATCCCAGCCGGTGCGCCGAACAGGTTGCCCGGAGGACGATAGTCCACCAGCACGATGTCGTCGGCGACCAACCGGTGGCCCCGCAACACCAGGTCGAGCGCGCATTCGCTCTTGCCGATGCCGCTCTTGCCGAGCAGCAACACGCCTACACCGAAGACGTCGACCAGAACGCCGTGCAGCTGGGTCCGTGGTGCGAGCCACTCGTCCAGGAACGTCTCGATGGCCTGGATCGCCGCACCCGTCTTCTCAGCAAGGGAGATGACGGTCACCGAACACCGCTCGGCCGCCTCGATCATCTCGGAGGGAAGGGGCAGGCCGCAGGTCACCACCACGCAGCTGACGTGAAGCGCGAGGAAGGCGTCGAGCGCGGTCGCACGACGCTCCGAGGACAGCGTCTGCAGAAAGGACATCTCGGTTTCGCCGCAGACCTGCACGCGCGCCGGGACCACGCCGCTGAAATGGCCGGCCAGGGCCAGCCCCACCCGCTGGATGCGCGCGTGATCGATCACAGCGTCACGCCCGGCCACCCCCACGAGCGACAAGATGGTGAGCCCGAGCCTGCTGTCGGCGATCAACTCGCGGACCGCAATCGTGGACACGATGGGCTCGGGCGGCGACGGGTCTATGGCCGAGCCTCCTCTTCATGCGAGATCGCTTGGAACGCCAAGGCACCGTCCGGACTCGACAGCAGCCTGTCGCGGAACGAACCGTCGCGGAGCAATCGCGAGATTCGCGCGAGCATGCGAAGATGCTCGCCGGTCGATCGACGGGGACCAATGACACCGACCACGATGCGCACCGGGCGCCCGTCGATCGCCTCGAATTCCACACCCTCGGGACACAAAAGCACGGCAGCCGTCTGCTGCTGCAACGTGTCGAGCGAGCCATGCGGAATCGCCACGCCGTCGCCAATGCCAGTGGACTGAAGCAGCTCCCGATCGGCCAAGATCTTCTGGATGGCCGGCGGCTCCCTGGACGCCGCCGGTGCCAGCAGCTCCGCCAATCGCGCGATCACCTCGGGCTTGCTGCGAATGCCGTCCCTGTGCGTGGCGACTTGCACACGGTCGGCTGTCAGAATGTCCGTCAGACGCATGGCTGGGCGGGTCTCCAGGGGGCGGACCACGGCATGCGACGCCGCAGGTGGATCTACTCCTCGGACTCCTTCGGGGGTTCGGCGGGAGCCTTGCCCTTGAGCCCGTCGCCGCCGCGCTTGCGCGCTTGGGTCGCTCCCTTGGAGCCGCGGATCTGCCGGTCCAGCTTGTCAATCACCTTGTCAATCGAAGCGTACATGTCCTCGCTGCGCTCGCTTCCGTAGAAGTGCTCGCTGCCCGCATGCACGTGCACCTCGGCCACGTGCTGCAGCTTGTCGAGCGTCAGCGTCACCTGGGCACTGAGTGGTTTGCGCAGGAACTTCTGGAGCTTCGCCACCTTCTCGCTGGCATACTGCTTGACTGCTTCACTTGCCTCGAGCTGCCGAAAGGTGATGGCAATGTTCATCGACGCTCCTCCTGAGTGCGCGGATTTTACCAGAGGGACCGCACTACCCTGCTGAGGTCCGGCCCGCTAGGCCGGAGCCCGTTGACTCAGAACAACTTCTTTCTCTTCGACGACGCCAGAATGCCCAACATCTCACGGTACTTCGCCACCGTTCTGCGCGCGATCTGAATCCCCTCCTTCTGCTTCAGAATGGCTACGATCGCCTGGTCGCTCAACGGGTTGCCCTTGTCCTCCTCTTCGATGATCTTCTTGATCGCCTGCTTGACACTCTCGCTCGCGATGTCCTCGTCCGCCACCCGGCGGATCGACGAGTTGAAGAAGTACTTGAGCTCGAACAGCCCCTGCGGCGTGTGCACGTACTTGTTCGTCGTCACACGCGAGATGGTCGACTCGTGCATGTCGACCGCCTCGGCCACGTCGCGCAGGATCATCGGCTTCAAGTAGGCCACGCCCTTCTCGAAGAACTCCCGCTGCTTCTCCACGATGCACTCGGTCACCCGGATGATCGTCTTGCGACGCTGCTCGATCGCCCGGATCAGCCAGTGCGCGCTGCGCAGCTTCTCGCCGATGAACTCCTTGGCCGACGGGTCCTTGAGCAGCTTTCGGGCCAACGACTCGTTGACGTACAGCCGCTGCAACCCCCGGTCGTTGTCCATCACCACGAACCGATCGCCGTCCTTGATCACGTACACGTCGGGCGTGATCCCGATCGTCCGGTCGTCGGTGTCGGTGAAGTTGCGCGCGGGGCGGCTCTCGAGCTTCTGGATCTCCTTGGCAGCCTCGTAGATGTCCTCCACGGGCACCTTCATGTCCTTGGCGATCGTCTGGTAGGCGCGACGCTCCAGGTTGTGCAGGTGCTTGTCGATGATCTGCTTCTCGAAGTCGCCGAAGCCGAAGTGCTCGGCTTGCACCAGCAGGCACTCGCGCAGGTCGCGCGCCGCAACCCCCACCGGATCCAGCTCCTGCACCATCCGCAGGACCTCTTCCGCATCCTCCGGATCGAGCCCCGCCTCGGCCGCCAGATCCTCGATCGTCAGGTCCGGCGTGCGTGTCCCGTCCTCCCGCTCCACGCCCTGCAGGTCCAGGTAGCCGTTCTCGTCCAAGTTGCCGATCACCATCTCGGCGAAGTTGCGCTCGGACTCCAACAGGTCACTGACCTGCAGCTGCCAGCGCAAATGCTCCGCCAGGCTCCGGGGCCGCGTCAGGTTCGCCTCGATCGGCGGCAGATCCTCGAACCCCGAACGATCCCCCGTGGGCACCGGCTGCTGCAGCGAGCGGTTCTCGAGGAACTGCTCCCAGTCCACCTCCTGCGCCTTCTTCTCCTCCTCGCGGTGGTGCAGATCCGTGTCGACCTGCGCCCGCTCCGTCACCCCCACCTGCTCCTCCGGCGGCCCAGCCCCGGGCAACAAGGCCGGAACCGACGCATCCCGAGGCTCCATCACCCGAGGCTCCACGTCCTCGTCGGCCAGCATCGGGTTGGCGTCCATCTCGCGCCGGACTTCGTCGACCAGCTCCATCCTCGAGAGCTGCAACAGGCGAATCGCCTGCTGCAGCTGAGGCGTCATCACCAACTGTAGCGTCTGCTTGAGCTGCTGCTTGATCTCCATCGGAACCGGTTCGTCAGGTCGGCGTTCCCTCGCTCTCCTGAACAGGGAACCGCACGCGCATCATCCTCGCTGCAAGTCAGCCCATGCTACCACCTGCCCGTCGCACGGGCGCGAGCAAATATCGCTCCACACGCGCCGCGTTCCCCCTTGCCGTCGCCATTTTCTCCTTCAATCACTGTTCGGGGCGGATTCCTCCCGCTCACCGAGATATCGCTCGCACACCAGCTCGTGACGACGAAACCGCAGAGGCTCATCATCCACCTTGACTTCCCCGTCGAGAAGCAACAGCGCCCTCGTGCACATGCGAAGCGCGATCGACGCATGGTGATCGGACAGCACGACCGCAAGCCCCGAACGCGCTTCGGCTCTCAGGATCTGCGCCACCCGCCACGCACCTACCGGGTCGATCCCCGCGAACGGCTCGTCACAGATCAATACCGACGGCCTCGCCACCAGCGCCCGCCCCAACTCCAACAGCCTGCGCTCACCACCCGACAGCTCCCCAGCCCGCACCTTCAGCCGGTGCGTCAGCTCTACCAACTCCGCCCAGTGCCCCACCCCAGGCCCCCCTCGCCCAGCCAGCCGAACATAGGTCTCCAAGTTGCCCCGCACCGTCAGGTCCGCCAGCACGCTCGGCGTCTGCGGGATGTACCCCATCCCCAGCCTCGCCCGCTCCCACAGCGGCAGCCGCGTCACATCCCTGCCCCGCAGCCACACCCGCCCTTGCTCCTGCGTCCCCTCCCCAACCAGCGCCCTGAACAGCGTCGTCTTGCCCACCCCGGTCGGGCCCAGCACCAACAACACCGCGCCCTCCCCCACCTCGAGGTCGATACCCCGAAGCACGCTTGCGGCACCGTGACGCACCACAATGCCCTCCGCCCGTAGCACCGACTCCTGCTTCACGGCCCGGCGCCAGCTCCCGACCCGGCCGACGGCACCGCACGGCTCGACGGCGCAGCAGAAGGAAACGGGATCGCCCCTTGCACCTGCTCGAGACGCACGCGCTTGGTTTCCAGATCGATCTCGGCCTCCCTGGCCGTCATCCACGCGCCTCCGCGCGACACCCGCACCCCGCCGCGCAGCTCCAGACGACGTTGCCCCATCAACAGCTCAGCCTCCTGCGCCTGCGCCGCCATCCCCCGAACCTGCGCACGCACCCCGCCCGTCGCGATCGCCCACGTGATGTTCGGCGCGCTGTCGTACTTGGCGTCCACCCGCGCACAGCTCACCGTCAGATCGCCACGCTCCAACACCACGTTGCCCGTCAGCGTCGCCGTGCCCTTCTGCACGTCGATGTCGAGCTGCTCGGCTCGAACCGAAACCGCCTCGCCGTCGAACGACGCGATCGGCTCGGCCTGAACGCGCGGCACGCACAATAGGCCGACGCCCCCCACGGCGGCGGGGACCCAGAGCAACCAGGTGCGACGAAGCCTCACCGCCCCACCGTGCCCGACCCGTGCGTCGAGAGCAAGAGACGAACCGGGCAGCCGCGCACCGCCGGCCGAAGCGCGCGCTGAACCTCGTGGCAGCGTCGCATCAGCCCCTCCCTCCCTGCATTGCCGCCCGGAGCGAGCCGATCCGCGCCCGCAGCACCGCCTCCGCCGCCGGCTCCTCCCTCGTCACCGTCACCTCCTTCAGCCGGTCGAGCGCAGCGATCGCACACGCGCGCACCAACCTGCCCCCCGCCAGCTCCGCCAACCGCCCTGGCTCGCGCATCGTCGACGCCGCCCCGCGCAGCGTAGCCGCCACCGCCCCTCGCATCGGCTCGCCATCGGGCTCGCCGACCTGCGCCTCGCTCATGAGCTCCGAGACCATCGGGCCGGTCATCCGCGCGACGAAACGCGCCTCGGCGTACGCATGCGCGTATGCGTCCGACAGCCCCACCCCGGCCACGGTCAGCGGCTGCAGATCCGACGCAATCTGGGCGATCGCCGGCTCGAGGTGCTGCGCCATGCGCTCAAGCGCCGTGCGGTCGAGCGACTCGAGCCTCGACAGGGCCTTGGCCCGCCCCTGGCTGCTCGCCCCCGAACCTGGCGCCTCGCCGCGACGCGACCCGGCGACCTCGTCGAGCTCCCGGGCCACGCGCCCGGCCTTGCGCAACACCGCCTCCCGCCGCAACGTGTCGCTGCGATTGACCACCTGCGCGGACAACAGCTCCTCCACGTCGTCCCAGCGCGACGCCGCACGTGAAGCGTCGTCGCCCAGCCGCCCCGCCAGCGCCAGCCTGGCCGAGAACCCCACCGATGGCGCGATGGTCGGCAGCGCGGCCTGCGCCATGCCTTCGCGAACCGCGGCGACCACCGATACGACCTGCTCGTCGGACAACCGATCGCACTTGTTCACGAGCACCAACACGGGGGTGCCCAGATCGCGGATCTGCTCGAGCACCTTGCGCTCGCTGTCCTTGAGCGCTTGCGAGCCGTCCATCAGCCACAACGCCACGTGCGCCTCGCGGAACGCGCGACGCGCCGCCTCGATGTGATCCGTCTCCGGAGCGTTGAACCCCGGCGTATCGAGCACTTCGATGCGACGCAACCGCTCGATCGGCGCGCAGATGTGCACCTGCCGGATCTTCTGCCCGGACGCCTGCATCTCCCTCAGCGCCGCCTTGAGCGCCGCGTGCCCCACGATGCGATCCGGCCCATCCACCGACACGATGCGCGCGAACGCATCCGGCGCCCACGACAGCCAGTGCAGCGACGCCGTGGTCGGCAGGACGCCCGTCGGCGCCACGTCCGCCCCGATGAGCGCATTGATGAACGTGCTCTTGCCCGCGTTGAACTCGCCCACCACCGCCACACGCAGCGGACGCTCCATCTCGATGGCCAGGGTCTCGCACTCCGCGGCGAGCTCCAGCCGATCGAGCGACGACGCCAGCCTGCGCAGCTCTGTGAGCAACGGCTGCAAACCTTCGTTCTCGGCTGCACCGATCCACGCTGCGTACGCCCTCGTGCGCAGCCTGTCGGCGAACGCCTCCGTCTGCGGTCTGGATGTCGCCAGCGCGTCGAGCAACGAAACGGCCTCGATGCTCCGCCCCTCGGCCAGGGACCGCAGCGCGGCCCCCAGCTGCGTGCCGTCCGACGGAGCGCCATCGCCCAACGCCTCGACCGCTGCCGTCAATGCATCGTCGTCACCTCGTTCGATCGCGATGTCATACAGAGACTTGGCCGCGCCCCGATCCCCGGCCTTCGCGATCGACTCGAGAATGTCCTGCGCGTCGTCCGTGCGCCCCTCCGCATGCGCCAGCGCCAACGCGAACGCCGGCTCCTGCACACGGCCGTCCGCCGTCAACAACTCGCGCACACGCGTCACCTCCACCGCGTCGCGGCTCGTCGAGATGTACGACGCGAGCGCCTGCTCCGCGCCGAGAGCGTCGAGAATGTACGCGCGCACGAGTAGATCGAGCACACCCGGCTCGCCCAGCATCCATCGCCCTCGCGCGCACGCCAGCGCCGTCCGGCCATCCAGGGCCTCGGGCTCGCCCAGATCGTCGAGCGCGATGGTGGCCATGTCCCGGTCACCCAGCGCCACGGCAACCTCGAGCCGACGCAACGCGATGTCCCACTCGCCCGAGAACATGCGCAATGCCTCCAGCCAGCGGCTCGCACGCCAGGGGTCGCCCGCAGCCAGATCGAGGTCGGCCAGCTTGAGCAAGGCGGTGCGACGAACCGATGACGGAGCGTCGGGGTCGAGGCCGTTCTGATACGCGCGGCTGACCTCCGCGATCGGTGCACCGACCCGCTCTAGCATCTCGGCGAGCGACACCCACAGCTCGCCACGCCACGGCGCCGTCTCACACAGCTGGCGCAACGCTGAGGTCGCTTCGTCGTACAGAAACGCGCGCTCGCACGACTCGGCGAGCAGCGCCAGCCCCAGCGGCGAGCCCGGCGCCTTGTGCAGCAGCTCCCGCGAGTGCTCCCTGGCCCCCAGCGCATCGCCGCGCTCCAGCGCACGCACCGCCTCGCGACGCTCGTCCTCCGCGCCACGCGCCAGGATCGCCACCCTTCCGAGCCAGTTTCCGACACTGTCCGCGAGCGACGCCACGACCGGAGCCTACAGCGCCCGCTCGCGCAAGGGAACGTGGAGACGGCGGCTCAACGCCCGCGATTCAGCTCGCGCTGGGCGCGATCGAGCTCCTCGGTGCGCCGTTGCACGCGACGCTCCAGCTCCGACCTGGCGCCCCGATCGCGCGGGCTGCAGGTGGCGGGCCGCCACCTACGGCGCAACCCGAACCGCCGGCGTCCATGCTTGCGTGTCGCCGGTCGCGTCCACCCGCGCCCGCACCCAGCCTTCGTTCCCGCGCAGCTCGTAGCTCGTCACCCCCGTCGCCAGCACGCCCGACGCCCCGATGAACGTCACCTTCGCGTCCGGCTCGGCCGGCACCACCACGTACCGGGCGCCGCGCACCTCCACCCGCTCGAGCGACGGCCCGGTCGACGCGACCAGCAGCCCGTCACGCAGCGCGTCGCAGATCATGTCCGGGTCGCTCGACGATGTGGAGACGAACACCCAGCCCTTTCCCGGGTACGCCGACGGCTCGCCGCATTGATCGACGTGATGCATGTCGTCCACCGCCACGCCCATCAGATCGATCCCTCGTGACAACGCGGCGTCCCACATCGCCTCGTGCGACGGGTGCGCGGCGTCGCCCTTGGATCGCACGTAGGGGTGACCGCTGGCGACCTCGATGAGCGCAGCACCCGCGAAGGCACCGACGTCGTCGATCGAAACGGCCCAATCGAAGTTCGGATGGTTGATCAACGCCACGCCGCCCTGCTGGCTGGTCAGCCGGACGGCACGCCGAATCGCCTCGGCAGCGCTCGCGAAATCCCCTCCGCCAATGGTCTTGCGCGTGCACAGGGCGTTGACGTGCACCTGGCGGCCGGCGTGCCACATGCTCACTTCCTCGCCGCGCAGCACCGTGAAGTCTGGACTCGAGAGCTCCTTCGCAGTCGCCTCGTCGGTCACGCGGTTGTGGTCCGTGAGCGCGATGAACGCGTAGCCGTGCTCCCGATACCACCGCGCCACCTCGGCCGGACTGCTGTCGCCGTCGCTCAGGCTCGTGTGGATGTGAACGCTTCCCTTGAGCAAGGGACCGAGCTCGAACTGGCGCGCAAAGTGCGGTGGCTCGCGCGGTGCAACCTCCTTGCTCCCGCGAGAGCAGCCGACCGCCAACACGGTCGCCACGGCAAGCAGGATGGCGCACCTCGAGCACATGCGGCGCGCATCATGCCCGCGCACGCTGCCCCAGGTAAAGGCCGCTTCGCCCGCCGCCGGCGCGAACTGGCCGGCAGCGCTCGCTCGTGCTGCGTCAGGCTCTGGCCGCGATGCCCCGCGCCGCCAGCATCGCCACCGCCATGATCGCGTGCTGCGGGTTGACCCCGATGTTGGAGGGAAACACACTCGAGTCCACCACGAACAAGCGCTCGACCTCGTGCGTCGCGAAGTCCAGGCCCACCGCGCTGGTCCCGCGATCGGGCCCCATGCGCGCCGCGCCGAACAGGTGCGTGGCGATGAACATGTAGTGACGCGGATCGTCCGGCGCCTGATCGATCAGCCCCAGCTGATCGGGCGAGGTCAGTGTCTCGGGCAAGCCGTGAATGCCGGGCATCACCTCGCGCGCCCCGGTGGCGAACGCGATCTCGGCCAGGGTGCGCAGCCCCTTCTTGGCGATGCGCACGTCCTCCGGCCCCAGCGTGTAGCGCACCCGATCGGCCCCCGCGAACGAGTCGACCTTGCCCGTGGCATACGCGCGCACCTGCACACCCCAGATAGCGAGACGACGGAAGTCGGCCAGGCGACGGACCAGGTTCGCGCCGAACCCCGGGATGCGCACCGCGGCCAACTCGGGCGCCAGCGCGATCGACTCCAGCTTGAAGCGGTGCGTCCGACGAAAATGGATCGTCTCCATGGCCTGGGTCACGCCGCGGTTCGACGAGACGTCGTCGCCGTAGAACGCCCCGAGCCCCACGCCCGGATGCGCCATGAAGTTCTGACCGATCGCCTTGGACTTGAGCCCGCTGCGACGAAGCAGGTTGGGCGTCTGCACCGTGCTGGCCGCCACCACCACGCCGCGGGTCGCCCGCAGCCGTAGCGTGCCCTTGCCCGCGGTCGCCGCCACGACACCCTTGGCGCGCCCGCCCGAGACGATCACGTGCTGGACCTTGGCCTGCGTGAACAGGCGCGCGCCCTTCTTCAACGCCCAGGGCACGTAGGTCAACGCGGTCGAAAGCTTCGCGCCGTTCGGGCAGCCCTGCGCACAGCGCGCCGAGCCGCGGCAACCTCGCGCGTACCGATCGATCACGTGGGGACGAATCCCCAGCGCCACCATGCCGTCGCGCATGAGCGTGTTGTTGCGCCCCAGAATCTCCTCTTCGACCGGGTGCACGTTCAGCGTCCTCTCGAGGTCCTCGAAGCACGGACCGAGATTGCGCTCGTTGAGCACGTTCTCCAGGCCGAAGCGCGCGCCCCAGTCGGCGTACACGTCGTCGGGCAGACGCCAGGCGATCGCCGAGTTGACCGTGGTGCCGCCGCCCACGCACACGCCCTGCAGCAGAGGGATGAACGTGCGCCCCTGGATCACGAACCCGCCCGCGTCGCGGTACAGCGCCTTGAAGGCCGGCTGAACCGACAGCTGGAACTGGCGCGTCCTGAACCACGCGCCTTCCTCCACGATCGCTACGCGCAAGCCCGCGTCGGCCAGGACGTGCGCCGCCACGCCGCCCGCCGCGCCGGAGCCCACCACCACGAAGTCGAACTCCTGCTCCTCGGTTCCGACGATCGTCGCGCCATCCACCACGCTGCCCGCCGGCAGGCTCTCCGGGTCATCCGGAAACGCGCCCGGCGGTTCGGTCTCCGCAGCGGTCGGCATGCGGCTGAAAGCGTCGAGGTCAAGCGTGCTCATGGCCCTGCTCCTTGCTGGCGGCTGCCGAGACCATCACGCTGCGAGACTGGGGAGCCGTGCAATACAGCATCGCGCCCGTGGCCTTGGCGAGCATCACGAACTGGCGCACCAGGTAGAAGCGCGACTTGTACAGCTTGCCGAGAGCCTCCTCGCGGCCATCCGCGGCGAGCGCGCCGAGCGTGCGTGGCTCGCGCATCGTCAGCACCGGTGAGCACGCCACGAACGCGAAGCAGGCACGAAGGCCCATCGCGCCGATGAGCGTCTGGCTCGTGATCATGTCGTCGAGGAACGCATCGACATCCAGATCCATCACGCCGAGCGGCAGCTCGGGCGATGCGTTGCGCGGGAACATCGCGTCGAGCACTCCGTGCATCCAGCGTCGTTCGATGGGCAGCAGCTTCATGCAGACCTCACGGGTTCGCGATGCGGCCGAAGCCGCGCGTCAGGTGGAGCTCGCGCGCTTGCGCGCAGCGGGCTTGTTCGCAGACGAGCGCGCGGATCTGCGCGCCGTGGAGGAAAGCCGGTCGAGCGTGGCCCGGTCTTGCTGCTCGAGCGCCGCGCGAACGAAGCCGCGCGCGGTCTCGGGCTCGCCCTGCTCGAGCAGCGCCAGCACCGCCTCGTGGTGCTTCATGTGCTCGACCGGGTCCGGGTACATCGCACGCGCCACCTCGGGCTGCAGCTCCGGGAACGGCGCGAGCATGTTGAGCAGAAGCTCGAAGCCCAGGTTGCGCGACACGCGGACCACCGCCCGAGCGATGCGCACGTCGCGCGCTGCAAACGCGACGGGATCGGCTGTGTGGGCGCGCGCCTCCTCGACCACGCGGCGAAGGTCGGCGAGGTCGGCGTCGGTGCGACGCTGGCAGGCGAGGGCGACGGTCTCCGCGGCGATGATGCGACGAATCTCGAGCAGGTGCTCGAGATAGGTGCGCCAGGTGGGGTCGCGGGGATCGCCCGTGCGCAGCAGGAACGAGAGGGTCTCGAGGCCGGCGGTCTCGCGCCAGTTGGCCACGACGGTGCCCGTGCCGTGACGCACGATGATGAGCCCCAGTGCCTGGAGGCGGGAGAGGGCGGCGCGAAGCGTGAGACGGTTGACGCCCAGGGAGCGGGCCAGGTCGCGTTCGGCGGGCAAGCGCGAGCCGACGGGCAGCTGGCCGAGCAGGATCTTGCCGCGCAGCGAATTGACCACGAGCTCTACGATGGTGGCGCGTTCGACGGGCTCGATGGCGGCAGGGGCGGGCGCTGCAGTGGGCATCTGATTGAGTGGTTGAACCAGTAACCCGCTGGCAGGGCGCTGTCAACGACCTGCCACGCAGCGCCTCAGCAGACGGTGCGCGGCACGCTCCCTCGGCCAGTGCGCGGCGAAAAGAACTCCAGAGGCCTTTCGACGCGCCCGCAAGGCCCTTCGACGCGCCCGCAAGGCCCTTCGACGCGCCCACAAGGCCCTTCGACGCGCCCGCGACAGCCTTCGACGCGAGTCGGAAGCCGCTTGCAGCGCGTCGATCGCCTCGCGCCTCGCGCGCGTGCGGACCAGCCCCGCGCCCGAGGCCTTCCCCTACGCCTCGATCTTGGCTTCGTCCGCCTTCGAGGCCGCTTCTTTCGCCAACGCTTCCTTCAGATCCCGAAGCGCTGCCTCCACCAGCTTGCCGTGCCGCTCCCAGCCCGACATGCCCGCGAAGTACAGCCCGTAGAGCGCAAACGGATGCTGCTCGTACTCGCTCTTGAACGCCTCGTAGGCCTCCAGCGCCCGATCGTCACTCACGCCCCAGGGCTCCGCGTCCTGCGCCAGCGTGGCCTGATCGTCGACCTCGAGCCCCACCCGTCGGCAGTACTTGACGATCATCGGCACCGCGTTCTGGGTCGCGTGGAAGTACAGCTCGAGCGCGGCCTTGGTGATCAGCCACGCATCCGGCGGCGGATCCTTGCTCAGGATCGAGCGCAGCAGGCGCTTCGGATCGTTGCGGTACTTGTTGCCCTGACGCTGCTCGATCATCCACTGGCGAAGGAGCGTGAGAGGCAGAAGCCGGGCGAGAAGCGGGGTCGCCTCCTTGCGCAACCGCGCGTGAAGCTGGGTGAAGCTCCGAACCTCGTCATGATCGACATCCGCCATCGAACCACTCCTCACTGCTGCTCGGTCACACCTCGGCAACCGTCGCCGGCATCTAGACGTCCCGCTGATCGCCTGTCAAGGCGGTGCGCGCCCGCCCGCGATCTTTCGCCCTACGAAGCTCTCGCCGCACGCGCCGGCGCTCATCTCCCGCGGCTCGCATCATCCCGGCGGCCACCCCATCCCCCGGCCTCCGAGCACGTGCGCGTGCACGTGAAATACACTTTGCCCCGCGTTCGGCCCCGTGTTGAGCACCACGCGGTAGCCCGACCCGCCCAGCCCCTGCTCCTGCGCCACCTTGCTCGCCACCAGCAGCACCTTGCCCAGCAGCGCCGCGTCCGCCTCCGTCGCCTCGTTCAGCGACACCACGTGCTTGCGCGGTATCACCAACATGTGCGTCGGCGCCTGCGGGTGCACGTCGTGAAACGCCACCACGTCGTCGTCCTCGTATACGATCCGCGCCCCCAGCTCGTGGGCCGCGATCCGGCAGAAGATGCACATCGATGCCTAGCCCTCCGATCCTGCCTCAGGCCACCAGCCGCTCCGGGTCGATCCCATAGCGCGCGTCCACCGTCCTGAGCGCCGCACGCACGCGCTCCCGGTCCTGCTGCTCCGGGCTCAGCTGGCCGATCGCGTTGTGCCCGAGCATGCAGCGCAACAGCGACGCCTCCAGCGGACCGAGCGCCACGGCGCGGTGAAGCGAGAGCGTTTGGTCGTGGTAGCGCAGACGCAGCCCGCCCTCGTGCTCGTCGATGTCGATGGGCGGCGCGCCTCGCTGGAGCATGTCGGAGACCAGGCGCTTGAGCCTGCGCAACGCACCGGCGCGACGATGCGCCGCCCTGGCTGATGCCGCGGTGTACAAGAGGAAGTGGCGGTTGCGCGGCACGCTGCACGGATCGAGCGCCAGCGCGCACAGCAGCCCCTCGGGGCACACGGCCTCGGACGCGGGGGCATTGCGCCTCGCCTTGCGCGGCTTCACGGCCCTGCCTGCGGACGCATCGACGGCGGCTCCGCGGAAGCGCGCAGCAGCGCAGCCTGATGGTGCGTGCGAAGCGCGGTGATGAGCTCGTCCAGGTCACCTTCGATGACGCGGTCGAGCTTGTGCAGGGTCAGGCCAATGCGGTGATCGGTCACCCGGTTCTGCGGGAAGTTGTAGGTGCGCACCTTCTGCGAGCGCTCGCCCGAGCCCACCATGCCTCGCCGCTCGGCGCTGAGCTCGGCATCGCGCTTCTCGCGCTCGATGTCGAGCAGCCGGCTCTTGAGGATCTTGAGAGCCTTGGCCTTGTTCTTGATCTGAGAGCGCTCGTCCTGGCACTTGACGATCATGCCGGTCGGAATGTGCGTGATCTGCACCGCGCTGTTCGTGGTGTTCACGCCCTGGCCGCCCGGCCCGCCCGAGGCGGCAATGTCGATCTTGAGGTCCTTCTCGTCGATCTGCACCTCGACGTCCTCGGCCTCGGGCAGCACGGCGACCGTGGCGGTGGAGGTGTGGATGCGCCCCTGCGCCTCGGTGACCGGCACGCGCTGCACGCGGTGCACGCCTGCCTCGAAGCGCATGCGCGAGTAGACCGACTGGCCGACGATGAGGGCGATGACTTCCTTGTAGCCGCCGGCGGAGGCCTCGCTCAGGCTCAGGACCTCGACCTTCCACTTCTTGGTCTCTGCGTAGCGCAGGTACATGCGGAACAGGTCCGCGGCGAACAGGGCCGCCTCCTCGCCGCCTTCGCCGCCCCGGACCTCGACGATAGTGTTGCGCTGGTCGTTGGGATCGGGCGGTAGGAGCAGCAACTCCAGCTCGGACTCGAGGCTGCCGACCTTCGCCTCCAGCTCCGGGATCTCGGCCTCGACCAACTCGCGCAGCTCCGGGTCCGCGAGCGACGCCTTGTCATCGGAAAGCTGGCTCTCGGCGGCGCGCAGCCGTGAGTACGTTTCCACGATCGGTTGCAGGTACGCGCGTTCCTTGTTGAGCTTCTGGGCCTGCTGGTAGTCGCCAATCACCTCCGGCTCGCACAGGAGTCGGTCGATTTCCTCTGCGCGACGAACCAGGCCGTCGAGTTTCTCACGCGGTAGCATCGGACTCCTGCTGCTGCAGCGCGCCCTCGGCCGAGGCGCGACGGCGCGCTCCCATCAGCTCTTCGAAGGTGCCGAACGTGGTGTCGAGCTCGCCGGGCTCCTCGCCGGACGGCGCCTGCTCGCGCCACAGGGTCGCGCGCAGCGACGCCAGAGCGACCTCGAGCTGGGTGTCGTCGGGCTCGATGGTGGTGATGCCCTGCACGGCAAAGCCCGGATACAGGGTCAGGCGCAGGGGGCCGGTCAGGCAGTAGCGCGCGGTCAGACGCTGGATCTCGTAGGTGATCGCGGCGATCAAGGGCAGGAACGGCAGCTTCATGAAGAAGAAGATCACGTTCTCGGCCAGGCGGCCGATTCCCACCTTGGGCAGCAGGGGCCCGATGCCCGTGAAGACCAGAATCGAGACGAACACGACCATGACCAGGAAGGTCGTTCCGCAGCGCGGATGGAGCCGCGAGCGGCCGCGGGCATTGTCCACGGTCAGGTCCACGCCGGCTTCGTAGGTAGCAATCGCCTTGTGCTCGGCGCCGTGATACTGGAAGACGCGGCGGATTTCGGGGATCCGACGGATCGCGAGCATGTAGCCCAACACGATGGCGAGCTTGAAGGCGCCCGTGATGAGCTGGAAGAGCGGGGCGCGGATGTCGAGGCCCAGGTGGAACAGACGGCTCACGCCCTCGGTGGCGGCTTGCGGCAGGGCGACGAACAGCGCCATGGCCACGAGCAACGCGACCCAGGTGAACGCGCCGCGGGACTTCGAGGAGGGATCCGCCTCCTGCTGGCCAGGCTCCAGATCCGAGGTCGCCAGCGCCACCAGCCACGCGGTCAACGTGTTGACTACGCCGGTGCCGCCCGACGACGCCTTCTTGGGGGCTTCGGGCTGATCGGGTGCAGCCACGCCGCGATCTTCGGCCTCCAGATCCGCCTCGAACTTTTCCGCCGAGTACCGCAAGGACTGCGAGCCGAGCCGCAACGCCTCGACCAGCGTCGCCATGCCGCGCACCAGCGGCCAGGACAGCGGCCCCTTGCGCCCGTGGGGCATGCCGCGCTCGCGCACCGACAGCGCACCCCAGCGGCGACGCACCACGATGGAGAACGACCGCGGCGAGCGCATCATCACGCCCTCGATGACGGCCTGGCCGCCGATGTAAGGCCGGCCGTCGTTCGCGGTCGGAGACCCGTTCGATGACATGCTGTCAGTCTGGGATCGGTTCGACGAATTGGGAAGGGGGCGGAGCGGCTAGGCGGTCGGCTCGCTCTTGGTGCCGTACTTGCGACGGAAGCGTTCGATACGACCCTGGGTGTCGACCAGCTTCATGCGGCCCGTGTAGAACGGGTGGCACGCCGCGCAGACGTCGACGGAGAAGTCACCGTGGGTGGAGCGTGTATCGTAGACCGCGCCGCACGCGCAGGTGATCAGGGCGGGTACGTACTTGGGGTGAATGTTGTCCTTCATCACGACCTCACGGCCTCGGCGATCGAGGCTCTTGTCTTCGCAGGGATGCGATCCCGGAGCGGGGTTGGCTCCGGAAGGCTGCGCAGTTTACGCGTCGGACCTGGGCTGTGCAAGCACCTGCCGCCGGGCAGGAGAAAAAATGTGCAGGTCGGTCAGTTGCGCCCCGCCATCCCGGGAAAGTAGCTGTCCATGTCCGATAGATGGTCCTCGAGCTGACGCCACACCACGTCCAGATCGTTCGACAGGACCAACACGTCGTGCAACCGCCCGTCCAGGCCCTTGGCAAACGACCTGCGCGTGAACTCCTGAACGAACCCCAGCCGCTCGAGCACGCGAACCTCGTGGCCGTGGTCGGCCAGCACCTCGGCGGTCAACCGCTCCACACCCGCCTCGCGCGCGGCCTCGATCAGCCAGTCGCACAGGAGGTGGCGCAATCCCCGCCGCTCCAGGTCCGGCCGGACCACCGCCCGAAACAGCGCCACATGCCGCGCCCAGCCGAACGGCTCGCGGTCCAGCGACGCGTCCGCCACGATCAAGTCGTTGAGCAACGCAATCGCCCGCCAATGGTGCTGGCCGTCGATCTGCGCCAGGTGCGCATCCACGATCCGCGGATCGCGCACGTCGTACGGCAGCGTCTGGCGCACCTCCGCAGGAAGCGCCTCCAAGAAGGCCAAGAGCGCAGCCAGATCCCGGCTGCGGTCGACCGCGCGCACGACCACGTACTGGCCGTCCGAAATCCTCGCCCTGGAGCTCTGGATGGGCATGGCGTGTCTCCCCCGCCCCGCGAAGAACGACGACCGGCTCGACCGTCCTCGCATGAGCGTGTGCAGTCTACGGCCGGTCTCCTGCGCCGCCAAGCCTGAACCCGTAGGGCGATTGACCCCTATCGCTGCCCGAATTCTCCATGAGCGCCGGGACCGGCCATCCTCCCACGGCCCCTGGCCGCCGCGACGCTTTGGCGCTACGAATCTCCCATGGCCGATCCGATCTCCCGTCGCGACGCTGTCACGCGAATCGGCGCGACGGCCGGCGTGCTCGCCGCTACCGCGACCGTCGGGCTGTGGCGCTGGGATAGGAACGCGAACGCCCAGAGCAAGTCGTCCGCCAGCCGGCAAGTACGCGACTTCCGAGTGGCTCCGTCCGCCGATCAGCCCGAGTTCGTCATCGCCAAGGGCCTGTCCGACCCGGCCGCGCTCACCGCAAAGGCCCTGACCGCCATCGGCGGGTTGGGACGGTTCATCTCCCGAGGAGACGTGGTCGCCATCAAGCCGAACATCGGCTGGGACCGAACCCCGTCGCAAGCGGCCAACACCAACCCGGACGTGGTCGCCGCGCTGGTCAAGGCCGCATTCGACGCCGGGGCGCGCAAGGTCGTGGTCACGGACAACTCCTGCAACGAGCCCCAGCGCTCTTTCCAGCGCTCCGGGATCGCGGAGAAGGCTACCGCCGCGGGGGCGCAGGTCATCCTGCCCTCGGACAACTACCTGCGCAGCATTCGCATGCACGGCGAGGTGCTCGACGAGTGGCCCATCCTGACCCCGATCATCGAGGCCGACAAGGTCATCAACGTTCCCGTTGCCAAGCACCACGGCCTCGCGAAGCTGACCTGCGCGATGAAGAACTGGTACGGGCTGCTGGGCGGCCGACGCAACCGCCTGCACCAGGACATCGACACGTCGATCACGGATCTCGCCACGTTCATGCGTCCCACGCTCACGGTAGTGGACGCCATGCGCGTGCTGGTGCGCAACGGCCCGCAGGGGGGCAACCTGGGCGACACGCGGCAGATGGACACGATCATCGCGAGCGTAGATCAGGTCGCGGCCGACGCGTACGCAAGCACGCTCCTCAATTTGAAGCCCGAGGACGTCGGCTACCTGAAGCTGGCACAGCGCCGCGGCATCGGCACGATGGATTGGACGAAGCTCAAGGTCCGTGAGGTTTAGAGCTGCCGTGACGAGGCGATGACTCCATGAGCGTGCGGGCGCATTCCGGGCAGATGCCGTGCGTGAAGGTGGCGTCGGTGTGCTCGCAAATGAACTGCTCGATCTGCTGCCAGTAGCCCTCGTCGTCTCGGACTTTCTTGCACCAGGCGCAAATCGGCAGAAGCCCGCCAAGCTGCTTGATCTCGGCGCCCGCGCGCTCCAGCTCCGCGATGAGCCGCTTCTGCTCCGCCATCTGCGCCTTGAGGCGCGACAGCAGCCATACGATGAAGCCGGACATCGCGAAGCGCATGGCGATGTTCCAGAACCACATGGCCCAATGCGCGTGTGGCTGTCCCGACGCGCTCAGAACAGCGGCCCAGACGATGGACTGGGCGAATGCCATGACGAAGCCGGCAGGGCGACCGTGGAACCACGCCAGCACGATCACCGGGGCCAGGTAGAACAGGTCGAAACCGACGAAGGGGCCAGTGACGTAGTCGCCCGCTGCAAACGCGGCCAGCATGGCAATCGACAACAAGACCGCCTGGGTGCGACTGACCGCAGGAGCAGGCGTTTGGTCGGCAGCGCCGGGAAGCTCGGCCATGTTGGCCTGCGTCCGTGCAACTCCTGCTCCAACGCAGCGTCGTTGGTCGGGCTCGTGCATCCGGTCTCGGACACAACCGTTGCAGCCGGCATTCGTGGCAACCTGCAGCGCTCCGGGAGCGTTCGGCACCGGACGGCGTGCGTGGCGATCTGCCCCGTGGGGCGAATCGCCACGGGTCGAGCGTTCGGGGAATCCTGTTCCGAAGGCTCCCAGGGCGAATGCTGCGCCGCGCGCCCGCCCCACGTCGGCCTCGACGGGTCGCGCCGCGCGAAGTAACCTGCGCGCCCGAAGCCACTGATCATGCAACCAGCCAAGCTCGCGGGCGACTCTGCCCAAGGACCGGCACCCTCCAAGTCTGGAAGGAAGAAGCTTCCGGGCTCGGGCATCCCAGCACGCAAGAGCATCCGGGCGGCGCGATGGGCGCGACGGATCACGCAGGGCGTTTCCCTGGCCGTGTTCCTGTACTTCCTGACTCAGACGACGTTCCGCGGCTCGTTCAGCGCCGCCGCGGACGTGCCGGTCCGGCTGCCATGGCCCGTCGAGCTCTTCTTCCTCATCAATCCGTTCGCCGCCCTGGTCACGCTGCTGTCGGTTCACACGCTGTACCGCGGACTGCTGTGGGCCCTGGCGACCATCGCGGTCACCCTGGTGTTCGGCCGGGCGTTCTGCGGTTGGATCTGCCCCTTCGGCACACTGCACCACTTCTTCGCCTGGGTGCTGCCCTCGCGCAAGAACAAGGGCGCCGCACGCATTTCGGCCAACCGCACCCACCCCGTCCGGCAGCGCGTCAAGTACTACCTGCTGTACGCATTCCTCGCCGCCGCCGTGGCCGGCAGCGCCTTCGGCGGCATCTTCGATCCCATCGCGCTCGCGGTACGCGGGCTCGGCATGTCCGTGCTCCCCAGCCTCCAATACGTGGCCGGCGCCGCCATCCGTCTCGCCGCCGACTCCAACGTCCGCGCCCTGCAAGGCGCCGCGGACCTCGCCCAGGCCGTGCTCTCCAGGACGCTCTGGCAGTCCTCCCAATTCCACTACCACGACGGCTGGATCGTCGGCGTGGTGTTCGTCGCGCTGCTGTTCATGAATCGCGTCATCCCCAGGTTCTGGTGCCGCGTGCTGTGCCCGCTCGGCGCGCTGCTCGGCGTGACCTCGCGCTTCGCGCTGTTCGGCATGCAGAAGGACCATGCGAAGTGCACCGACTGCAACCTGTGCCTGCTGCATTGCCAGGGCGCCGACAGCCCCCAGGGCGGCGTCAAGTGGCGCCAGGACGAGTGCCACGTGTGCTTGAACTGCGAGAATGCCTGTCCGGAGGACGTCATCAAGTTCGGGTTCCTGCCTCACCGCAAGAGCACGGTCAGCCGGCCCGACACGCAGCGACGCACGGCCTTGGCAAGCGTGGCGGCCGGAGTCGCCATGGTGCCCGCGACGCGCGCCGCGGACACGCTCGACGTCAACTACGACGCGAAGGTCATCCGGCCCCCGGGAGCCATCGAAGAGCGCGAGTTTTTGGCCCGCTGCATCCGATGCGGCGAGTGCATGAAGGTCTGTCCCAACAACGCACTGCACCCTGCCCTGCTCGAGGCCGGAATCGAGGGTCTCTGGACGCCGATCCTCATCCCGCGAATCGGCTACTGCGAGCATTCCTGCGTACTGTGCGGGCAGGTCTGTCCGACCGGCGCGATCCGGCACTTCACCGAGAAGGAGAAGCTGGGGATCGACGGGCCGCCCATTCGCCTCGGCACGGCGTTCTACGACTACGGACGCTGCCTTCCGTGGGCCATGCAAACACCCTGCATCGTGTGCGAGGAGTTCTGTCCCACATCACCCAAGGCCATCTGGACTGAGCAGGTCGAGGTGCCGCTGCGCGACAACAAGCCCGGGCCCGACGGCAGCCCGCCCGCCATGAAAACCGTCAAGCTCCAGCATCCGCGGGTGGACCCCTCGCTGTGCATCGGATGCGGCACCTGCGAGAAGGTCTGCCCCGTGCAAGATCGGCCGGCCATCTACGTCACCAGCGTGGGAGAATCGCGCTCGCGCTCCAACGTCATCCTGCTCGATCGCAAGTCCTGAATCGTGTGCTGGGCAGTCTCGAGGCACCCGAGCGCGTGAGCGAGGACACGTGCCGCTTCCTGGGCACAAGCGCCTGTGAGCTGAAGGCCAGGCCGTTCCTGTGCTTCAACTACGATTGCCGGGAGCTGTGCGCGGCGATCGAGCCGAACGAATATGCCCTGGTCCAGGGAGCACGACGGGGGCTGCTCGACTGCTACCTGCGGCCGGAGGCGCAACTGGCCTCCTTGTGCGAACTCGGCGCACCGCTGCAGCTTTCTTGAGCGGTCCCGGCGATCGCGCTACATCTGGGAGGACTCCCTGGTCGGACCGACGGCGACTGCCATGCGACGTTCCCTGCTTTCTCTTGCCGCGCTTTGCGCTGCGTGCACCCTGTGGCCCGCGGCGGCGTCGGCCACCGGCCCCACGGCGCCCGCGCACCAGAAGGTCCGGGTCCCGCGCGATCTTGCCGCCTACGTGCTTCCCGCGACAGGCGAGTCCCACAAGGTCATCATCTACCTGCACGGGCGCTGCGGCGATCCGCTGGCGGGCATCGACGCATTCGGCGAGGCGGCCTCGGCCCGCGCTACGACGATATCGCTCCAGGCCGACGTCCCCTGCGAGAAGAACCCCAGACAGCATCATTGGGGGCCGAACATCCCGATCCTCGAGCGCCGCATCGAAGCCGCGATCGCTGCGGTCGCCGAGCAGCAGGGGCGCGAGCTGGAGCCGTCGGGCATGACGGTCATCGGGTATTCGGAAGGTGCGCTGCGGGCCGAGTCCCTGGGCAAGCGATACCCGGA
>JAJZQG010000358.1 GCA_021847645.1 Myxococcales bacterium
CCCGAGACCGGTCAAGGTGTCCAGCGTGAACGATTCTGCCGTTCAAAACCCGGGTCCCTGCGCCCATCACGATGATGGCCGACGCACCCGGGGCTTCCCCAGGTCTCGGACGTGGGCACTTGGCCAGGGCCTCGGGCCGGTCGGGGTGTCGGACGTGAACAGCTCGCCTGTTCGATAGCCTGCGCCCGGGCGCGTTGGTCGTCCCTTTGGCCCAATGCTACGGTTGTCCCGTGGCACTCGATCTTCACCTGCTGACAGATGCCGCGCTCGAGTTGGATCCTGCGGACCGGCTAGCGCTGGCGAACGTGCTGATCGACAGCGTCGAGGACGAGGTTGACGGGGATTGGACGAGTGCTTGGCGGCAAGAGGTGGCCGAACGTAGTGCGGCAGCCGACGGCCGAGAGCAACGTGGCTCGGAGTGGCGGGAGGTGCGCGCTCGCGTGCTGGCCGAGCTCGCTGGACGATGAGCAAGCCGATTGTCGTCTTGCCCGAGGCGGAGGCCGAGGTTCGCGCTCACCAACCCCCTGCTCTTGATCCCCCGCCCGATCCCCGCCACAGTCGCCTCGCACCCGATGCCCTCTGCCCACATCCACCCCGACAACGCCAGCCGCGTCGCCTCGGTGCGCACGCCCGGCCTCCGCTACTTCGACACGCCACCCTTTGACCCGCCCAACCCGGTGTACCTGGCCGTCGAGACCCTGTTTCGCACGCTGGGCCTGGACCGCGCCCGAGCCGGCTCCCCCGAGTGGAACCCCTTGGGCGACGTCATCGCGCCCGGCGATCGCGTGATCATCAAGCCCAACTTCGTGTCCTCGCGCAACCTGCACGAGAAGATCGAAGGGCGAAAGCTCCAGGCGTCCTCCACGCACGGCTCATTGCTTCGTCCGGTGCTCGACTATGCGCTGCGCGCGGCCGGCCCGCGCGGCAGGGTCCGCGTGGTCGATACGCCGGTCGAGGGCTGCGAGATCGACAAGGTCGTGGGCCCGCTCGGCGTGCGCGCGCTGCTCGCCGACCTGCGATCGCGTGGGAACGATGTCGACTTCATCGACCTTCGCTACTTTCACCTCGAGCCGCGCTTCGCCCTCGACGACGTGCGCTGGCAGGGCCGCTCGTGGAACCTGGGCATGCTGGTGCGCGAGAAGCTTCCGGGCGATCCGCGCGGCTACCGCATGGTCGACGTGGGCGAGCGCAGCCGCTTCGAGGATCACCTGGCGCCGTTCGATCGTCTGTGCTTCCACCGAAGCCACCGCAGCACGCCGCGGGTGCACCACGCGCGCGGGCGCCACGAGTACGGCATCCCGGGCACGGTGCTCGACGCCGACGTGATCATCAACCTGCCCAAGCTCAAGACGCACAAGAAGACCGGGGTGACGCTCGCGCTCAAGTCGTTCATCGGGCTGAGCCACGAGAAGTACTGGCTGCCGCACTTCACCGCCGGCCATCCGGGCGTGGGCGGCGACGAGTACGATCGCGCGCAGGATGCGTCGGACCGGGCGGAGAACCTGCTGAGCCGCGTGCCGCTTCCGCTGGGCCACTCGCTGGTGGCGCGCGCGCCGAAGTTCTCCGCCGCGCCCAAGGTCATCGACGGCTCCTGGCAGGGCAATCAAACGCTGTGGCGAACGATCCTGGATCTGAACCGCGCGATCCTGTTCGCCGATCGATCGGGCCGCGTATGCGACAGCCCGCAGCGTCGGTATCTGGCGATCGTCGACGGCATCGTGGCCGGGGAAGGTGAGGGGCCGCTGGGTGCGACGCCGGTGGACGCGGGCCTGCTGGTGGCAGGGCGTGATCCAGCGCTCGTCGATTGGGTGGCAGCGACGGCGATGGGATTCGACCCGTCGCTGATCCCGATGATCAACGAGGCGCTCGGGGGCAAGCTGCTGCGCACGGGCGTGCTCGACGATCTCGAAGCCGTCGCCGACGGTCCGTCGTTCGAGCGGGCGTTCCGGCCGCCGCGCAGCTGGCCGCGGCTGTTGCCCCGCTGATCGCGAGCGCGCAATTTCGATTGATCGCGGCCTGGCGAGCGGCCAACCTGCCCGGCCATGAAGCTACGCATGGCTGGTGCCTACACCGCGCTCGTCACACCTTTCACCGACGACGGCAGCCGCGTCGATGTCGCTGCCTTGGAAGCCCATGTCGCTCGTCAGCTCGAGCAGGGGATCGACGGCCTGGTGCCGTGCGGCACGACCGGCGAGAGCCCGACGCTCACGGAGGCCGAGCAGCTCGAGGTCATCCA
Source organism: Myxococcales bacterium (assembly GCA_021847645.1). Classification (GTDB taxonomy): domain Bacteria; phylum Myxococcota_A; class Polyangia; order Polyangiales; family Polyangiaceae; genus JAJZQG01. Next base: position 2,237 of record JAJZQG010000358.1, read on the forward strand.
GCGCACGGTCAAGCTGGCGAAGGGACGCGTGCCGGTGGTGGCGGGCGCGGGATCGAACTCGACGGCCAAGTCGATCCACCATGCGCACGCTGCGCTCGAGGCCGGCGCGGACGCCGTGATGATCGTGATGCCGTACTACAACAAGCCGTCGCAGGAGGGCATGTTCCAGCATGTCACGAGCGTGGCGCGCGAGGTGGGCGGAGCGCCGGTGGTGCTCTACAACATCCCGGGGCGAAGCGTGGTGGACCTGACGACGGACACGCTGGCGCGCATCGTGGAGAAGGCGCCGAACGTGGTGGCGGTCAAGGACGCGACGGGCAACATCCTGCGCTGCCAGCAGACGCTTGCGCGCTTCGGCGACAGCATCGACGTGATGTGCGGCGACGACGCGCTGACGCTGGGCATGATGGCGGTGGGTGCGCGCGGGGTGATCAGCGTGACGTCGAACGTGTACCCGGCGCAGCTCGCGTCGGTGTGCCGTGCGGCGCGCGAGGAAGAGTGGGACGAGGCGCGCAAGCTGCACTACGCACTGCTTCCCGTGCACGACGCGATGTTCGTGGAGCCCAACCCGGTGCCGGCCAAGGCGGCGCTTTCGCACCGGGGCGCGATGAAGGCCACGGTGCGGCTGCCGCTGACCGCGGCGCAGGCGTCGACACGCACGGTGGTGGCCGAGGCGATGCGTCGCTACGAGCAGGGGAGCTTGCAGTGAAGATCGCGCTGCACGGGGCGTCGGGCCGGATGGGCGCGGCGCTGGTGACGCTGCTGCGGCATGGCGACGATAAGATCGTCGGCGCGGTGGCGGCGCGAGGCGCTCCCGAGGTCGGGCGCGATCTGGGCGAGGTGCACGGGCTGGCACCGATGGGCGTGCTGGTGCAGGACGATGTCGGCAGCGGGATCCTCGGCGCCGATGTCGTCGTGGACTTCTCGCACGCGAGCGCGGTCGCTGGGCTGATGAGGCAAGCGAAGCGCGCGGGCGTGCCGGTGGTGAGCGGCACGACGGGGCTCGAGACGGCCGCGACCGAGGCGATGCAGGATGCCTCGAGGTCCATCGCGGTGCTGTGGGCGCCGAACTTCAGCCTAGGCATCCATGTGCTGGCCGAGCTGGTGCGCCATGCGGTGGCGCGGCTGGGCAAGGACTTCGACGTGGAGATCGTCGAGACGCACCACCGGGGCAAGGCGGATGCGCCGAGCGGCACGGCGGTGCGGCTGGCGAAAGAGGTCGAGGCGGTTCGGGCGGATGCTCGTCGCGTGTACGGCCGCGAGGGCATGGTGGGGGCCAGGACGCCCGAGCAGTTGGCGGTGCTGGCGGTGCGAGGCGGCGACGTGGTGGGCGACCACACGGTGCATCTGCTGGGATTGGGCGAGCGGCTGGAGCTGACGCACCGGGCGACGAGTCGCGAGGTCTTCGCCCGAGGCGCGTTGTTCGCAGCGCGCGCCCTCATCGGACGCCCGGCCGGGCGCTACGGCCTGGGCGACGTCCTGCCGCCGGTCTGACGCCACCCCTGCCACCGCTTTTCGTTGCTCGTCGGGGTAGCGTTCGGGCCCCAGCGGCGTATATCGTCGCACCATGCGTCGAACCGCTCATGCCATTGCTTTCATCGGTGTTGCTTTCGCGCCCCTCGCCTGCGGAGGACCGTCGCAGAACACCGCACCGCAGACCCCGTCGCCGGTTTCGAGTGCGCCCCCGGGCCCAGCTGTGATGGCCGCCCCGGCGCCCGACATGTCGGTCGTGCCCGAGCCTGCCGATGTCGTCGCGATCGTGCGTTGGAAGAGTCCAGCCGTGACCTTCCAGACCATCCAGCAGTGGTTCGGCGTGCCCATTCCGGTCGAGGACATCTCGGACGAGCTGTTCCATGCTCCGCAGGCGGCCGCGGCGCTGGCGCTCGACGCTCCCGTGGACTTGGTGGTCGCGCTGGACCCCAAGGCGCCGGATCGCGATCCGCAGCCGTTCGTGGGCTTTTCGGTCGGCATGCGCTCGGTCGATCAGGCGCGCCATGCCTTCGAGCGCCACGGAGCCTTGCAAGAAGTCGGGCCCGGCACCTACCGGCTCGAGCTCGGCCGTCATCAAGACCGCGTCTCGTGCCTGCTGGGCCCGTCGCTAGGGCCGTCGCCTGCGCGCCTGGTGTGCGGGCCGCGCGAGCGCGACGCCGAGGCGCTGCAGCCGTACATGGCGCGAGGGCTCGCCGCCGCGCCGCTGCCCACCACCGACATCCATGGCGAAGTGCGCTTCGGCCCGGTGCAGCGTCGGTTCGGCCCGATGCTGCCCTCGGCGCTGCAGATGGGATCGTCGTTCCTGAGCCACGAGATCGGGACCGGGGATCGGGCGTTGGATCGGGCGACGACCGACGCGGTGAGCGGCGTAACGGACGAGGTGGTCGCGCTGGTCAACGACCTGGACGGCGTGCAGGTGGATCTCGCGTTGGAGCAGGGAGCGCGGGTGGTGTCCGGCGACATGAGCCTGAAGTTCAAGTCGCGCACTTCGTGGACGGCGCAGCGCATGTTCGAGAACGAAGGCAAGATGGGGGCGCCCCCGGAGCTGTACTGGGCGCTGCCCGCGGCCGCGGACGCGGCGTTCTACAACCGCGGGATGGATGGCAAGCCCTACGAAGGCATCCGTCGTGTGGGCGGCGACCTGATTCGCGCGGCCATGGCCCACGAGAAGCTGCCGACGGCGGACAGCGACGCGGTGGCGCGCCTGTTCCAGGAAGCATTCCAGAGCTGGCCCGTCAGCGTGTCGGCCAGCGGGCACATCGACACGCCGGTTGGTGCCCAGGCCCGACCGGGCGATCTGGATGCGATGCAGAAGCAGCTCAGCGGCGCGATGGGCTGGCAGATGTTCGGGCTGGAGGAGAAGCCCGACCGGCTCGACAAGTGGCTGCGAGACTTCGCGGCGGCCTACAACCGGCCGGCCATCCAGCGCTGGTTCGCCACGCAGGCTCACCTCGATGCCAAGAAGCTTCCCAAGATCAGGTACGGCGCGACCACGGTGCGCGGGCTGACCGGCGTCAAGGCCCTGGAGGTCACGATGACCGTGGACCGGTCGGAGTTCGGCCACGATGGGACCCCGCAGCCCAAGAATGCAAAGCCGCTGACCTTAGCCTACACGGTGCTGGTGATGGCCGACGGGCAGCGAACGTGGATGGCGATGGGCGCGGATCGCCCCACCCTCGAGAAGCGATTGGCCGAGGTGAAGGCCGGTGCGCATGGGGCAGGGACCTTGTCGGCACGCAGCGGGCTCGAGGCCCTGCGGTCCGAGCGCACGCTTACCGGCGGGTTCATGAGCATCGCAGGGGTCGCGTCCCAGGCCGCCGGCGGCCTGCTTTCGGCCCTGGAGGGCCACCACATGTCGTCGTCCGACCTGAATGAGATTCTCGACGTCCTCGCCAAGATGCCCCACCACGGCGAGACGCCGATCATCATCACGTCCACGGCCCGTGATGGGAGCCCGTCCGAGGTCACGATGCGGTTCAGGGCTTCCAAGGGAACCATCGACGATATCGCGTCGCTCACGGCGGTGCTGGCCGACCACGCGATGATGCCGCCGACGATGGTGGCCCCGCCGCCTCCGCCCGCGCCCCCGCCTCCGCGCCACTGAGAGGCTGTTCGACTGGCAGGCTGCTGCAGACACACGTCCGCCCGCCGGGTATCGCTCCTCTCCAGCCTGCCGGGTGTCGCTTCGCCGTCACCCACCAGGCCGATCGTAGCGCCCGTCCGCCCCGGGCCGTCCGCTGCT
>JAJZQG010000084.1 GCA_021847645.1 Myxococcales bacterium
CTGCTATATCTTCGCGCGTGGAACACCCTCGACGCTGGCTCGCCGCCCGCGGCCTCGATACCCGGCTGTGCGCTTGGGCATCCCGGCGCGCGCGACCTCGTGCATCCCGCTCCCTTGTCACCCGGCCCGCCCTGCTTCTGGGCCTGCTGGGTGTCGTGCTGTGCACCCCGGCCTGCGAGAAGCCCCTCGAGCTCAAGCTGACCGACACCGAACAGCGCACCTTCGACGCTTCGTGCAAGGACGGCGACTGCGTGCTCGCGGGAGGCTCGGCGACCCCGACCGCGGCCAAGCCCGATGGCGCCAAGGCCGCCTTCGCCCTGCACCGGGCGTCGCGGTTCTACTCGGTGTGCGACGTATGGATGACGGGCTCTCGCTCGTTCACCATCAACCCGATCGATTGCCGCCTGCTGACTTGCAGGACCGACATCGATTGCCCGCCGGTCAAGGGGCTGCAGCACGGAAGCTGCACCAGCGGCTTGTGCATCGAGCCTTCCGGGTCGCTGACCTCCGAGGACGCCGGCCTGCTGTGCCTGGCGGGCACGGGCGTTCCGGCCGGCACCAGCTCGCAGATCGAGCGCTTCGCGTTGGGCAGCAACTGCGGCTCCCCCTGCCGCGTTCCGTCCGTCTGCCGCCAGCCTTGAAGCGTCCCCTTTCGCCTCCTGTCCCTCCCCTCGGCCCCCAGGTTGTGCTAGGCGCGCGTCATGCTCGATCTTCGTTTCGTCGTGGAACACCTGGACGATGTCCGGCAAGCGCTGGCGCGTCGCAACCCGGAAGCCGCTGCCGCGCTGGACCCGATCCGCGAGCTGGCGGCCGCCCGTCGGGACGCCATCGTGGCGGCCGAGGCCCGCGCGGCGCGCCGCAACGCCGCCAACCAGGAGATGGCCAAGCTCCCCAAGAGCTCCCCGGAATTCGCCCAGCGTCGCGACGAGCTCAAGGCCCTGTCCGCCGAGGTCAAGGATCTGGAGCGCACACGCGCCGAAGCCGAGGCGCGCATCTCCGAGCTGCTCATGGCCGTTCCCAACATGCCCGACCCGTCCGTGCCCGACGGCAAGTCCTCGGACGACAATCCGGTGGTCAGGCTCTGGGGGCAGAAACCTCAGTTCTCGTTCACCCCCAAGGCGCACTGGGACATCGGACCGGCGCTGGGCATCATCGACTTCGAGCGCGCCGCCAAGCTATCGGGCCCGCGCTTCGCCGTGATGATGGGCTACGGCGCCAGGCTCGAGCGCGCTCTGGTCGCGTTCATGCTCGATCTGCACCGGGAGCACGGCTACCTCGAGGTGCTGCCACCCTTCCTGGTCAAGGACACGGCGCTGCGCGGCACCGGCCAGCTTCCCAAGTTCGAGGAAGACCTGTTCAAGACCCGCAAGCTCGACCCCGAGCGCTCCTTCGACCTGTACCTCATCCCCACCGCCGAGGTGCCCGTCACCAACCTGCACGCCGACGAGGTGCTCGAAGGGGCGTCGCTGCCCATCGCCTACTGCGCCTACACGCCGTGCTTCCGCAGCGAGGCGGGCAGCTACGGCAAGGACACGCGCGGGCTGATCCGGCAGCACCAATTCGACAAGGTCGAGCTGGTCCGGTTCTGCGCGCCGCAGGACTCGCCCGCGCAGCTCGAGCTGCTGACCTCCCACGCCGAAGAGGTGCTCAAGCGCCTGGGCTTGCACTACCGGGTCGTGCAGTTGTGCGCGGGCGACCTGGGCTTCAGCGCGTGCAAGACCTACGACTTGGAGGTCTGGCTCCCCGGGCTCGAAGCCTACCGCGAGATCTCCAGCTGCTCGAGCTTCGTCGACTTCCAGGCTCGCCGCGCCGCCATTCGCTTCCGCGCCGACAAAGGCCAGAAACCTCAGCTCGTCCACACGCTCAACGGCAGCGGCCTGGCCGTCGGACGCACCGTCGTCGCGGTCCTCGAGCAGTACCAGCAAGCCGACGGCTCCGTCGTCATCCCGCCTGCACTCAGGCCGTACACCGGCTTCGACGTCATTCGTGCCGCGACCCCCTGAACATTCGCGCCTTTGACCTGCCCTGTCGGGAGGAGTAGGTCTGCGACCTGTCAAACCATGGGAAAGCTATCCAAGGGACCGTCGATTCTCGCGCTGGTCGCCTCGGTGCTAGGCATCACGTTCGCTTCGTATTCCACGTCGGACTATGCCGCGCACCTCGACCGCCAGCTGCATGACATCCACTGCTCGTTCATTCCGGGCATGGCAGTGGTTTCCGACGCGGAGAGCGCGTGCCGGGTGGCGATGTACAGCCCCTACAGCGCGTTGATGCGCGAGCATTGGTGGGGCGGCGTGCCCGTCTCGCTGTTCGCGCTCGGCGTCTATGCCTTCTTTGGTGCGTTTGCTCTCGCGGCCCTGGTGGGCGGCGCCAAGGTCAGCTGGCGCGCCTGGCAGTTCTTCGGAGTCGCGGGCCTGTCGCCGCTGGTGGTGTCCGTGATCATGGCCTTCATCTCGGCGATCAAGCTCCACACGTTCTGCAAGACGTGCATGGGCCTTTACTTCGCCTCTGCCTTGCTCGCTGCGGCTTCCATCTGGGGCATGATCGCCGCCCATCGTTTCTTCGTGGTCCAGGCCTACGTCAACCCGACCGGCCCGACGCCCCTGGCGGACGCCGGCTCGCCACCAGCCGCGCCCTCCGAGGCTCGGATGCCGTTGGGCCACCCCGCCCTGTTCGCGCTGTGGCTTGCTGCTCTGGGAGCCAGCGCGCTGCTGCCGGCCGTGCTGTACGTGTCGGCCTTGCCCGACTACCGCTCCAAGCTCACGAGTTGCGGCAAGCTGCCCGAGCCCTCCGACAAGATCCCCGTTCCCCTCGCCACGCTGCACCCCAAGCGCGAGGCGCTGATCGTGGCCGATCCGCTGTGCCCGACCTGCAAGGCTCTCGACGAGCGCCTGACCGCCGAAAACGCCATCGAGAATCTGAAGCTGTCGCTGGTGCTCATGCCGCTGGACAACGCCTGCAACTGGATGCTCGACAGGCCCATGCACCCGGGAGCGTGCATCCTGTCCAAGGCGGTGCTGTGCGCAGAGCCGCGGGCCCGCGAGGCCTTGGAGTGGATGTTCGCCAACCAGGATGAGCTGGCGTCCCTCGGCAAGTCGGGGGACGCGCTGCTGCGGGCGCGCATCCGCACCCAGTTCGGCAGCGCGATCGATGCGTGCATCGATTCCAAGCAGACGCAGGTGCGGCTCAACAACCAGCTGCAGTTCGCGGTCGCCAACCAGCTGCCCGTCTCCACGCCCCAGCTCTACTTGGGCGACATGCGCGTATGTGACGAAGACACCGATCTGGGTCTGCGATATGCCCTGGGCCAGCTCGCCCCGGAGGTACTGCAATGAGCCTCCCCATCAAACCCCATGTGATCGTCGGTGCGGCCGTGGGCGCCGTGTTGGTCCTGACCGTGTCGCTGGTGGTTCGCGGCGAGGTGCGCGACGCAGCCTATCGGCTCGACCACCCGGACGCTGCGACGGCAGCGCCCGTGATTGCCGATCACGCCGAGGCGGACTACTGCACGCCGGAGTTCAAGCAGGTGCTTCAGCGCGTGCTCAACGCGTGCGGTCTGGTGGGCTCGGGCTCGCGCCGCGGCTGCAAGCCGACCGACGTCAAGAGCCTGGCGTCGATCAGCGACGAGGACTTCAACGCCTTGTTCAAGCCGTTGGCGAAGCGCGGGGCCATCGTGATGTTCGACGAGGCCTCGGACAAGCTCGACGACGCCGCCAAAAAGCTGATCGATGATCGCTGGCTCGATCGCATGGGAGCGCGCTACTTTTTCATCGTCGCGCGTGGGTCGCAGACCGGCTCGGTCGAGAAGAACCGGGCCCTGTCCCACAAGCGCGCCAACTCGGTGTTCTTCTATCTGAGCGAGACCACGCAGGATCCGAACCTCGAAAAGCAGGTCGGCATGCTCTGGCTCGGCAAGGAGTTCGCCCAGCTTCCCAAGGAATTTTGCGAATGGAAGACCTCGCGTCCGAGCAACAAGTGCGACGAGCAAGCCATCAATCGCAGCGCGTTCATCTCCTGGGTGGACTGCCGTCTGTAGCCTGGGCCTGGCTGACCGCCGTGGGCCTAATCGCGGCCGCGGCCGGCTGCAACGACGCCAACAAGGAGCCGATCCCCCCGGCGCCGACCGCACGTCGCGAGGCCCTGACCGCATCGGGCACGGCGACGGCGACGGCGGCGCCCTCGCCGACGGTCTCGCACCGGGTCGCCCCGCCGGCGGCTCCGCGCACGTTGTGCAGCGGCGCACCGCTGGACAGGGCGATGCCCACGGAGAAGCTGGGGCATGCCCAGGCACCCGGCGCGCCGGAGCTGGGCTCCGCGATCGCGGTCGGCCACGGCAAGTGGACGTGGATCAACTTGTGGGCCGCCTGGTGTGGACCCTGCAAAGAAGAGCTGCCGCGTTTGCAGCAGTGGCAGGCCAAGCTCGCAGCCAACGCGACCTTCCAGTTCGTCTCGCTCGACGACGACGAGCGTCAGCTGCTGATGTTTCTGGAGGGGCAACCCGCGAGCGGGTTGAAGACGACCTTCTGGCTGCCGGAAGGCAAGACGCGCGACGGCTGGCTGTCCGGGCTCAAGATCAACACGAGCCCGGAGCTTCCCGTGCAGATCCTGGTCAATCCCCAGGGGCGCGTTCACTGCATCATCGAGGGCGCGGTGGAAGACGGCGATTTCGCAAGGGTTGCGTCGATCCTGGCGCAGCGTTGAAAGCCCGTTCCGGCCCAGGCGTGCGCCCGTTGGCCGGCGATGAGCGAATCCGCCTCCGTTTCCTTGACCGTCCGTTCCCCAAGGTGGCACCTTCCATGGTCGGTGTGATCGCGCCTCGCAAGACCACCCCCGACCCCCATGCCTGAAGGCCAACACCAACAACGATACCGAGTCATCGGCAAGCTCGCCTCCGGCGGCATGGCCGAGGTCTTCAGCGCCGAGAGCGCTGGCATCGAGGGCTTCAAGAAGAAGGTCGCGATCAAACGGGTGCTTCCGCACCTCAGCCAGAAGAGCAAGTTCATCAAGATGTTCCTGGACGAGGCCAGGTTGAGCGCGCACCTGTCGCACTCCAACGTGGTCCAGGTCTTCGACATCGGCATCGGCGACAACACCTTCTTCATCGTCATGGAGTTCGTCGACGGCGCCGACCTCAAGGCGATCATCGAAACCCGTCGCCGCCGCTCCGTGGAATTCCCCCTCGAGTCGGCCGTCTACATCGGCACCAAGATCTGCGAGGGCCTTGCCTACGCCCACGAGCTGCGCGACGGCGACGGCAACCCCTTCGGCATCGTCCACCGCGACATGTCGCCGCCGAACGTGCTGATCACCAAGTACGGCGAGGTGAAGATCGCCGACTTCGGCCTCGCCAAGGCCAACAACCAGCTCGAGAAAAGCGAGCCCGGCGTCATCAAGGGCAAGTTCTCCTACCTGTCGCCCGAAGCCGCCACCGGCAAGGAAGTCGACGCCAGAGCCGACATCTTCGCCGTCGGCATCATCCTCTGGGAGATCCTCGCCGGCAGAAAGCTGTTCGTCGGCGAGTCCGACTACGAAACCGTCAAGCTCGTCCAGCAGGCCCAGATCCCTTCCCTGACCCAGATCAACAAGAAGGTCCCGCCGTCGCTCGAGCGCACCATCCTCAAGGCGCTCGCCCGCGATCCTGCCGAGCGCTACCAGCGCGCCGGCGACCTGGCCCGTGACCTCAACTCGTTCCTCTACCATCACGGCCGCCCCGTCGGCGCTTGGGATGTCGCCTCCCTGGTCTACGAGACCATCGAGCAGAAGCAGCGCGACAAGCCGAGCGGCGGCGCTGCGATGATCGAGCAGATGATCGCCGACGCCCTGTTCGAGTTCACCTCGTTGCAGGAGCACGGCCAGGACTCCATCTCCAAGCCGCAGGGCCGCGCTACGCCCACTGGCTCGCCGCTGCCCATCGATCTCGGCGGCATGGGCGCGCGCGACTGGGAATCCGAAATCGTCATCAAGAACCCCTACGGTGCGCCACGCCTGCCCGCCACCGACCAGAAGATCCTCTCGTCGCTGGAGGAGCTGGAGGCCGGCAACCTCTCTTCACTCGAGGACGATCCCGCACCCATCCCGCCGTCGGCCGAGCCCGGACCGGTGGCATCCTCGCAGGACATCGCGCTCGCCAGGCCCCTACCCTCGGGCCAAGCGTCCGAGTTGGCCGTGCCCGCGGCGGCTCTCGGCCGCTCGTCGCAGGCCGGCCGTTCGGTTCCCGGCCCTATCGACGTTGCGCAGCAGCCTGCCCCGAAGAAGCGCAGCACGGCGCTGCTGGTGCTGCTGGTCCTCGTGCTGGTCGTCATCGCCGGTGCCGCCGGCGCCTGGCTCGCCAACGTGCTTCCCAGGTGATCGAACGCTGCGGGCCGGCGCCGCCCGCGGGATCGTCCCGTCGTTGCCGCAGTCGAGTGCAGGAAAGGAGCCGTTGCCGAGATGTCCACCCTGGTCACTTCTTCCCGGCTGCTGGCGCTTGCTGCCGGAGCTGCGTTGCTGTCGCAGGGATGCAGCGCCGATCAGTCGAATTCCATCTCCGACGCGTGGATGCAGGGAACGATTAAGGGCCAGGCGTGGACCGCCGGCCCGGGCGTCGTCAAGAGCTCGACCGAGCCCAACAGTCCCGTCGTGGTGCGGATCTTCGAGCAAGGTACGCCCGGCGATCCGTGTTCGATCGATCGGACCACGGGCAGGCGGGTCGAGATAGGCCTGGCCGCCATGCTGACCGGAAAGTACCAGCCCGCAACGGACGTCGGCTACTACGTCGAGACGTGGGACGGCACCACGGGGGAGCGCGACGCGTACGCCGCGGTGGAGATCATCAACGCGCCCAAGAACAAGGGCGGCAACTTCATCGGCAAGGCGAGGTTCGGCTCAGCGGGTACGCAGGACTTCGTCGAAGGCCAGTTCAACGCCGTCGTGTGCGAAGACTTCCCCTGAGCCGCTCAGGCGGTGCGCCGCGGCTCTCGCGCGCGCTCTGCAAAGGCTGCATAGCCGGCCGCGACGGCGAACAAGGCGAGCAACCCGCCCCACAACCAGCCCTGCGGCACCTGCGGCGCCGGCCTCCTCGCAGCGCCGAGCTCGGCGTCGATGGTCGCGCGGATATCGTCAGCGCTGCGTGCACCGATCAAGACCTGCGAGCCGATCCACAGCGTGGGCAGCCCCTTGAAGGTGATCTGCTTCGCGATGTCCACATCGTGCGCCACCATCGTCTCGGAGTCGGGGCCGGAGAAGCACTTGTCGAACGCCGCCAGATCGAGGCCGCCGGAGGCAAGCTGCGTCGCGATCGCGCGGCAGCCGGCTTCGGACAGGTCGCTTGCCGTGAAGAGCCGATCGGCCATGGCTTCGCCCATGTTCTGGACGCGGGCGCAGACGTAGGCGCGAGCGGCGGTGCGCGCGTGCTGGTGCATGGGCAGCGGCACGGTGAGCCTCTCGAGGTGCACGCGATCGCCGTACGGCTCCAAGGCCTTGCGCAGATCGCCGTGCAGCATCCTGCAGAAGGGACACTCGAAGTCCGACAGCTCCACGATGTTCAGCTTGCCCGGCTCCCACATGCGGGCCACCGGCGCGGGGACCTCGGGTCGAGGCTGCATCTGGGCGAACAGATAGGGCGCCAAGACGCTGACGAGAGCGAGCATGCCCCAGGAGGTGTTGGACAGGGCCCCGTCGTTTCCCTCGGGCGCGGAGCGGTGCAACCACGCGAGCGCGGCGAGCAGCACGGTGGACGAGTCGACCACGACGCACAGGTAGCAGAACGCGTGGACGACGAAGGCTTGGATGGCGAGGAAGCCCAAGGCGAGGACAGCTCCGAGGGTAGCGATGGCCGTGAGGTACTTGGCGCGCCACGGGTGCGCGGCGAACGAGCCACCGAGCAGCACCACGAACGCCAGCAACCCGATGACGGGTTGGGGCACGCCGAAGATGTGCGCGAAGGCGGACTGGCGAACCGCCTCGCAGCCACCTCCGCTCTGGCAGAAAGCCGGGAGCGGACGCGTGTAGTCGTACAGAAGCGCGGCGCTCGCGGACAGCGCGACGAGCACCAGCGTCCGGAAGGCGACCAGGGTGTACGTGCGGCGCATCTGGGGCGATCTATACTCTTCGTTTCAATTCGCAAGCGTCCTCTGTGCACTCGTGCGGAGAGGCTCAAAGGACTCGGTTGGTAGAGCATGACAAGAAACGACCTTCCACGACGGGACCAGGTCATCGAGCTGCTTCGGGGGCGGGACCGGGCGCTGCACGCACGCGAGATGGCCGAGCAGCTGGGCGTTCCCGAGGGCGCCTACCTGCGGTTTCTCGAGCTGCTGAGCGACATGACGATGGACCGCGCCATCCGGGCGTTGCCCGGCCAGCGATTTCGCCCGCCGGCGGGCCCGTCGTCTGCGTCCCGCGAGGGCGTGATTTCGGTGCACCCGCGCGGGTTCGCCTTCGTGTCGAGCACCGGCTTCGCCGACGACGTGTACATCCCCGAAAACGCGGTGGGCGGGGCTATGCACGGCGATCTGGTGCGCGTGCGTGTGCTCGCGCGGACGCGTCGCGGCATCGAGGGCTGGGTCGAAACGGTGTTGGAGCGTGCCGTGCTGCGCGTGCAGGGTGTGCTGCGCCGGCGGGGCTCCTCGGCCTGGCTGGAGCCCGACGATGCGCGGGTCCGCGGTCCCGTCGTGATCGAGGACGCGGGCGACGCGCGTGACGGCCTGGCCGCGGTGGTGCAGCTCACGCGCTATCCGGAGAGCCGGGACGAGAACCCGGAGGGCGAGCTGGTCGCGGTGCTCGGAGAGCCCGGCGATCCGGTCGTCGAGATGAAGAAGGTGCTCGTGCGCGAGCGCATCGACGAGGACTTTCCCGTCGAGGCCGAGGCCGAGGCCGCCGGCTTCCCCGAGCGCTGGTCCGACGATCAGCTCGGTGCGCGCAGGGACCTGCGAGACGTGGACCTGATCACGATCGATCCGGACGACGCGCGCGATCACGACGACGCGATCTTCGTGCGAGCACACGAGACGGGGTTCGATGCGTGGGTCGCGATCGCGGACGTGGCGCAATACGTGACGCAAGGCTCGGCGCTCGACGGGGAAGCGCGTCGGCGCGCGTTTTCGGTGTATCTGCCCGACCGGGCGGTGCCGATGCTGCCCAGGCGCTTGTCGTCCGATCTGTGTTCCTTGAGGGAAGGTGTGGATCGGCTCTGCTTGGCGGTACGGTTCGAGCTCGATCGAAAGGGGGTCGTGCGCTCCTCCGAGATCGTGGAGGGGGTGATGCGATCGCGCGCGCGCCTGACGTACACGGGCATCGCTCGCGCGATGGGTTGGAGCGAGCCCGACGCGGGCGACGTGCCCCTGGAGCTGGAAGTGCTGCGCGTGGTGAAGGACGCCGACCGGCTCGCGGGCGTGCTGCGACGACGACGTCTGCGGCGCGGCGCGCTGGATCTGCAGGTGCCCGAGCCGCGGGTGGAGCTGGACGATGCTGGCGCGCCGATCGACGTTGTGCGTCGTGCGCAGGATCCGGGCGTGCGGCGAGCCTACGGGCTAATCGAGGAGCTGATGATCGCGGCCAACGAGGCGGTCGCCGCGTGGGTGGGGTCGCGTGGGCTGGGGACGATCTACCGCGTGCACGCGCCGCCCGACGAGATGAAGCTCGAGCGGCTCGTGGAGATGTGCGGTGCGCTGGACATCGCGTTCAGCATCGAGGACGCGGCCGATCCCAAGCGGCTCTCGACGTTTCTGGGAGAAGTGGCATCGCATCCTTTGGCGGAGATCATCGGGATGCTGACGCTGCGATCGCTCAAGCAAGCGACCTACGACTCGGTCAACATCGGGCATTTCGGGCTGGCGTCGACGGCGTACGTGCATTTCACCTCGCCGATCCGGCGCTACCCGGACTTGCAGGTCCATCGGTTCATCAAGGGGGAGCTTCGTGGTGAAGCGCGCGCGGACGAGACGGCGTTGCGCGAGATCGCGACGCACTGCACGCGTCGCGAGCGCGCGGTCGTGGCAGTGGAGCGCGAGGTGGTGGACTTGTACCGCGCGTTGTTGATGCGAGGACGAATCGGCAGCGTGTTGGAGGGCAAGGTCGTGGACATCGACGAGGGGCGGATCGTGGTTGCGCTCAATCGGCCGTTCGTCGACGTGCGGGTACCGATGGACAGGATGGGCGGCAAGGGATTCGAAGCGACGGAGGACGGGCTTCGGGCGGTGGACAGCCGGAGCGGCGAGACGGTGAAGCTCGGGGAGCCAATGTGGGTGGAGGTGGAGAGCGTGTCACTCGAGCGCCGGTCGGTCCTGGGTCGCAGAACATGGGAAAACAAGAAACGAGGCACGAAGAGGAACGCCCTAGGAATACCAGGGCGCCCGCGCAAGGCTCGCCGCAACGAAGCGAAATCAGGACAGAAAAAGAAACGTCGCTAGGTTCTTCTTTGCAACCGTTTCCATTTTCTTACTCAACACGAAGACAAGCGGCGCGTCGATCGACGCGTGCGAAACCAGCCCCAATCGAAGGCGAAACCGGCATGGGGGGGTCAAAAAAAACGACAACGCAGCCGAAAGAAAAGACACTGGACCCTTGATCGGCAGAAAAACCTGTGTTCTAGCTTGTTAGCTAGCTGGACCGTGCTGGTACACGGTCTTTTCAAGGAGAAAGTCACATGGCGAAGGCAAAGGCTGCTGCAAAGAAGACCCTGACGAAGAGCGCGCTCATCCAGGCGATCACCGACTCGCTCGGTGAGGCGTCCTCGCGCAAGCAGGTCAAGGCGACCCTCGAGGCGCTGACCGAGATCGGCCACAAGGAGCTCAAGAAGAACGGCGTGTTCGTTCTGCCCGGCTTCGCGAAGTTCGTCGTGGTCAAGAAGCCCGCGCGCCCCGCGCGCCAGGGCGTCAATCCGTTCACCAAGGAGCCCATGACCTTCGCCGCGAAGCCGGCGAGCAAGGCCGTCAAGGCCCGCCCGGTCAAGGCCATCAAGGTGGCGGTTGCCTGAGAATAGCGGGGATCGCGAGGCGGCCGTGATGGCGGCCCCGTGAATTCAAGCACTGCTCGCGGCGCGCTCCGGCGCGCCGCTGGCGTTTTGTGCTCGAGCCAACCCGCATCGGTCGCGTCTCCTCCACGACACCGCGTGGCACCACGCTGCCCCACATGCATCGCGAGTCGTGAACCCCCTGCGCCACCATCTCGCTGCGCCAGCACGACGCGTCGTTGCGCCTCAGCGTCCTGACGACGTGCTCACTTGCCCCCGGACTGCGAGGGATCCGACGCGCCCAACGCCGACTTCACCATCTCGGCGAGCATCTGCATCGTGTTCGGCGGGATCGACGTCAACAGCGCTTCCAAGTCCACGGGACCGTCGATGGTCGTGCCGAACAGCGAGAACATCCGCGCGAACAGCTCGTACTTGCGCTGCAGGTCGCGAAGACGCCGACGCAGCGCGTCCGCGTCCACACTTTGCGCATCGCCGAGCAGCGTCAACGCGCGCTGCGTGAGCGCACGCTTGTCCGCCACCACGCGTCGCAATCGCGCGATGTACGCGCCGATGATGACGTCGGGATAGGGACCGGTGAGCGCGTAGCTGTCGTGGCGCGATCCTGCGGCGCGGCGACGCTCCACGATCCCCGCGCCCTCCAGCGCCTTGAGGTTCGTGAAGATGTTGCTCTTCGACCGGCCCAGTTGCTCGCTCAGCGCGTCCATCGATTGGGGCCCGTCGGCGATATACAGCGCAGCGACGATCTGCCCGCCCAGCCGCGTGATGCCCGGAAACGACGACGCGATCTCCTGGCCCACGCCTTCGAGCATGGCAACGCGCGCGGCTTGCAGACGCTCGGTCTCAGCGTCCGCTGCCGGGGCGACAGGGACAGCCTGGTCAGTCACGGGCTCGGTGTGATCGGGGTTCACTCTGAAGGTGCAGAATAGACACAACGACGCGCGATGGCGAGGCCGACCATCGAGCAGCGCTCGTCAGGCGGGCCGCTCGCGTCGATCCGCGCGAGAGCTTCAGCGAAACTCCTCGTCCGAGAAGTGGATCGAGCCGTACGTGCTGATCTTCGCGTTTGGATCGCGCCAGCATTGCGACGGAGAGCCCTGCTTTCTGCACAGGTGCGCGAGGAAGGCGTTCGGATCGGGCAGATCTTCCCAGACAGTGGGCAGAAACGTCGAACGGCGGCCCATGTACTCGATGATCAGCCCTGGCTTGTTGCGCCCCAACCACGCCGGAAGGTCGGCCGGCGCAACCCCCACGAGCGGCTTGGGCAGGTCGAGCACCGAAACCTCGTAGCTGAGCGTGGGCAACTCGCTCTCCGTCACCGGCTCGAAGCGCGAGTCGTGCTCCGCCGCCGACACGGCGTTGAACCGCACGTCGTCGACCAGCGGCCGTCGCGGCTCCAGACTCCCGATGCACCCGCGCAGCTGCCCGTGAACCGTCAACGTCACGAAGCACGCGCGATCCTTGCCGAGAATCGGGTGGTCGCGCACCAGCTCCGGCGGCGCCTCGACGTACTTGCCGGTCCGCACGAACGTCTCCACGCTCGCACGAGCCAGCGCCAACAAGGCGCGCTTCTCTTCGGTCGTCAACGCGAAGTCTTCGGTCGCCACACCCGAAACGTAGCCGGAATCCGCCACCGCGTCACCGGCCGGATGCGCAGCCTCTCCGCCCCGTCCCGCTTCCTTGCGACTGCACGCCGCCAGCAGCACCACGGCCGCCAACACGCTTCGCCCCAGCACCTTGCCGCGCAGCATCCGTTCAACCCTCGCGCTTCGCATACACGCCCGCGACCTTGCGTCCGCACGTCGGACATGCACCGTCGACCAACCGGTTTTGCACCACATGGTACCCCTGTCGCTCGATGAGCAGCGTGCCATCGTACGGGCACAATGTTCTGCCAGCGTCGTCTCCGGGCACGTTGCCCAGGTACACGAAGTTCAACCCGGCGTCCTTCGCGCGTTGCCTGGCTTCGAACAACGTGGCGATCGGCGTGGGCGGCAGCTGCGTGAGCTTGTGCTGCGGGTAGAAGCGCAGGAGGTGCAGCGGCGTGTCGGCGCCCAGCTCCCGCACGACCCAGCCCGCGAACCGCCCCACCTCGGCCGGGTCGTCGCTCAGGTCGGTCACCATCAGAAAGCTCACCTCGGTCCAGACGCCTTCCTCGCGCAGCACCTCGAGCGTGCGCAGCACCGGCCTCATCGTGGCGCCGGACACGCGACGGTAGAACTCCTCGCGAAACGCCTTCACGTCGAGCGTGACCGCGTCGATCACGCGGCACAGCTCCCGCAGCGGCTTCTCGTTGATGTAGCCGGCCGTGACCAGCACGTTGCGGATACCGCTCGCGCGAGCCTGCGACGCGGCGTCGCGCACGTACTCGTGGTAGATCATCGGCTCGGTGTACGTGTAGGCGATCGACGGCGCTGCACGCTCCTTCGTGTACCGAACGAGATCGTCGGGCATGACCTCGTAGCGCTTCACGTCGCCCGGACGCGCCTGCGAGATCTCCCAGTTCTGGCAGTTGGGGCAACGCAGGTTGCAGCCGCCCATGGCGATCGACACGGCGCGCGACTCGGGCAGGAAGTGGTACAGCGGCTTCTTCTCGATCGGGTCCACGTTCAGCGCGCACAGGTTGCCGTACGCCACCGTGTACAGCGCGCCGTCCTTGACCACGCGCGCGCGGCAAAAGCCCCGATCGTCATTGCCCAGCACGCACTCGTGGGGGCACAGCCGGCAGGTGACCGACATGCCGTTGGCGTCGTAGAACGTAGCGGGATGGCTGAAGCGGTCCAGGCTCGCCGGCGCGTCGCCGCGAAAGCCCGTGCCCGGAACGCGATCGACGTTGCCGAGCACGAACTCGTTGGCCCCTTCGAGCCCGACCCAACCGAGCCCGATGGCCGATGCGCTGCGCTTGAGGAACTGCCGTCGGCTGCTCATCGAACCCCTGCGCTGGAATTGTCCCGCTGCCCAAGGGAGAGCGCCACCCCCCGCGGCGCGCTCACGGCGCGCTCCGGCGCCGAACCCACCGCTTCTCGGCCCGAGCGACGAGATCGCTCGCAGCGCCGATCGGACACGCGCCGTCGCAGAACGGTCGGTGCACGACGAACGACAAGGCAACCAGGCTGCCGGCGATCAGCACGGTCGCGACCGACACACCGTACGCGTTGGCGTAGCCCCAGGCGAACACGCTCTGTGCGTCGGCGGTCACACGGCTCACACCGCGCACGGCGAAGTAGACGAACGCGACGGCGCCCATCACGACGAGCCGCACGACGAGGCCGATGCGACCGAGGCGACGAATGCCCACGCCGCGAGCGCGCGCGGCGGCCAGCTGGGCCTGACCGAGCGGACAGACGCGCTCGCAGAACCGTCGGTCGCCGACATTCGTGAGCAGAGCGCCGGTCACGACATACGGGCGCACGAGCCCGAAGGTGCACGGACGAGGGCACGCGTGGCAGAAGACGTACGGTACGCGGAAGTAGCAGCGAGCGATCGGGAGCGCGGCTACGGGAAGCAGCACGACGAAGCCGATCGCGCGGATGGGAGACAGGCCTAGGCGGGCCGTGAGGGTATGAAGACGCCGCTCGGTCGCGAGGAGCTTGTCGCGCCAGCTCGCGGGCTCGAAGGCCAACGCGAGGTGCGCGGCCAGGACGGTGAGCACGCCCAGCGAGAACGCGTTAGCGGAGGTCCACCTGTAGAGCGTGGCTCCGGGGACGCGAAGGGTCGCCACCGCAACGAGGGCGACCAGCGCGGTGACCGGCAGCGCGCCGTGTTGCTCGCGCGAGGAGCCGGCCGCGGCACGTGACGGCAAGAGGAGAGCCACGGTGCTCGTTGCCTTGACCGCGGCAACGGCGACCGCAGCACCGGCCAGACCGAGGGCAGGCACGACGATTCCGTAGATCGTCAGCGAAGCGATGGCGGCGCCGACGAGGTCGACGGCGAACACGGTTCCGCCACGTGATGACGAGAACGCCGCGGGAGCGCGCGAGGCGAACGCGATGTGCACGCCCGAGGCGGCACCCACGACACACGCGGCGGTGGCGACAGCGGCTCGTGCCGACCATCCCTGGCGAGCGACGAGCCAGGGGACCGCGGCGGCGACGGCGAGGGCGGCGACGACCTGCAAGGCATCGGCAGCGACGAGCCTCGGACGGGAGAATGCGCGCGTGGAGAACCACCACGTTCCCACACCTGCCGAGCCCATGAACAAGGCGCTGACCAGGGCGACATCGCGGTACAGGGCGCCGACCGCGGCCTGGTAGACGAGCATGAGCAACAGCTGCAGCGCGAGGGCCGCAAAGCCGGTGGTCGCGATCGAATACGGCACCGGGCGCGAGCGCGGACGCGCCCAGGCGAGCCCGATGAGCAAGCCGACGCCGAGCAGCGAGGTGAGAATGCTCAGGCCGCCTTCGTCGAACTGCGACAAGGTGGCGTCGAGCGCGGCGCGATACACCGCCGGGTGCACGTCCGTGCCGGGCGCGACGTCGAGGGAGGACCACTTGGCCGCGTCCGCGAGCCGCGCGGCCGAGAGCGTCTCGCGCACCCAGGCCGGCGTGGCGACGTCGGGATGGACGTGCCGCTGCTCGATGCGGGTGGCGATGAGCTGGGCGACCTGTCCGGAAGCAGGAAGCTCGTCGCCCGCCACGTACAGGGCAAGATCCGCCGGCAGCGCGATGACCTGCGGAAACACGGATCGCAACGTGGAGGCGACGGTGGAGTGCAGGATGCGCTGCTCGGGGTTGGCATAGGACGCGTGCCCGGGCATCGCGACCACGAGCCTGCCGCCCGGCCGCAGGATGCGACGGACCTGGGTGTAGAATTCGCGGGAAAACAGGCGTGCGACGCCGACCGAAGCGGGCGCCGGCTCGGAGACGATCACCAGATCGTAGGACGCAGGCGCGGCGGCGCGCACGAACACGCGCTCATCGGTGCCCACGATCGTCACGCCGCTGTCGGCTGCATCGGGCGCGTGAGCGCGGACCTGCTGGGCGATGCGATGGTCGCCAACGACCTCGTCGATGCGCGTGGCGCCCTGAGCACGCAGCGCGCGAAGGGAAAAAGCCGGAGCCGCGCCGACCACCAGGACGTCGTGCGGGGCGTCGACCATCGCAGCGGACAGATGCGCGAGCTCGTCGCCTTCGATGGTGGGCGACGCGGTGAGGATGGCGTCGCGATGCAGCAGCAGCTGGGTCTGGCCCTGGCGATCGGCGACGACGAGCGCGCCGCGGGGGCTCATCGAGATGTTGTCGACGCGCTGGCCGAGGATTTCCCAGGGCAAGGTGAGCCGATCGAGGGGCGCGGCGAACAGCAGGCCGGTCGCGAGCGCGGCAGCCAGGGCGAGGGCGGCGCGCACGCGGCGGGAGGTCAGCACCGATGCGGCAACGAGTGACAGGCCGGTCGCCAAGCCGATGACGGCGAAGGGCAACAGGCGATCGAGCAGCACGAGCGCCAGAGCGGCGCCCGCGATCGCAGCGCCGACGGTATCGAGCCAATACGCGCGGGAGGCAGCTAGCCCATCGTCCTGATCGCTTCGTGCGGGACCAACGGTGTCGGACAGGTGGCGCGCCAGGCCGGCGAACAGCCAGCCGGACAGCACGCACGCGGGCGCGAGGAGCAGCAGCGCAGCGAGGGCGACGACGGACAAGGACGGGGCGACGCCCATGGGCAGAAGCAGGACGGCGCGTCGGGCGGCTGCGAGAGTCAGTGGCGCGAGAGCGGCGTAGCCGACGAACCCGGCGGCCAGAGCGCGCCGGCTGGGGACATGGGTGCGGCGCACGGCGAACGCGCCGACGGCGGTGAGGGTCAACCACGCGCCGAACAGCAGGGCGACCACGGCCTCGTTTCCGCCGAGCACGGCGATGGACTCCCGCAACGCCACGGTCTGCAGGATCGCGGAGGCGGCTCCGAGCAACAGGATCGGAGCGGAGCGAGGGAACGAGGAGGTCGGAGCCATGGTGCGAGGGGCACGTGATCCTAGACAGAATCGCGAGCGGGTTCAGCCCGTCCGTCGGGCTGCTGGCCGGCAGGGCTCCAGCCCGAAGGATCCAGCCATGCAGCAGATTGGCGCCGTGCATGGCAAGCGCAACGCTCGACTTGACGTGCCGGACCGTCGGCTATGTGATGCGCCGACACTCCCACCCCAGGTTCGAACAACATGGATCCGAAACGTCGCAACGTGATCATCGGCGGAGGTTCCGCCGCCCTCGTGCTGGTCATTCTCATCGTGGTCTGGCGCGTCTCCGCGAGCCACGCGCAGGCGAAGGCCTCGGAGCTGGTGAGCGCATCGGCCGACCTGGTGCGCTGCGCCGCGGGCGACGACGTGAAGTTCGACCGGGCAGCCGTGCGCGTGGGATTCGTCCGTCGCATGGTCTCCGAGCTTCCGGATGTCGCGATGACCGGTGACTGCGAGCTGGCCTACGACGACGTCAAGGAGAAGTACGCGGCGTACAAGAGCGTGTGGTTCGGTTCGGGATCGAGCAAGGGCAAGGACGGCAAGCCCCTTGGGGCCGAGATTCAATCCGCGCTCGACGAGCTCGGGCAGATTCCCTTCAAGACGCCTGCCGACAAGGTGCTTCGCAAGCGCGATCCAAACCAGCCGCTGCTCAAGCTCGGGGACCTCTCGTTCGACCTGTACGAGGCGGTCTCGCAGCTCTACACGAAGGATGGGGCGTCGGACGCGGAGCTGAAGACCGCGACCGCCAAGCACCTGCGCGAGACGCGCGCGTCGCTGGCGCGTCCGCCGGCGGCCAAGGCGCTGTTCACCATGCCGGGCAAGATCGATCCGAAGGCCTGGAGCCTGGTGCCGTCGGACGCTTCGCGGCTCACGCTCTTCGCGCGAAGCGAGAAGGGCGAGGAGCTGGTCGCTTGGTCGAACGACGCGGGCAAGACCTGGCAGTCCGCGACCGGTCTCAAGGCGCTGGCGGGCAAGAAGAACGTCGACTTCCGGGCGATCAACGCGCCGAACAAGGAGCGCTGGTACGTGGCGTCGTACGAAGACGCCGGCAAGGCGGTGGTGGGCGTGGGCAAGGTGGCCGAGGGTGCCAAGCAGCTGCCGGAGCCGACGATGCTTGCGGAGCCTCCGGGTGACTGGAAGCGTGCGCCGGGTGGGGAGCGCGAGGCGGTGATCCTGACGGGTGGCTTTGCCGCGATGCCGGTGTGGCACGTGGGGGAGGTCAGCAAGGAGAAGAAGAAGGAGGCCGAGAAGCAGCGCAAGGAGTGGGAGAAGAACTTCGCCGACCCGGCCATCCAGGTCGAGATGATGCTCAAGGCCTCGCGGGACAAGGCGCGCGAGGCGCTCGGGCTCGACGAGGATCACGAGCGCGTGGACGGCATCGCGTACGTGCCGCTGGCGAGTGGCGGCGAAGTGCAGGTCAAGGAGCTGGCCGACTACGGGCTGGGCGGCCTGATCGCGGGCAACAGCCCGCAGATGCTGCTGGGCAAGGGCGGCATCCCGGCGCTCGACCTGGCGCTCGGGGCGATTCCGGCGGTGGGCGAGGACATGGGCGTGCTGGTCCCCGCGCGCGCACCCAAGCCGGCCACCCCGGGCTTCCGCGCGCCCACCTGGTTCGGATGCGTGGCCGCGGACGGCGAGACGTTTGGCCTGACCGAAAGCGGAACGATCCTGATAGGCATGAAGCCGGGCATGCTCGACCTGGTGCAGATGACCGCCCTGGCCGACGAGGGCTCGCACGTGGGCTGCGGCATGGGCGCGGCCATCATCGCGCTGCCGTTCCTCAAGGACCGCATCTTCGCCTCGGTGCTCACCGTCCGCCTCGACGAGATCGAGGGCGCGAAGGTGGCGTCCACGGCCGGCACGCACATCGACGAGTACAACAAGACCGTGGCGACGGGCGTGGTGCCTGGCGCGGTGGGCGTGGCGTGGGTGGCCGAGGGCTTCGTCATGGAAGTCACGAGCACCAACTGGGGCACCGAGTTCCGCGCGCCGAACATGCTGGCGGAAGCCGGCGATGACGGCTCGGTGATCTCGGGCGTGCGGCTCATCGGCGTGGACAAGCGCATGATCGCGATCTTCACGCGCGAGAAGTGCGGCGGCAACGACTGCACCACCTCCTTCGAGACGCTCGTCTCGGACGACGCCACCAAGAGCTGGAAGACGCCCGACTGATCGCCGGCTTGACGGCCGCCCTACGGCCGCATCAACGCGGGATCGACGGGCACGTTGCGCTGCACGTCGGCAAAGCGGATGCGCGCGCTGTCCGTGTCGCTCTCCTCGAGCACGATCTCCCGCGGAGAAACCAGGTCGGGATCGAGCTCGACGACGATCCGGCGCACGCGCTTGGCCACCTGCGGATCGCGCGGCTCGATGGTCAGGCGCGTCGCGCCGTCGTCGCGCTTGTCGGCCGCGATGCCGTAGCGCTCACGGAGGCCGGTGACGTCGCCGCCGAGCATCGCGAGCATATCCTGCAGGATGACGCCCATGGCGCCGGCAGCGTCGCGAGGCACGCCGCCGTGGGAGGTCGCCGTGGCGTACGCCAAGCCGCCCGGCGTCACCCAGTAGGTGATCTGGTCGGGCGGATCGAGGTGCCAGCGCAGGCGATCGGGACGCACGAGGATCAGCTCGCCGCGGCTGGTCACGGTCGAGGCCAGCAGGCCCAGCGTGCGCTCCTGCGTGAAGGACGCGCGCAGCGTGCGCAGCGCGGCGCGCGCCTGGACGATGCGCGCGAGCACGTCCTCGGCCGCCCGCGCGCGGGGGCTCACCAGCACGGCGGCGGGAACGACGAGAAAAGCGCGGCGAGGGATCGGATGGGACGACATGGCGCAAGCTGCAAGTTGGACGAGCGCGAGCCGAGGACATTCTGACGCGTCCGGCGGAGCGCGTCACCTCGCGAGGGTGCGAAACACGCGCACGATGATCCTGGCCGGGTCCTTGACCACGTGAAAGTGCGTGGTCCGGTCGTCGCGGTCGTACACCACACGGATGGGAACCTGCTCGAGGAGCAGGCCGGCGCGAAGCGCCAGCAGCACGACCTCGGCCTCGAACGCATAGCCGTCGTCGCGCGGGTCGAGCGCCAGGATCTCGGCGACCGGGTAGCGCCGCAGGCCGCACTGGGTGTCGTGCAGACGCCGCCGCGCGAACAGCGACAGCCAGAAGTTCGAGATGCGGTTGGAAGCCTGGTTGGCGCGCGGCGCGCCGGCCGCCGCCAGATCGCGAATGCCCAGCACCAGCGCCCGCGGATCCACATCCATCTGCGCCAGACGCAGCGCCTCCTCGGCCGGATGCTGGCCGTCGGCGTCGATGGTCACCGCGCACGCGAACCCGCGGTCGCGAGCTGCCCGGAGGCCGGTGCGAAGGGCCGCGCCCTTGCCCAGGTTGCGGCGGTGCGAGAGGACCTCGGCACCAGCTTCCCGAGCGCGACGCGCCGTGTCGTCGTGCGAGCCGTCGTCGATGACGAGCGGCGGACCATCGGCCTGTGGCCAGATCCGCGCGACGGAGCGGACCACCTCGGACACGGTGCGCTCGGCGTCGAAGGCGGGAATGATGGCGGCGGTGCGCATGGTGTCGCGGTGGAGCGTAGCCGATGCGGGGGGCGGTGACTTCAGGTCTGTCGCAGGTCAGGGCAGATCGAGGCACACGTCCGCACGCCGGGTATCGCTACACGTTCAGCCAGCCGGGTGTCGCTTTCCTGTCGCGTCCCCGGAGCCGATCGGAGCGCCCGTCCGCCGGGGCCGTCCGCATGTCCCGGACTCAGCCTCCACGGCGATCCCTCGAATCCGCTGTGGCACCTCCGTTAGGTCAAAACCCGCCACTTACCCGCGGCGACCACGGCATCCCGCAGCCGCCTGGACAATCCCTACCGTCCCATGTCCTTCCGCTCGTCTGTCAAACACCTCGGCCGACGCTATGCGCACTCGCGCCGGCCTCCGTTCGACAAAGCGATTCCCGTGCCATGACCCACGTCGTTCTTGCGCCCTGAATTGCTGCACTCGGCGCTGCCTCCACATGGCGGCCGCCATTTTTCCGGCGGTTCCGCCACCTGCTCAGCCCCGCGCTCGACTCACTGACCTCTCGAACTCGTTCCCGCCCAACCCGCCTCACGGCTCGGGTTCCACGTCCGCCCACAACACGCCGAGCGCCAGCTCGATCGCGTCGAACGGCTCGGCGCGCACCACCGCTTCTCCGCTCCACACCGCCGCCACGCGGTAGCCGTCGCCGTCGAGGCGGAACACCTCGAGCGTGCGCACCTGCGGATCGACGAGCCACACATGTCCGACTCGCTCGCGCGCATACACGGGCAGCTTTCGCGACCGATCGATCGCCGCGGTGGACGGCGACAGCACCTCGCAGACCCAGTCTGGGGCCAGCGTGATGAAGGCCGCGCGCGGAGCGGCCGGCATGCGCTCGCGCCTCCAGCCGGCGAGGTCGGGCGCGACGATGTCGGGCTCCGCGCCGAGGTGCAGCTCGGGTTCGTACAGGATGAGCCAGCCTCCCGGCCCGCCCCGGCCACGCTTGAACGGCGGACCAAGCTCCTCGCCCAGCGCGCTCGAAGCCGCGGCATGCGGTGTCGCTGGTCGAGGGTGCACGTACAGCACGCCTTCGATGACCTCGGCGACATGGTGCGGCGGCGCGTCCAGCACGTCCTGGTAGGTGGCGCGCTTGCGGCCAGCCGTGGCGCTCATGCCAGGAGTATGCGACCACCGCTCGTGTGCAGCAACGGAGCCCCTGCGGCGCCGTTGCCGTCACCTTCACCGCGTGGCTTCCACGTTGCCCACCGGCACCTTCTTGCCGTTGCGCTCCTCGTACTTCGACGGGCACTTCGCCATGATCTGGCTCGCTTCGAAGGAGCCGTCCTTGGCGAGCTCGCCTTCGGCCGTGACGCCAACGTCGGTCTCGGGACGATCGCGGAAGGTGTCGGGCACGACGCACTGGGGGTAGCGCACCTCGAGGGTGGCGCCGTTTTTCTGCATCTTGAAGCGGTACTCGCAGGGGTTGTCGCGCTTGAGCAGCGAGCCGTGCACCAGCAGGCCCTCGACGCGAACCCTGCGTCCGACGAGCTTGTCCTTGGCGGCCATGAGCTGGTCGACGGACTTGGCGTAGACCGCGGCGTCCTTGAAGCTGAACATCACCAAGGCACCGACCGCGGCGGCGATGAGCACCAGCACGCCGAGCAGGATGATGTTGCGCTTGCCCGTTTCCTCGGCAGCAGGCATGGCCGCCTTGGCAGCGCTGCTGGCAACAGGCGGGGCGTCGGCGGGATCGCCCTGCTTCAGCGTCTCGGCAAGCTCTTCGTCGATGCGGCTCATGCTGATGCGTTTCCGGCTGCGTGGAGGAGAAGGACATCGAAGCGCGGCGCGCTCGATGCGAGTGTGACGTCGCCTTCCGGCGGTGTCCACCCGCGGTCGCCTTGTGACGCCAAATGCGGCCACCGTCAAGGCTAGGAAAACGGGCACCGTGGGGCGAAAACTAGCCGCGCGGCGGCCTCCGTGCCATGAGCGGGGTCATGGACTTCGCTGATCCGGCGCGCGTCGACCGCCAGATCGAGGAAACCGCCCAGGGCCTCACCCGCTGGCGCCAGCGTCTGCGCGACACGCCCGCCGCCGCGCAGGAACACGATCCGTTCGTGGGCCGTCGCGGCATCTCCACGCGCGCCGCGCTGCAGTCCGCCCAGAGCCTGCCCGACTCGCTGCCGGGCAAGGACGCGATCGCCCGCTGGATCGCGTTCCTGACGATCGAGCGGGTCACGCTCGAGGACCTGGTCGAGCTCGAGACCACCCGGCGAGCCGCCAACCATGTCGTGCAGAGGCTCGGGCGACAAGCCTGGAGCCTGCGCGACCTGGGCCTGGAAGCCGTGATGCACCCGGACCCCGAGCGCCGCGCCCTGGCCTCGGACGGCCTGGTGTGGCGGGCCGACGACGTGTCGTCCAATGCCCTGTGGTGGCAGGCGCGACGTCACGAGGCAGCCATCCAGCTCGGCCTGGCCTCGCTCGCCGAGCTCGAGGCGCCCTTCGCCCCCGATACCCACGCCGATGCGCTCGCCTCCATCGTGCTCGACGAAACCGAGGACCTAGCGCGCGACATCATCGGCAAGGGCAAGGCATGGCACGACGCGCTCGCGCTGGGCGTCGCGTCCGATGCGCTGGAAGGATGGCCGTCGAAGCTCACCGCCCGGTGGTTGCAGGAGCTGTTCGGTGACACGCCCATGCTCCAAGGCCTCAAGATCGCGCCCGGAACGCTGCCTCCCGCGCGCAATGGCGCGTCCTTCGCGCGTGCGATGACCCGCTTCGGCGCCGCCCTTCACCGTGCCGCGGCCCGCGCCCTGTGCCCGATGTTCACCCTCTCGCAGCAGCCCTACGACGCTGCCCCTGCCTCCTACGGCGCGCTGTTCGCCTCGCTGCTCGCCACGCCCGCGTTCCTGCGACGCCGCCTGGGCCTGGGCGCGGCCACCACGCTTCCCCACCAGCGCGCGATCGCCCGCGCGCTGCTCATCGGCCTGCGCCTCACGGCCGCGAAGACCGTGGTCGCGTCACGCGAGAACGACACTGCCGCGCGCGAGGCGCACGCCTCGTGGGTGTCGCGCGCGATCTGCGCGTCGGCGCCGGGCGATCTGGCCGGCCTGCTGCCGCGCTACGAGCCCCGATCCGCCGCGTTCCTCGCCGGAGCGATCGCCGGCGCCACGCTGCGCGATGAGCTCACGTCGAGCTTCGACGAGGACTGGTTCGACAACCCGCGAGGCCAGGCGCGCCTTCGCGAGGTCGACGTGACCGCACGGCTCCTGGTGAGCGAGGCGCAGGCGCGCGCGGGGGCCAAGGCCGCGTTGCGGTTCCTCGGAGAGCCCTTCCGATGAGAGGGTCCGTCGCATCGGCCGTGTTGATCGCACTCGCGTGCGCGGCGAATGCCGACGCGCGGCCTCCCAAGGCAGCACGGCCGCGCCCTGAGCCGGCCGCGCCCGCGTACGTGCCGTCGCCCATCGCAATCGGACGTGTCCGCATCGACGTGCGCGGCGCCAAGATGCTCGTGACCACGGACCTGACGATCCCCGAGGCGCGCGAACCGCTCTCGGACATGGACGTGCACGTCGCTTACGGCTCGCCCGGCACGCCCCTGGCCTTCGACGCGCATGTGATGCCCACGCCCGCCGGCTACCAGGTCGCCCCGGTCGACTCGTCGGGGCAGATGCTCGCGCACGAGTGGGCGCCGCGTGCACCGTCGTGGTCCGTGGTGCAGGTGGGCCGTCCGCTCATGGGCGGGCAGACGGTGCACCTGACGGCCGACGCCTTGTCCGCGGCGCAAGAGCGCACGGGTCGCGCGACGCTGCGCATCCGCGAGGTCTACGCGCTGCCGGCCGTGCTGTCGGACGACAGCCGCGAGGTCGTTGTGCGCCTGGCGTCGTCGGGCGGAAAGCCGCTGGCGCTGGGGCTCATCGAATTCGCGAGCGACGTGGCCGCGCCGCGGGTGGAGGCGCGCACGTGCGGGCTCGACGGCGAGGGCGCGTCGCTGTTCGTGGCCGGCGCGCGAAGTGGGCGCGACGCGGTGGCGCCGCCGCTGGCCGATCGCGGCGAGCATGACGATCTGTGCGTGAGGTTCGGGGCAAAGGTGAGCGCGTCGAACTGAGCGCGCAGGGCGCGGACGGCCGTGCTTGCGCCGCTGCTTGCGCGGCGCCGAGCTACGCTACTCGCAGATCACGCCTTGGCTGGGGCAGCACACGATGGTCTTGGCGCAGTCCGGCAGCAGATCGGATGGCGGGTCGGGGACGATCGTTCCCTTGCAGTCGCAGGGCAGCGCCTGGGCCGAGAGATCGGTTTCGTAGGTGCACGTGGGAATCGGCGCGTCGTCCCCAGCGTCCGCGGCCGTGGACCCGTCGATGATATTGCCCGCGTCGTCGACGTACTCGTGGTCTTCGCAACGCAGGCCCTGGATGGTGGGGCAGCACACGACCTGGGTGAGGCAAGCCTGGGAGCCCGGATAGATATCCGGGATGTTCGGGTCGGCCAGGGCCGCTTCGTTGGCTTGCTGCCCGTAGCAGTCGCAGGGGATGAACTCGCTTCCCGAGAGCTTCACCTCTTCGGGACACGCTGGAAGCCCGGCGTCAGGCTGATCGTTGGTCGTGGCCTCGTCACCCGCGTCGGATTGGAGCGTTTCGGCCGCCTTGTTCTGGTCGTTGCCGGAGCCGCACGCCAAGCAAAGGAACGTCGCGGCTGCTGCCAGGAGATGGAAGCGCATGGTACCTCCGAGTCGTGCCGGCCCCATCGAGCTCTTCGGGTTCTTCAGCTGGCCGGCGAACCCGCTCGGCATTGGCATGTATGCGGGCGGAGTGCAAGAGGTCACTCCGAGCGGAGCGATGTTCCATGGACGGGGATCGCTCGGCGCGGTCACCCGCTCGAAAACAGCTCCTCGGCCCTCGTGCACGACACGGCCCGGGCGATCCACTTGTCGAGCTGCGCCAGATCCCTGCAACCCATGACGCGGTTGCGCACGCCGTCACCGATCGGGATGCCACGCGCTTCGAGGATCGCGATCACGGATAGCGCCTTGCCCTCGGCCTTGCCCTCGGCCTTGCCCTCCACCTTGCCGCGAGCCTCGCCAATCGCTTCCAACCGTTCCGCTTCCGTCATGACAACCTCCCGGATCGGGTCGCCCAGTTGGGGACGCAGGATCTGCACGAGCTGTTCGGCTGTGGCCCGGCCGGTCATGTGCAGTACGTAGCTTACCACGTGCCCCATGCGCTGCATTCCCTCCGGCCCGATCAGCACGGCGCCCAGCAGGTGCGCCCAGCTCACCAGCTTGTCGAGCAGCTGCTCGGATCGACCGTGCTTCAGAAGCAGCAAGGCCAGCTGAGACAGGGCGGTGAGCTGTCGGGCCATCAACACTTGGTCGTGCTCGGTGAACAGGTCCTCGAGCACGATGCCGAAGTCCGGCAGCCAGTCGCGCAGGCCCTCGAGCCCGGCCGGATCCACTGCGTACAGCTCTCGCATGCGACGAGCGGCCCGCCAGCCTCCCTCCGCGTGACAGAGCACCACCGGGATGATCGGGGGCACGCGAGTTGAGCTCGGCTGATCGGCAACGCAGCGTTCCCAGATGCTGACCATGTAGCGCAGAAGCCGCAGCGGCAGCATCGGGTCGACGGTGCTCTGGTGCTCGAACAGCAGGTACAGCAGGCAGGGCGAGCCGCGGATCGTGGCGCTGTAGAGCAAGTCGGTGCGGCTCTCGGCCAGCGCTGGGTCGACGAAGTGGCCGTCGCGAAGCTGCAGTGAGGACCAGTCGATCAGTTGGCCCACGGGCTCCGGGAGCACGGAGCGAAGCTCTCCCGCGGCATCCGCCGGATTGGAGAAAACGGCGATGAAGAGCGCGTTGTGCGGGGTGTGGGTGGACACGTGGGCCCCAAGTGCAGCGCGCGTGCCTTATGCGATCTGCTGCAATTCGGCCGCGTCGTGGCGCCGAGAGGATGGCGGCTCGCCAGCCTCCGGAGCCGTTGTTGTCCGCGTCGCGCGCCGAATTCATCGGGCAAAGCGCGATAAGTGGCGGCCCGCCACGTGGATTCGGCGGCCGCCACATCCATGTGCCCTTCGCGGTCGTGCTGGTTGACCTTGACGACTACGGCGACGGCATCCAGGGCCGGCCAACGGAAGCGCGCAGCGCTCCGATGCAAGGCGCGTCAGTGCTCACACGTGAGCGCCCGGACGCGCTTTCTCACCGCGTCGGCGGTGATCGATCGCGGCGTGGCCTTGCCCCAGCGCTTGAGCACGACCGCGTACGCCTCGCACGCGCCCTTGGTGTCGCCGGTCTGCTCGAGGGCCTCGCCGAGCCAGGCTTGCGCCCACGTCAACAGCAGGGGATCGTCCACGACGTCACACAGCCGGGCAGCACCTTGCAGCCATGGCACGGCGCGCGCCGGTTCCCCGGACAGGAGAAACAGCCGCCCGATCCAAGCTTGCGAACGCAAGTAGCTCAGGGGAAACGCATGCGGGTCCCAGCCCGCAGGCATCGAATCCAGAGCGTGGCGAGCTTGTTCCTTGGTCCGAACCGTGGTGCCGTATTCGAACGCCCATACCCACGGCCTGCCGATAGAACTCTTCCAAGCGTTCTCGAACCGTTCGCGTTCGCGCACCACATCGGCGTCCGTCGCTCTGCCCGCATCGCGTAGTGCAGCGACAGCCGGCGGTCCGCCATCAAGGAGCCAGATCGCAGACGCGGTCCACGCATCACGTCCGTCCAGGAATTGGCGGGCAGCGACCGCACCGTCGGCAGCACGTCCAGTCTCCCGCGCGATTCCGATCTCCGCGAAGGGCGCCCGCATGGCGGCGGATGCGTTCGCGCCGAGGGACTGGAGCCGACGGGTGCTCTGTTGGAGCGCGTCATCAAATCGTCCATCGAGCAGGGCCAGGTTGATCCGAAGCCGCATCGTCTCTGCTTCCCGAACGGACGGGTCGCACGCGGCCTGCCAGCGCTGCCAGATGGGCTCGGTCGCCTCGGTGGGACGACCGAGTGCGCGTAGGCTACTCGCGCGGAGCCACAACAGCTCGCGGTGTCCGGGATCGAGAACGAGGCCAGCGCGCGTGTATTCTTCGACACGTCCGCATTCGCCCCGGAAGCCGGCCTCCAACGCCTGTTCCCAGTAGCACTCGGCAGCCGTGGGCGATCCCTCGTGACACTTCTCCAACGCGAGACTGGCCCCTGCCTCATCGCCGGCGGAGAAGCGCAGGTGTGCCAATGCCTGCCAGGCGCCGGCGTAGCCGGGGTCCAAGGCCGCCGCCCGCTCCGCCATCTGCATCGCTTCGGCATGTCTCAGCGAGCTGGTGGAGTTGCCGAACCATGCCGCCAACGCCAGAACTTCCGCGTCATTGGGCCGCCGCTCTGCCAAGTCGCGGAGCCGCTTGGCAGCCGCCGACGGGTCGACTGATTCGCGCCCCGACACCGGCTCCCAAGCTCCAAGGAAGTCCCGGTCTCTCGGCGACAACCGGTCGCGCTCCCGCGCGGCTTTGGCGTACGCGGCCAGGATGTCCGCGCGCCGGCCGGGGTCGACCATGCACACGACGATCGCCGTGCGCAGCTGTGCCTCAGGCATGTCCGGGTCGAGCTGCCGCGCACGATCGAGCTGACGTTCGGCAAGCCACCAATTGGCATCTCGAAGAGCCCGCATCGCATCCTGGTACGCCTTGATCGCCTCCGCATTGCTCGACTTGGGCGCCGGCAGATCCAGCATCGTGATCGCCGTGGCGCTCGCGCTCGCCGACACGCTCGGCGCCGCCGCAGCCGCACCGTGCATCTTGCCCCGCAGCGCCCAACCCGCTGTCCCCAGCACCACCAGCACCGCCCCCACCACCACCGGCATCTGCCAGCGCTTGCTCGCACGCCTCGACGGCCGCACGCCCGTCGTCACCGCCGCCGCCGTGCCGTTCGCCCACGGCCCCAGCAGCCCCGCTACCTCGCGCATCGATTCGAATCGATCGCCCGGCGCCTTCTCCAGGCACCGCGCCACGATCTCGCCAACCTCGACAGGCACCTCCGCACACGTCTTGCTCAGCGACGCCGGCGTCTGCGACAGGATCTCCAGGATCACCCCCACCGAGTCCGCCTTGCTCCACGGAAGCCGCCCCGCCAGCAGCTCGTAGGCCATCACGCCCCACGAAAACTGATCCGACCGCGCGTCCACAGGCTCGCCCTGCGCCTGCTCCGGCGACATGTACAGCAGCGTCCCCACCATCGCGCCCTTGGCCGTGAGCGTCGCCAGCTCCCCTTGCGCCGCCGCTGTTTCCGCGTCCGCCTGCACCTTGGCCTGCCGCGCTATCCCGAAGTCCACCACCTTCACCACGCCGTCGTCGCGCACCAGCACGTTGTCCGGCTTGATATCCCGATGCACCAGCCCCGCCTCGTGCGCCGCCCCCAGCGCCTCGGCCACGTCGATCAGCCACCGCAGCTTGCGCGCGAACGTCGCTTCCGGCCGCGCGCTCGCCGATCGCAGCGTCGCCCCCTGCACGTACTCCATCGCGATGTACGGCATGCCCTCGTGCTCGCCCACGTCGTACACCGCCACCACGTTCGGATGATCGAGCGCTGCGGCCGCGCGCGCCTCCCGCAGCATGCGCGCCGCCGAGTCCGCCCACGACGACGCATCGTCCTTGCCCGGGTGCAGCACCTTGAGCGCCACCCGACGATGCAGCCGCGTGTCCATCGCGCGGTAGACCCATCCCATCCCGCCCGACCCGACTTCGGCCTCGATGGCGTAGCGCTCGAACCGGGTGCCTTGCGTCAGCTCCATGTGGTTCGTGGAAGGGAGGATACCATCGCGATTCGGCGCGATGGTGGGGCGATGAGGGCTCGCTGCGCAGGCTCCGCGGACCACCCGAGCGCTCCCCCACGACATCGACGGCCTGGGTGCCGCCGCGCCGGACCCGCGCGGTCAACCGCCATTCACTCCCATGCCCCGCGCGAGCCCGCCCCGCGTGCTTTCCGGCAACGCCCCATGCCGCGGGGTTTCCCCGTCCAAGCCGTGCAAGCCGACCCCGCGGCAACGCCCCCCACCGCCCACGTTGACCGACGCGCACACTTCGGATGTGCTCTGACCGCATGCCTTCCTACAGCCATTCCCGCTCACCGGGCGGATCGGGTTGGGAGCGTCGAAGCACCACGACGATCTTCGGATTGCCCCTGTTTCACGCAGCAGGCGGCAAGGACCCGTTCACCGGAAAGAAGCGCACCGCCTGCGGCGTCCTTGCCGTGGGCCAACGCGCGTTCGGCGTGGTGGCGGTGTGCCAGTTCGGCGTGGGGATCGTCGCGCTCGCGCAGTTCGGCGTGGCCGCGCTGTTCGGAGCCGGGCAGTTCATGCTCGCACCGGCGGCGGTCGGGCAGTTCGTGCCCACGGTGTTCGGCGCGGCCGGCCAATTTGCCATCGGATTCTGGGCCGCAGGTCAGTTCGCCGCGGGGCCCACGGACAACATCGTGGGGCAGACCACCGTCGGCTTGGGCAGCGGCGTGCTGGCCGGCATCGCGACGGCGCTCCCTGCCGTGATCGGCTGGCTCATCACCGCGGCGCTCTTGCGCTCGAGCGGGGCAGACGCATCCAGGGCGGCGCACGCGCGGAGGCTGCCGCGCATCAAGGCGTGTTCGATCTCCGAGCTGCGTCCCGGGCCGGTGGTGCTGCGCGGATTCGTGGCGCGAGGCCAGGGTACGGTGTTCGAGGCGACCGAGAGCTGGGGGTTGCTCTCGGAGCAGGCGGGGCGTCTGCGCGTGCCCGAGCTGGTGGTGCAGGACGACTCCGGCACCGTGCAGGTGCAGGCGGCCAACGCGATGCTGTTCATCGCCGCGCGCGGCTCGATTCTCCGCCTCGGCGAAGGCGACGTCGTGGAGGTCGAAGGCATGGCGCATCCGATGGCCAATCCGTACGGCGTGCAGTACGGCTTCCGCGAGGCGCCGTCGCGCTGGACGGTCGAAGCGCGCACGATCGTGGGCAACCAGTCCATTCGCACGGTCTCCGCGATGGCGCACTTCCCGCGCCTGCTGGCGGTGCCGATGGTGCTGGCGGCGCTCGTGTGCCCGCTGCTGGCCGCGGCGCTCGGGCTGGCGCAGCCGCTGCTGGCGTCGATTGGGCTGGGGTAGGCAAGACCGCGCAACGCCTACCGAGTCCGTCTCATCTCGCCACCGTCCACGCGATCGCGATGATCACCAGCGCCACCAGCGCCATGAGCCACGGCAGCGCGAACGCGACGCGCTGCCTGGGCGGAAGCGTCCCGCGCTTCTGACCTTGCGCCACGGCCGACGAGGCGCTCGCGCTGACGATCGCCACCGCGCATCCCAGGGCCACGCCGTGGATCATCAGCGCGCGGTCGGGCTCGGTGGCGCGCCAGGCCAGCAGCAGGCACGCGGCCGCGCCGCACGCGCCGATCGCCACGGTCAGCGGCGTGCGCAGCGTCGCGGGCTGTCGCGGCTCGAGCTTGGGGTGAAGCTGCGCGCGCGGGTTGTCCTCGGGATGCACGCCCGCTCGCCAGGGCGTGCCCCAGCCCAGCGAGAACAGCAGCCAGCCCACGCTCGCCGCCGACGCGCGCACCGGATCGAGCCGGTCGACGCGGATGGCGTCCAGGTTGATCAGCCAGGTCATCGACGAGAACGCGAGGAAGCACCAGATGCCGAGCGCGTAGCCGAGGCGCGGCCGATCCTTGTGCACGAACGTGCCGCCGACCAGCGAGGAGAACGCGAGCAGCGCGGTGACGCGTCCCCACGGGTGGCTCGGCAGGCTGGTGGCCGCGGGCACCACGGACACGGCCCACGCGTACGCGCCGGGCACCAGGATCTGGCCGACCGCGAACAGGTACCCGAGGATCTGGCTTCTCCGGGCTGGAGACGGCGCTGTGGGCTGCGTGGTCGACTCGGTCACGGGCGCACCAGGTCCTGGGGCTTCAACGGCACCGCCGCGTCCGTCTCGTCGTCGGCGGCGACGAGGATGCCGAGCTTGCTCCACAGGCCGGGATCGAGCAGGTGCGTGGGCCGGACATTGGCCAGTGCGGCGAGCATGTTCGCACGCGCGCCCGGATGGCGGGAGTCCAGATCCGCGAGCAGCGCGTCGACGGCCTTGCGCTGCTGGTTGGGCTGAGAGCCGCACAGACGGCAAGGCAGGATGGGGAAGCCCGCGAGCCGCGCGAGCTCGGCGATGTCCTGCTCGGCGCAGTACGCGAGCGGACGCAGCACGATGTGCTTGCCGTCGTCGGAGCGGAGCTTGGGCGGCATGGCCTTGAGCTGCCCCGAGAAGATCAGGTTGAGCATGAGCGTGACGATGATGTCATCGCGATGATGTCCGAGGGCGATCTTGGTGCAGCCGAGCTCGGAGGCGACGCGATACAAGACGGCGCGTCGCAGGCGCGAGCACAGGGAGCAGTACGTCTTGCCCTCGGGCACGGTGGCGCGAACGGCAGAGTAGGTATCGTCGCGCACCAGGTGCAGCTCGTGGCCCTGGGCGCGGAGAAAGTCGACCAGAGGCGACGGATCGTGGCCCGGCTGGCCTTGATCGATGTGCACGGCGACGAGCGAGAAGCGCACCGGTGCGCGACGCGACAGGGCGTTCAGCAGATGCAGCAGCACGTAGCTGTCCTTGCCGCCGGAGACGGCGACCATGATGCGATCGTCGTGCGCGATCATGTCGAAGCCGGTGACGGCGCGCGCAAGAGCGCGAGAGAGCTTGCGTTCGAGGCGTGCGCGCGGTTCGAGCTCGGGCATGACGGGCGATCTAGAGCACCGCGGCGGCGTGGTCCACCGCGGGGCACGGGTGGCGACGCATCGCGCAGCGATCGGCGCGCGTGTCGCGTCGCGCCATCGGAAGGAACAAGGACATCGGTGAACCACCCAAAAGCCGCGCACGGTACCAGGGCTGGGACAGCGCATCGAAAAGACGCGGATATCCATGCGGTTGTCACCACGACGGGAGCGTGGCGGTTCGCGGGAAACGCGCGGTCGCGGATCTCGAATTGACATGAGAATCCGCGCGGATTGACCTCGGAGCGGAGGCCGTGTTAGGTCGCGGGCGCCGAAACGGATAGCAGCTGATGCATCGCTTCCAAGGTGTCGGCGCCTACGCCACCGTAGGCCTCGACTTCGCACTCGCCGTGGTCATCGGCTTCCTCGGGGGCCGGTGGCTGGACAACAAGCTGGGCACGCACGGTTGGCTGACGGTCATCGGGTTCGTGTTCGGAGTCGCCGCAGGGTTCAACTTGTTGTGGAAGGCAGCGCGGCGGATGCGCGAGGAGACCGAGCGGGAAGACTGGGAAGCGCAGCGCAGGAAGCAGGACTGG
>JAJZQG010000085.1 GCA_021847645.1 Myxococcales bacterium
TCCGATCTGGAGGAACGTCTTCGTCCTTCTGGCAGCCCTTGCACGACGCTGCAGACAGGGCTGCGGCGAAGGTTCCCAGGGCGATCGCGGCGGTGATTCTGTTCATGGCTTCTCCTGTCAGGTAGCCCGGGTGCCGAGCCTGCTTGCACACCGGTGGGATCGTCTTGACCCGCGGAAGCTTGGGTCGAATCGTCGGCTCGGCGCCTTGCGGCGTCCGGGCGCCGCGGCAGATCTTCAGGGCATGGGCTCCTGCCGTAGGGGTGGCGGCGCGCGCGGTCGTCTTGGGTAGGGAAGCAGTGGGCGGGACCGAAGCTCGATCGGACGGTGCGTTGCGATTCACGCCAGCTGGCCTCCGGCGCCGGGGCTGTCCGGCAGGAGTTCAGTGTAGGCGACTACGAGCAGCCGATCGAGTTTCCGCAGTTCAGGCACTTGTAGCAGGAGCCGTTGCGCACCGTGATGTGCCCGCAGTTGTCGCAGACCGGTGCGTCGCCCATCATTTCCTCGAGGTGCTGGCTCAGCGCGTTGCCCACACCTTCAGCCACGTAGCGCGGCGCAGGCTCCAGCACCCCGGGCAGGGGCTCTTGGCCCTCGGGAGGGACGGTGCGGCTGTCGGCCGACTTGTGCTCCGCCGGATCCTCGATCCGCAGCTGCGCCTGCGAGGGCGGGACGTGGGCCAGGTCGTAGCGTTGCAGGTACTCGATGCCCAGGACGCGGAACAGGTAGTCGACGATCGATGTGGCCATCTTGATGTTCGGATGGCCTTCGACCAGGCCCTGCGGTTCGAAGCGCGTGAAGGTGAACTGCTCGACGAACGTCTCGAGGGGGACGCCGTACTGCAGTCCGATCGACACGGACATCGACAGGCAGTTCATGATCGAGCGGAAGGCGGCACCTTCCTTGTGCATGTCGACGAAGATCTCGCCCAGCGTGCCGTCGGCGTACTCGCCGGTGCGCAGGAAGATCTTGTGACCGCCCACGCGTGCTTCCTGCGTGAAGCCGGTGCGC
Organism: Myxococcales bacterium; assembly: GCA_021847645.1. Taxonomy (GTDB): domain Bacteria; phylum Myxococcota_A; class Polyangia; order Polyangiales; family Polyangiaceae; genus JAJZQG01. Next base: position 1,006 of record JAJZQG010000085.1, read on the forward strand.
TTCTTGGGCAGGCGCACCCGAACGCCGGGGCCGCGCACTTCGGGATTCGGAAGCGGCGCGGGCGCGGCGGCCTTGGCCTGCTCCTCCTGCTTGTCGTCTTTCTTATTCGACGACGACAACGGCTGGGAGGCCTTGGAGCCGTCGCGGTAGATGGCGATCGCCTTCAGGCCGAGCTTCCAACCCTCTTCGTAGAGCTTCTTGATGTCGTCGACCGTGGCCTCGTGCGGCACGTTGACCGTCTTGGAGATGGCGCCGGACAGGAACGGTTGGACCGCGGCCATCATCTTGAGGTGCGCGATGGGCGGCAGGAAGCGCTGGCCGGTGTGGCCGCAGCGGTTGGCGCAGTCGAACACCGGGTAGTGCTCAGTCTTCAGATGCGGAGCGCCCTCGATGGTCATGCGGCCCACGATCGTGTCGGCGGCTTCCGCGATCTCGTCTTTGGTGTAGCCCAAATGCTCCAACAGCGAGAAGCCCGGGCGCGAGGTCGCGCTCGACGGCACGTTGAGCCGATCGTAGGTCTGGCTGCCCAGCACGGCGACCGAGAAGGCTTGCGACAGCTCGAAGACGCGGGGCAAGGCAGCTTCGATCTTGGCGAGGTCGTCGTCGTTCAGACCCTTGGACTTGAGGCTCGCGCGATGAATGTGCGGCGCCGCCACGAGGGTGTTGGTGCCCGACGCGAAGGCGACGATGTCTTGCGTCTCGAGCTCGGAGTAGCCGAGCCGGCGGAGCGCTGCGGGAACGGACTGGTTGACGATCTTGAAGTAGCCGCCACCCGCGAGCTTCTTGAACTTCACCAGGGCGAAGTCGGGCTCGATACCGGTGGTGTCGCAGTCCATGAGCAGTCCGATGGTGCCGGTGGGCGCGAGCACGGTGGCTTGGGCGTTGCGGAAGCCGTGCTCGCGGCCGAGCGCGATGGTCCGGTCCCAGCCCTCGGCTGAGGCGCGATACAGATCCTCGGGGCAGTGCTGGCGAGGGATCGCACGGGCCGCGTCGCGATGCATGTGCATCACCTGGAGCATCGGCTCCCGGTTCTTCGCGAATTCCTCGAAGGTCCCGCACGTGCGAGCGATGAGCGCCGAGGTGGCGTTGGCCTCGCCGTGCATGATCGACGTGATGACCGCGGCCATCGCGCGACCTTGGTCGGAGTCGTAGGGGAGCCCGAGGAGCATGAGCAGCGTGCCCAGGTTGGCGTAGCCGAGGCCGAGCGGACGGAAGCGGTGGGAGTTGAGCGCTATGCGTTCGGTCGGATAGGAGGAGAAGTCCACCAGGATGTCCTGGGCCATGAAGAAGATCCGGACCGCATGGCGGAACTTGTCGACCTCGAAGGTCCCGTCCTCGCGCAGGAACTTGGTCAGGTTCAGGGACGCCAGGTTGCAGGCGGAGTCGTCCACGAACATGTACTCGGAGCAGGGGTTCGACGCGTTGATGCGCCCGGAGTTGGGGCAGGTGTGCCAGCGATTGATGGTCGAGTCGAACTGCACGCCCGGATCGGCGCAGGCCCAAGCGGCCTTGCCGATGCGATCCCACAGGTCGGCCGCGTCCAGAGATTCGACTACCTCTCCGGTCGTTCGCGCCCGGGTCTGCCAGGGGGACTTGCTGGCCACAGCTCGCATGAACTCGTCGGTGATGCGCACCGAGTTGTTGGAGTTCTGCCCGCTGATCGTGTGATAGGCGTCGCCGTTGAAGTCCGATTCGAAGCCCTGCGCGATGAGCGCCTGGGCCTTGTGCTCTTCACGGACCTTCCACTCGATGAAGTCGACGATCTCGGGATGGTCCATGTCCAGGCTGACCATCTTCGCGGCGCGGCGCGTCGTGCCCCCGGACTTGGTGGCGCCGGCTGCACGGTCGAACACCTCCAGGAAGCTCATCAGCCCGGAAGAGGTTCCTCCGCCGGACAGCTTCTCCTGGCGGCCGCGCAGGGCCGAGAAGTTCGTGCCTGTGCCCGAGCCGTACTTGAACAGACGCGCCTCGGTCTTCACCAGCTCGTAGATGCTCATCAGGTCGTCGCCAATCGACTGGATGAAGCACGCCGAGCACTGGGGGTGCTCGTAGGCATTGGCCGTCTCCACGATCGCACCCTGGGCCGCGTCCCACGCGAAGTTGCCGCCGCTGCCCTCGATCTTGTAGCGGTGCCACAGGCCGCAGTTGAACCACACCGGCGAGTTGAACGCGCCGTACTGGTTCACCAGCATGTAGGTCAGCTCCGCCTCGAACGTGTCCGCGTCGGCCTTGGTCGCGAAGTAGCCGCCCTGCTGCTCTCCCGCCTCGCGAATCGTCACCGCCAGACGCTCGACGACCTGCGCGACGCTCGTTTCGCCGAGGTCCTTGCGGCCGTACAAGCCGGACTTCCGGAAGTACTTCGAGACCACGATGTCGGTCGCCAGCTGCGACCAGTCCGACGGGATCTGCGCTCCCTCGAGCTTGAAGACCACGGAACCGTCGGGGTTGGTGATCGTGGAGGTGCGCCGTTCCCACACGACGTTCTCGAGCGGGTCGCGCCCAGGCTCGGTGAAGACCCGCTGCAAGGTCATGCCCGCCGGCGAGCTCGACTCTGCCCTGCGCACGGTCTTTTTTGCCGCCTTCTTGCTCTTGAGCATGCTGTTGTCCTTCGTCGGGGCGACCTGTCCCCGCCGCGCCTCACCCACCGTTGTCGACTGCGACATTTTCTGCCTCCGCACCATGCGCTGCCTGCGACCCCGCCTCCTGGGCGGAATCGATTCCTCAATCGAGGGACGGACCCCTCCCGACCCCCAAGACGAACCACAAGATCCTGGTTGAAAGCTTGTTCAGGTTGCCGCCGCCGCCTCCCCGACCCCGGCCAGCCCCGATGGGACTGCTCCGACGTCCAGGGGGCGAGGGCGCGAAAGGCTCTGATACCCCAGGGATAGTGGCCTAGCAAGAGGAGACCACAAGGGATCGCGTAACTTAGCGAAGTTCCGCGATCTAGACCGAGCTGAACGTTCGGACGGCTGAACGCCAGGAGGGATCCCTAGAACCCCGACGCCGCGGCTTGGCCGTGTCAAGCCTCGAAGCTCGCACAATTCGCTAGGCAGACCCGCATACCGGAAAATTGCTGGGTCTTCCATCACCTACGGTGAAGAACAAAATGGGCCGCGAATGGGGTTGACGGACCCCGACGATCGATCCCCACACGTCGCGTTGCGCGGCGTGGCCCCACGGCGAGAGCGGGAACGCCGCGAACCGCAGTTCGCATCGACCCGGGGGCCCAAACCGTTCGCCGGCTCCGGTGCCCCGCGTAATGGCCGACGTCCCGGAGGACTTCACCGTTGGTCCGGATGGCTGGGGATCCACACCGGCAACCACCGTTGCAGGGACCGCTCGACGATCCTTTCGTGAGCGTTGGGCTGCTCGGCTTCCATCTCTTGGACCAAGCGCATCCCCACGGCTCCTCGTGCCGCGCTTTCCTCCAACAGCCGAGCTTCGAAGTCCTTGACGTTGCGATCCCAGGAGCTCTGCCAGGTGACCACCAAGTCCATGCCGGGCCTGCCCAGGGCGAATCCGGGAGCGTCGTACGGATCCATGCACACGTCGATGACGAGGGCTGCTCGCGGAGCCACCGAGCCGCGCAGGGCCGACATCAGCCCTCCGTTGCGATTGCATCCCGCACCCGAATGCCCGACCAGGATCACGCGCGACAGGTCGATGGTGGCCTTTCCCCGCGTCGCCCGAAGCGTGCGGTCGAGGAACCGGTCCAGGTCGAAACCGGTGAACAGAGCCTGCGGCAGCGTGCAGGAATGGTCTGACGACGGAGCTGCGAGCACCGGCGGTTCGATCGACCCGGAGTCGATGATCTCGTCGAGCCACACCCGCACGTCCGGCTCGCTGCCGCCACCCATCCAGAAGAACCGCGTGAACGACGGGTTCACTCCGTGGAGGAAGATGACCAAGGGGCGCGGGCGCGACGGCTGCGCGGTCACGGCAGGGGGAAGGTAGGCGCGACCGTGCCACGCCCAATCGGGCTTGCCGATGTCGGAAGCGTCGTAGTCGTAGTCGATCGAGATGCCGGCCGGCGCGGGGCGCGCCCAGACGGGGGACGAGGTCCATGTGACCGTGGTCGTGAGGACCACGCCTATCGCGACGAGCAGCGTGCGTGTCCTGATTGCCTGCATGGCTGTCCAGATCACCGCTGGCCCTGCATCGGGTGGCCAACGAACCGCGGCGCCCATGCGCCGCGTGCGAGCGCGTTCTGTCTACCTATCGTGCGGGGTGCTGGCGGGCAAGTTCGGCTCCGCAAGATGCCCGTCGCGCACGGTCCCGATGCGCGCAAGGCGATCGCGCAGCGCCGAGGCTGGTCCTCGAACCGCGATGAACCAGTGTGACGGCGAGAGGTTGGTTCTCGCGGCCGTCGCCACGTCGCTAGGCGCGACTGCCCGAAGCCTGGCGCTGGCGTCCGCCAGCAGGTCGGGCGCGGCTGCCGACTGGGCAAACGTCGCAAACAGGTTCGCGATGCCGCCGTCCGAGCTCTCTTGCACGGCCAGCGCGTCGAGTGCCTCCTTGCGCGCCGCCAACATCTCTGCCTGGTCCGGGAGTCGTGCGCCCAGGCTTTTCGCCGCCTCGAGCATCTTCTCGATGGCCGCGGGAGCATCCTGCGGGACCACCGAGAAACAGAACGGGAACAGCGCAGGACGTCCCGCCACCATGGGAAGCGTCGACGCGAACCGCGGATCACCCACGCACTCGGCGCGCGCGGTCGAACGGACCATGGCCGTCGCCAGCCACGTTGCCTGCCAGCTCGCTTCGTTCGTGGATGGTGCAACCGCCAGCGCGAGCACCTCGGCAGAGGCAGCAGCTGGCTCGTCGAACAGGACGAACGTCGGGTTCTGGGCGCTGGTGGTGGAGGCTGTCGTGCGCTGGGCTGGAGACAAAGCGTTCCAGGAGCCGAATGCGCTCTCTGCGTTTCGTATCGCCACGTCCGCGTCCATTCGCCCCACCACGATGAGGTGCGCGCGCGATGCTCCGTAGTGCGTGCGGTAGAACGTCTGGACGTCGAGCCCGGTGATGGTGGGGAACGACGGCGGGGGCTGATCGGCCGGGGCATTGGGGCCCAGGGTGCCGGCAGCGATGAGCCGAAGCGCGTCGGTCATCTGTTGCGCCGGGGATGGCGCCGGGCGCTCGAGCGCGATCCGTCGCGCCGAATCGCTGTCCACCTGGCGAAACGCGGCATGCCCGAGCATGGCGCCGAGCAGGGAGATGGCGTCCGGCGCCTCGTGGTCGAGCGCGTCGATGGAAAACACCGTGGAGGTTCCAGCCACCTCGACACGCATGCGCGCCGCGAGGAACGGCCATCCATCGCCCTTGCCGACCGACGCCGCGGCACCGCGCGCCAACGTCAGCGCCGTGAGAAGCGCGACACCGGGCTTCGCTCCGTCGTCGTACGAGCCGGCGTCGATGACCAGTCGCAGATGGACGATGGGGATGGTGCGATCGGACACTTGCCAGATCGCCAGTCCGTTCGGCAGGGATCGGCTCGAGAGTGGCGGCAGCTGAATGTCGCGCAAAGGCACGGGCGGGGGTTTGGGCCGTGCGGAGGCGCTGGCCGTTGCCGGCGCGTGGGTGCTCGAAGGGGCAGCCCGGTGTGCAGGAGCCTTGACCGGGGGCGCGGAATGAGGCGCACAAGCGGCGAAGGTCAGCAAGGCCCCGGCTGCGGCCGCGGGTAGAAACCGTCGACGTGGGCGTGGCCCTCGAGCTCCTTGCTCGGCTGGGCCCCGACGGAAATAGCGGGTTCGCGATGTCGGACTCATGGGCGCTTGCCTCCGTGCTGGGCAGGCTTGCCTTCCTTCTTCTTGGCCGCAGGGGGGGAGCCGGTCTTCTTCTTGGCCGGCTTGGCCGTGTGCTTGCCGTGGCCGTTTCGGGCCGCCCGGGGCTCCGGAGCAGGCGGCGTGACCGGCGCCACGGCGGCGTGCGCGGGCGGCGGAGCCTTGGGGCCGGCGAGCTCGACCAGGTTGCGGCGAGCCGGCGTCAACGTGCGCGCAACGGCCTTGCGGACATCGTCTCGCGTCACGTGCAGCAACGCCACGGGCATGTTGCGAAGCAGGCGCAGGTCCCCGCGGTTGGCTTCGGCCCTGGCGAGGGCAGCGGCGCGCTCTCCCAGCGAGTCCACGCCTTGCAGGAAGTCGAGCTCTGCATCGGCCCACGCTGCCCGCAACTCGTCTGGCGTCGGTCCCAACCTGCCGAGCTCGTCGATCGCGTTGTCGACCACCGCGCGCTCCTTGTCGAGGTCCACGCCGGGCGGCACGGTCAACGACACGGTCCACAGCGCGTGCCCGAGCCTCGTCCCCATCTCGACATCGACCTTGGTGCCGGGCGAGAGCTGGCGTAGCCGATCGGCGTGCGTCTGCTGGCCCAGGTCGAGCCTGTCGTTGAGCAGGACGGCGGCCACGGCCAGCGCCGCGTGACCTTCCTGGCCGAGTGCCGGAGCGGTCCATCCTTCGATGAGGCCCTGCGCATCGGCCGGTCCGACGTCGATGCGCGCGGAGCGCTCGCTGGTCTGGTCGGGCAGGGCCGCGGTCGCGTCCGAGACGGGCGGTTGGTTGCCGATGGCGCCATCGAACATGTCGTGGGCGAGCCTGATCGCTTCGTCGGGATCGAAGTTGCCGGCGATGGCGACGACCGTGTTGGCGGGTGTGTACCAGGCGCGGTGGAAGTCGCGCGCTGCGGACACGGCCTTGGCGCGATCGGTGAACGCGACTCTGTCGCGGTGCTCGTACGGCCAGAAGCCCTGGAACGCCAGCTCTTCGAGCCGGGCCCTGGCCTCCGCCATGCTTTGGGCCGGTGGCGGGGCGATGCCGGGGGACGTCGTCAGGGTGCTCTCGTTGATGTCCACCAGGTTCATGCGCGAGGCTTCGAGCCACAGGCCGAACGCCAGCGCGCCGGCCGGCAGCACGTCGACGAACAACGTGACCTCGCGATCCACCAGAGCGGAGGTCGATCCACCTTCGGAGCGGACGAGCCGTTGCAGCTCTCCTGCACCGAGATCGCGGCTGGGGCCGGCGGACATGGCGGCTGCCACCACGCGCGCGATCCCTTGCTGCCCCACAGCCTCGCGGCCCGAGCCCGCACCGTAGGCCACCGCGACGGCCAGCGAGGGAAGCCTGTGGTCCGGCGAGAGCACGACGCGCAGGTCGTTGTTGAGGGTGATGACCTCGGCGCGGAGATCGAGCGGAGCCGCGGTCGGCGCCTGCAGATCGGCGGCGTCGGCGGGTGCGCGCGCTACAGGCATTCGCACGGTCGGCGCCGTGGCGGGCGGACGCTTGGGAGGTTTGCTTTCCGGCTTGGGGTGAGGCTTCTTGCCGTGTGCCGCAGGGGCCTTGTGTCCCTGGGCGGGAGCGTCGTGTGCGGCCGTCACCCAGCCACACGACAGGGCGACGGCGACCACGGCATGGATCCAGCGACGGGAGGGTCGAGAGACGATGGGAGGCATGGTCTGGTTGGGAGTTCTGCTCTCTTTTCGCAACCGTGGCCAGGATCCGTTTGTATGGTATGTTGCCGCGCATGACAGGGCCGCGAAACGATCGAGCGCAGCCAGTTGGGCGTTCTGCAGGCTTCGGTGGCGGAGCCTGAAGCCAGATCGCGATGATGGCCGCGCGACGCGACTCACAGAAGGAACCCTGGGGTTCCAAGGCCGTGTGGGCAGGCCTGTTCGCGCTCGTGGCCGTGGTGCACCTGTACTTCGTTCCCTACTTCCCGGCGCTCAATAACCCCAACGAGAACGCGCGCGTCTACCAGGTTCGCGCCTTCGTCGAGCTTCGCAAGTTCAGCGTCGACGAGCAGATCGCGCGCTACGGCATGGTCAACGATCTGGCGGAGAAGGAAGGCAAGCTGTACTCGGGCAAGGCGCCGGGCACCACGTTTCTCGGCGTGCCGGTCTATGCAGCGCTGCGTGCCGGCCTGCGAGCGCTGCACAGGCCCGAGGCCACCCCGTTCCAGCTGCTGCTGGTGTTGCGCCTGACGACGTCGCTGCTGCCGACGCTCGCGTTCATGCTGATCTTCCGCGCGTTCATTCGCCGCAAGATCGGTGACGCCCGCGTATCCAACGCGCTGACCATCGTGCTCGCCCTGGGCACGATGATGCTGCCCTACGCGCTGCTGTACGTGAACCACAGCCTCTCCGCCGCGTCCGCCTTCGGCGCCGTCATCGCCGCCGACACGGCCCTCGAACGACGGCACGCTGCCCGCGCCTCCGCGCTGTCCATGGCGTGGCTCGCCGTCGCCGGGTTCCTCGCCGCGTTCGCCGCTGCGCTCGACTACGCGCTCGCGCCCGTCGCGCTCATGATCCTGCTTGTCGTGCTCTGGTGGGTCAAGCCGCGCTGGGCGGAGTTCGTGACACTCAACCTTGGCGCGTTGGTGCCGTCCGTGATGACCGGCCTGTATCACCAGGTCTGCTGGGGCGGACCGTTCCGCGTCTCGGTCAGCTTCCTCGCCAACCCCGAGTTCGCCAGCAACGCTGCGCAGGGCGTGTTCGGCATTATCGGACCCACGCGCGAGTCGGTCTGGGGCGTCATGCTCAGCCCCGGCAAGGGCCTGCTCTTCTTCTCCCCGGTCATCGCCGTGGGGCTCGTGGCCGTCGTCGCTGCCGCCCTGGTCTCGCGCCACGCCAAGCTCGCGACCCTCGACCTCGCGGTCGTCACCTGGCTGCTTCTGTACGGCGTGTCGCTCATCAACTGGGATGCCGGCTGGACTGTCGGCCCTCGCTACGTCACCGCCGCCATGCCGTTCACCTTGTTCTCCATCGGGCTGTGGTGGCTCGAGCTGGGCCCACGCGGACGCGCCGTTCTGCTCGTCGCTCTCGCGGGCCTCGGCGCCTCGAGCATCCTGGTCATGGTCGGCGCGGGCGTGATGTTCCCCCATCTGCAGCCCGGCTTCGTCAACCCGCTGCTCGACAGCATCTGGCCCTTGTGGCGCGACGCCATCACGCCCCACTCCGTCGGCCGCTGGCTGTTCGGCTGGCACGGGCGAATGGACCAGCTTCCGGTCGTGTCCGCCGTCGCCGTGCTCATCGCGTATCTGCTGCTGGTCGCCGGCCGAGCATGCCGCCTGGGCCGCCGGCCGTTCGCTGGCGCCGCGGCTGGCGTGCTGGCTGCCGTCGCGATCGCCTCGGGCTCGATCGGCGTGATGACCATCCCCCGAACGCGCGATCCGCGCGTGCTCGCGGAGGGCACCAGGTTCTTGCGCACGTTCGTCTGGGAGCCCAAGCTCGACGCGCCGCCGGCGCACCCGTACGTGCCGCGACGGTAGAGGCGAGCCTGTCCAGGCCGGTCGAGTCGCCAACGGCGCTTGGACGGCGCTTCGGCCTGGCGCGCCCGAGCCCGCGCGTGTGATAGGCTGCACCCGCCTCCATGAGCGGAACGTCGTTGCAGACATCGGGCAGCCAGCCGAAGGATCAGGAGCGCGAGCTGCGCGCGCTCAAGCTGTCGGTCGCGCTGTATGTCCTGGTCTTCGGCCTGAAGCTGGGAGCCTACCTCTGGACCGGTGTGATGGCGCTCCTGGCCGAGGGGCTCCACACGCTGAGCGACATCATCGTGTCGGGCTTCCTGCTGGTGGCCGTGTGGTGGTCGCGCAAGCCGCCGGACGAGGTACACCAGTTCGGCTACGGGCGCGCGCAGTACGTCGGCGCGTTGGTGGCGGCCACGCTGTTCATCTCGTTCACGAGCTTCGAGCTGTACAAGGAAGCCATCCCGCGTCTGTTCCACCAGGAGGCGGCGGAGCACCAGAGCGTGACGGTGGCGATCGGCGTGCTGGTGCTTTCCATGATCATCGCGCTTGCGCCGCTGGTGAGCTTGCTGCGGCAGAAGACCCGGGGCGCCGCGGCCAAGGCCCAGCTGCTCGAGCTGGTCAACGATCAGCTCGGCCTGCTGGCGGCGCTGGTGGGCACCATCGTGGTGGCGCTGGGCTATCCGATCGCGGACCCGATCGCGGCGATCGCGGTGGCGACGATCATCGGAGTCAACGGCGTGGGGTTGTTTCGCGAGAACCTGTCGTACCTGATCGGCAGGTCACCGGGCGACGAGTACTTGAGGAAGGCCGACCGGGCGGCGCGCGAGGTCGACGGCGTGCTGGAGCTGCACGGCCTGCGCGCGCAAGTCGTTGGGCCGGACGCGGTGCACGTGCAAGTGCACGTGGAGGTCGACCCTGGGATGTCCGTGCGCGAGGCCAACGAGCTCGCGCACCGGGTGGCGGGCAAGCTCGACGAGCTGACGCCGAACGAGGACGTGATCTCGGTTCATGTGGACCCTCGGGGCGTCCACCAGCGATGAGCGGGGCGGTCCGAATCGCCCTGTACAGCCCGACCGGGACGTGAGAAACACGAGCGCATGACGCTCAAGCAGGTTTCGGTCCGGGTCGGGATGGCGGCGATGGCGCTGGTGCTCGGTGCGGCTGCGGTGTCGTGCAAGGACGCTGCGGAGCCGGGCTACAAGCGGTGCATGGAGCTCGAGGGCCAGGGCAAGCTCGACGAGGCGCTGGCGGCGTGCCAGGCGGCCACGGCCGCGGACAAGGGCAGCAAGTTCGGCGACCTGGCCGAGAAGGAAGAGATCAAGCTGATGGACCTGATCAAGCAGAAGCGCGATCAGGACGCGAAGCGCAACGCCGACGCCGACGATCGGGAGAAGATCAACGACGCGGAGTCCAAGGTGCAGTTCGTGCTCGAGTCCACGCCGCAGAACGACAAGGGCGGGATGTCGGAGCAGTGCATGGCCGCCAACCGCGCGTTCGAGAACGCATACTCGTGCACGCCCAAGGATCCGGACAGCGCCCCCAAGGGCGACGCCGTGCCGTACCTGGAGGAGTGCAAGCTGGTGGCGTCGCGCCGAGGCTGCAGGCTCCTCACGCCGGACGCTCCTTCCAAGCTGTTCTGCTGCACCAAGTAGCCGCGTCGCCGAACAGCTCCGGCGTCCCGGCGCCTCACGCTGGCCGCAAGGCGCACCGGCACGACGCACTCCGCTGGCGAGGTGCGACGCAACCCTGGTTGTGTTCGAGTCTGCTCAGGCCTTGTGCGACAGATCGTCGAGGGCCGTGGGATTGGTGACCACCACGCGGCCGCGACGCAGCTGCACGATGCCCTCGCGCTCCCACGATCGCAGCTGCCGGTTGACGCTCTCGCGCGCGGCGCCGACGAACTCACCCAGGTCCTGCTGGGAGACGTTGAGCGGTTCACGCGCGGCACCGGCGTCGGCGGGCGATCCGATCTCGGCGAGCAGCAACAGCAGCATGCGCGCGAGGCGCCTGGGCAGCGCGACGCTCGAGATGTCGACACGCTCGCTCAGCAGACGCACGCGGCTGGTCATGGTGGACAGCAGCCGCAGGCTCTCGCGCGGGTACTCGTCGAGCCACGCCAGGAAGTCGGCGCGGTCGATGCTGCGCATCTCGCCGCGCTCCATGCCGGTGACGGTGGTCGTGTACACCGGCTCTCCGTCGAGCAGCGCAGCCTCGCCGAAGATCAGGCCCGGTCCCAGAACCTCGAGCGCCGAGTTCGACCCCTCCACGCTGCGCATGACCGACTTCACACGTCCAAGGTCGACCAAGTAGACCCGTTGCGCCGGATCACCTTGGCGGATGATGACCTGTCGCGGACCGAATGTGTGACGCACAGCTCTTGCGTCGAGTACCTCCTGCGCCGATCGGCCTCTCACCTGAGAGGGTTCGCGCGTCTGCGTTGCCGTTGCTCCATCCACCATCGAAAATGCGGTCATCGTCATGCGCCAAGCTCCTTGGGAGGGAACGGTGTGGGCCTGCCTGAGGGAACAGCCCGGAGCGCAGGTCTCGTTGGCCTGCTCAACATGTGATCCTGCTCCTCGATTCCGTCACATTCGATGAAATTGTCTTCATCCTCGGCGAGGGGCGGAAGGATCGGGCTGGTTGCCAGGTGCCTCGCATGGTGCCAAAGGCGAGCATCGTAGACCGTTTGGGTGTATGACCGGGAGCTGATGAGAGCGGAGGCTCGTATCCTGGTCGGGCTGGGAATGATAGGCGCGGGTGCGGCCGGCCTGCTCGCCATGAACCTGTGGACCCTGCCGGCGGCCATTGACGTTCCGTGCCCGGAACCGCCACGCTGTCCGCCGGTCACAGCCGCGCCGGCGCTACCGGCCCCGAGCGCCCCGGCCCCGAGCGCCCCGTCGGCAAGCGCGGCTCCGTCGGCTTCCCAAGCGGAGCCGGCGGACGCGGCCTCCGACAGCTCGCCGCCGGATGGCTCCGAGAGCCCCGAGGTGCAGGACGCGGCGACGTCCAAGTCGAGCGACGGCACCACATTCCCGGAAATCCGCTTTCCGGAGCGCAGCCGGGCGCAGAGCCGCGAGCTGATGGATGCGGTGCAGCCGCTGGCCGCGTACTTGCGGGGGCACTTCAACATGAGGGTGGTGCTCGTGGGGCACGGTGACGCGGGCACGAGCGCGCCCGAGTACATCCAGACCGGCCGGATGCGGGCCGGCGCGGTGCTCAGGACGCTCGTGGACTTCGGCGTGTCCGCGAGTCGAATCACCATTGAGGCCCCCGCGGTCGAGGCAGGTCGGGTGGTCACGCGGGGCGTGGCGCCGGGCACGGTGCAAGCCACGGTCGAACCCCGGTTCGAGACCACGAAAGGCGACGCCGATGTCCCCTGAGATGACGATAGCCCTGGTGACGGCGGGCAGCGGGCTCCTGCTGCTAGTGGGCGGGTTGATGGTGGGGCGGGCGGCCGTGCAGTCGACCGAGGACAAACGTCGCGGCGCGCTGGAGGATCGGCTCAAGGCCTTGCGCGACAGGCTGCAGGAGGCCGGGGAGCAGATCGAGGCGTCGCGCGACGAGGCGGCCAAGGCCAAGGCCGACACGGACCGAGTGCGCATGGAGATGGAGGACCGGCTGTCGGTGGAGATCGGCAAGGAGGTCGCGCGCAACACCAAGCTGTCCGACGAGCTGAAGGAGGCCAACAAGCGTCTTGAGGAGGTGCAGGCCAAGCTGCTGAAGCTCGAGGGCGGGGCGGCGGAACTCAAGGAGTTGCAGGCCAAGCTGGCAGAGGTCGAGGCGGAGCGGGACGGGCTGCGGTCGCGCACCTCGGAGGTCGAGCGGGCGCGCTCGCTGGCGGACATGTCCAAGCAGACCACGCTCCAGAAGGAGCTGGCGTCGGTGCGGGACAACGAGCAGAAGCTGCGGGCGGAGCTTCGAGAGCGCGATCAGAAGCTCGAGCAGGTGGAGAAGGCCAAGCAGGCGGCGGTGGAAGAGGCGGATAAGGCGCGCAAGGATCTGGAGGCGGCCAAGGATCGCATCGCGGTATCGGAGCGGGTGATGGAGGGGGTGCGGGCGCGCTCGACGATGCTGTCGCAAGAGCTCAAGCAGGTGAAGGAAGAGCTGGCGAAGCTCAAGGGGTAGGGGCGGGGCAGGGACGCGGGCCGGAAGCGATCGCTACTTGGGCTGGGTCGTCTTGGCCCCGCGGCGCCCGGTCGCGAAGAAGTCGACCGCGGGCTTGAGCGCAGCCTCGAGGTTGGGATCGGCGGGTGCCATGCGCGCCAGCGCGGTGTAGTACGCGGTCGCGCTCCACCATGCTTCCGAGTGCGCTTCCAGCATGGTGTCCGACAGCAGCAGCGACAGATCGGAGACCGCGTCGGCCAAGGGCTGCAGGCGCTTGGCGAGCTGAAGATCCGCGTTCATCGCGTCGACCGAGATTCCCGGGAGCGAGACGGCGTGCTCGGTGGCGAGCTTGGCATGCAGGAGGGGCAGTTCCCGATCACCGGGCAGCTACCTGCCTTGCACGCCGAAGCCGCCAGCGATGTCCGCGAGCACCTCGTCGCCCGACTCGACGCGCACTAGGCCGTGGCGGAAGAGGGTGATGGCGCCGCCGCCCTTGATGTCCGCGCTCACCTCGTAGAAGCCGAAGGACCGCGTGCGGCAGGGAATCACGGTGCCGTCGACGAACGTGTACCTGGCCACCAGGGACTCGTCGATCAGGCGCTGGAACACCATCTTGCTCACGTGCAGGCGCTTGCGCGGCTCGGGTGCGACGCGGTACCCCGCGCGCGCCACCTCGTCGTTTCTGCGCGCGGCCATCTTCAGCTTCTTGACCGCGGACAGCTCGAGCGCGAACAGCACCTCGAGCTTCTGGTGCTCGCCGTCGTCGAGCGTGAAGGTCGTGTCGGTCACGTCGAGGATCGTGACCTTTCTGCGCGTGCCGTCGGCAAATCCGAGCAGCAATGGCGTGCCGCTGTCGCGTGCGGCGGCAAGCACGCCCGGCCCGGTGTGCGCCTTGAGGTTCTCGAGGGCGCGCACGGCGCGTGCGTGGAGCCTCGCGTCCTGGAGGTAGAGACGAGCCATGGGTGGCGACTGTCGCAAGTGCGGCAGGACGGCGCAAGGGGGCAACCGTGTCAGGGCGCTGCAGCCGCTGCCGCGAGCGTGGTCAGGCTCAGGTGTACGGATCGCCCCTCACTCCACCCGCGCCCACCACAAGCCCAGATCGAACGCTACCTGATCGAACGGCTCCATGCGTGCCTCGGTCTCGTCGGAGAAGGTGCCGAGCTCGAGCCATCGCCCGCCTTCGAGGCGAAGCGTGACGATCGCGCGGGCTTCCAGGTCCACCAGCCACAGGTACGGCACGCCGATGCGCGCGTAGAACGGCTTCTTGATGACCAGGTCGTGCCGTCGCGTGGTGGGCGACAGGATCTCGCAGATCCAGTCGGGCACGACCTTGACGGCTTCGTCCCACGGCGGGACGGCGAGGCGTTCGCGACGCCAGCCGGCGAGGTCGGGAGAGAACTCGGGCGAGCCGGTCAGCTCGATGCCGGGCTCGGGCAGGATCCACCAGCCGCCGGGGCCGTCGCGGCCGTCGTCGAAGGGTGCGCTGAGTCCGCGCACGAACGCTGATGTCGCGCGTTGGTGCCGGAACCTCGGGCGCGTCATGGTGTAGAGCACGCCTTCGATGATCTCGCCCTTGATGCCGGGGGGCAGCGCCTCGAGGTCGGCGAGCGTGGGCAGCTTGTACGCGGGGTCCGCCATGCGTTCGATCATAGCGCGGAGGATGGGCAACTCCCAATGCCCGGGAGGGCGAAGCTTCGCCGAGAAGCGCACCGGGCGATCGATCAGGGAAGCGGGACCGCGCCAGTCGTCGGGACCGCGTGGGCCCCGGCTGGCAAGGAACCAACCGGCGAGTGGCGCGTCTTGCGCTATTGCGCCATTCGGACCCGTTGCCGTAGAAAGATTCGGTGCCCACCCGCGGCGCGCTCTTCGGAATCCTCGTGCGGATGTACGTCGAGGAACACGCACCGCCGCATTTCCACTCGAGTATGCGGGCAGCAAGGCGGTGGTGGACCTGGAGACCGGGCGCATCCTCGGCGGCGACATCCCACGACGAGCGGCAGCGATGGTCGAAGAATGGCGCTCGGCGCACGTTGAAGCCCTCCGAAGGGCATGGGAAGCTGCTCAGAAGGGCAAACGCCTTGGCCGCATCGAACCGCTCGCATGAGGCATCTGGCATGAAGCTCGGCACCAGCATTCAACGCATCGTGCGCGTGGACCAGGAATCCTGGCGGGTGGAGCTCGAGTACACGGATGGCTACCGGGCGAACGTAGACCTGTCGGGCATTTTCGGCGCGCCCAGGCGCAAGCCGCTGGTGGCCGAGATCTTGCTAGGCGACCTGTTCGGCCGGTGCTTCGTAGAGTCCGGCGCGCTCGCATGGCCCAACGGTTTCGAGCTGTGCCCGGATGCGCTGAGGATGCTGGCGGCACGCAAGTCCCGCAAGGTGGCCTAGAGCACCGAACGGGTAGACCGCGCTACAAGCGAAGGGACTTGCACCATGGAGCCGAGCGCACGGAAGCCACGGGGGAAGGTGGCACGCTCTCCGGCCCCTCCGTGTCATCCGTGGTGATTTCTGCCTGATTCAACCCGTTCGCTGCTTTAGGCGCGGCGCCAGGGCCGAACGACACGGCTCAGCGCGACGATGAGCCGGCCACGGGCCATGAGCCGCTCACCGTACGACGAGCACGCGACGACTCGGCGCGGCCCATCCGATCGCGGCCTCCGCACCTGGCGATGCCTGCCTTGTTGACGGGCTCCGGGGCACGTGTGCTGATCGTGCGGCGGACGAACGGTACAACCTGGAGCGACGGCTGATGCAGGACTTTCGCAGGGAGACCATCTACTTCATCGTCGTCGATCGGTTCTGCGACGGCGACCCGTCGAACAACCACGCCAAGTGCGACGCGCAGTACGATCCGACGCACACGGACTGGCAGCTGTACTGGGGCGGCGACCTCGAAGGCATCGTGCAGAAGCTCGACTACATCCACGGGCTCGGGGCGAGCGCTATCTGGATCACGCCCGTCTTCAAGCAGAGCGACTCGGTGGTGATCGAGAACGGCGTGCGGCGAGCGCCCTACCACGGCTACTGGGCGCAAGACTTCAAGCGCATCGACGAGCACCTGGTCGAGCGGCCGGAAGACGTGCGGGTGTTCGCCAGCCACGACTCGGTCTTCGATCGTCTGGTTGCCGAGCTGCATCGCCGGGGCGGCAAGCTCATCCTCGACATCGTCTGCAACCATTCCTCGCCGCACCTGGTCGGCGGGCGTGGCGAGCTGTACGACGACGGGGTGAAGCTCGCCTCGTACGACGAGGACAGCGGCGGCTGGTACCACCACCTGGGCGACGTGCAGAACTGGAGCGACCTCGACGAGGTGCAGAAGCGCGACCTGTGCAGCCTGTCGGACTTCGACGAGGAAAGCCACCGGTTCCGCACCTACATCAAGCAGGCGATCCGGCTCTGGATCGACAAGGGCGTGGACGGGCTGCGCGTGGACACCGTCAAGCACATGCCGCTGTGGTTCTGGCAGGAGTTCGTCTCCGACATGCGCCGGCACAAGCCCGGCCTGTTCATGTTCCTGGTCGGCGATTGCCCGGAGCTGGGCGACTGGGACTACGACCGCGCCGTGCCGATGAACTACGTCAACAGCAACACCTGGTTCGTCGACGTGCCCTTCGACGGGACATGCGGGAGCGAGTTCGCCTACAAGTACTTCGTCCGCGTTGGTGGGAAGCTCAGCCGTGAGCGCGCGCTACCGCGAAGGCGCACGGCCCCGTCCGAGGGCTATCGCCGGTTCCGCGATGATTGGTCGAGCCACTTGCCGGAGTGATGCCGTCGCCCTCCCGCAGCCTCTCGCAAATCAGCGGGCCCGTCGGAAACGCCATCTCGCTCGGAAGCTCGTCGAGCGGAAAGTGGAGCACGTCCCGCGCATCGGAACCGGGCCTGAGCTCACTGCCAGTCACCGTGCCCAGGAACCAGATGCCCACGGTCTGATGCTCGCGACGCCGACGCTCGGGTTGTTGAACTGGGTGTAACCGCAGCGCAAGCAGTGCGGCCGCGGCCGATCGTGGCGGCCGTGAGGCGGGTAGGGCGCGGCGCCGCGGCGTGAGCCGTTGAGCCGGGCTGCAGCCCGCGCGAGGGCTCGCGGCCAGACGACGACACGGGGCTAATTGACCACTACCGATGCGGAGCAGTCTTTGGGTCCGGATGGGCCTTGCTTGACATTGAGCACGGCCGTATGGGTCCCCACGCCCACGTCGCTTCCGAGAAACGTCGTGTTCCATGAGCATTGGATCGGCCCCTTCGGGGTACCGTCGAGGGTCCACTCGCACGCGGTTCCGTTGCTCTGGGCAGACCAGCCGAAAACGGTGGAGAGCCCGCCGCTCGAGGGCGAGATCGTATGGGTGCACCACGTCTCTTCGAGCACCTGCACGGAAGCCGGGCAGTCTTTGGGTCCAGATGGGCCTTGCTTGACATTGAGCACGGCCGTGTGGGTCCCCACGCCCACGTCGCTTCCCAGAAACGTCGTGTTCCATGAGCACTGGATCGGCCCCTTCGGGGTACCGTCGAGGGTCCACTCGCACGCGGTTCCGTTGCTGGTCGCCACCCACGCAAACGAGGTGCTCGGATAGCCCGACGTCGGAGAGATCGTGTGCGTGCAAGTCGTTTCATCCAGGACTTGAACGCTCGCCGGGCAATCCTTCGGCCCCGACGGTCCCTGGACAACGTGCAGGACCGCCGTGTGGGTCCCCACGCCCACGTCGCTTCCGAGAAACGTCGTGTTCCATGAGCATTGGGTGCCCTGCGGGATACCGTCGACGGTCCACTCGCACGCGGTTCCGTTGCTGTCGGCGATCCAGGAGAATGTTGTGCTGAGGTATCCACTCGGAGGTGAAATGCTCTGGGAGCACCAGGTCGAGGTTGTCCCGCCGCTGCCTCCAGAGCCCCCGGTTCCGCCTGCGCCTCCGGTTCCGCCTGCGCCTCCGGTTCCGCCTGCGCCTCCGGTTCCGCCTGCGCCTCCGGTTCCGCCTGCGCCTCCGGTTCCGGCGACGCTACCGCAAGAATTGGGGATGCCGCTGCCGCCACAGGTGTCCGGAGACACGCATTCTCCGCAGTTCAGCACATCGCCGCAACCGTCCGACACGAGCCCGCAGGACGCGCCCACCTTCGCACAGGTCGTCGGAAAGCAGGCCGTGGTTCCGCACCTATTCGTTCCGCCGCCTCCACAATGCTGCCCAATGGGGCAATCGCCGCACACCACGGACGAGGTGCACCCATCGGGCGCCGTACCGCAGCTGGCACCGAGCTGTACGCAAGACTTGGGTAGGCAGGGCGCCGCATCCGCGCTGTCGCCGGGGCCACTGTCGCCCGTCGAACCTCCCGTGCCGGTCTTGCCATTCGGCGGCAGTGCGGAGTCTCCTTCCGTGCTGCTGCACGCCGAAAGGCTGACCACGAACACCACGCAGCACCATCGACAACAAGCATCAGCCAAGCCCATGATTCCAGCTCCTCTCCGTGCCTAGAAGCGTCGCCCGTCGATGAGCACCCGGCGCGATGTGCGCAGGCAAGCGAAGCTCGCCCTGCGAGCTGCCATGTCAACGAGACCGCAGCCCCTGATGATCAGGCCTGCGGTGCTCGCGTTCAAACACTATCGCGCTGACCGCGCTTGGTGGACGCGCCTGGGAGCCGCCTGCGACGGAGCGCACGCCGCCGTGTATCGTCGCGTCAGCCGTCCGGCGCGGGCTCATGTCGACGGCCACAGTATCGGGGTGGGGCAGCCTGGCGATAGCGGCCGACATGGAGCTCACTGCGCGTTGAGGCTCTCGCGCGGGTCGGTGCGCGCGGCGCGTCGTGCGGGACCGTACGCGCCGAACACGGCGAACAGCACGCCGAACACGACCGCGCTCGCGACGAGCCACAGCGGGAAGCGGAAGAACGAGTGCGGCTTGAACGGGAAGTCGGGCAGGCGTGTGGCCGCGACCCAGTCCGCGGCAAGAGACGCGAGCCATGCGAACGCGACCCCGACGAGCGACCAGCTTGCGCCGAGCAAGGCCGCGAGGGTGAGGAACCACAACTCGATGTCGAGGCGCGTGGCGCCCACGGCGCGGTACAGGCCGATCTCGGCGCGTCGCTCGTTGAGCAGCGCGCGGAAGGTGTAGGTGATGTTGGCCGCCGCCATCAGCAGCATGGCCGACGACACGAGCGACAGCAGCGCGGTGACGCCGTTGATGAGCACGCTGACGTCGCGGGCGCGGGTGTCCTTGGGCACCAGGCCGAGCTCGGCGCCCTTGGCGATGACGGTGCTCGCGTCGCCCGAGCTGCGCGTCTCGACCAGCACGCTCGAGAAGTTGGTGGCGGCCTCGTCGCCGGCGTACTCGCGGTTCCACCGTCGCACCGTGTCGATGGGCAGCGTGAGGCCCAGGTCGATGGCGCGCGTGGAGATGCCGACCACGCGCGCGCGCACGTTGCGCACCGTGCCCTGGCGCGCTCGTCCGAGCAGCGACTCGCCCAAGCGCATCTGGAACGTGATGCCGCTCGCCTGCGTGAGCAGCGAGTCGCCGACGGGGGGCAGGTTGTGCGCGGGCGCGATGCCCTTGTTGAAGATCTCGACCAGGTAGCGGCTGACCAGCACGGGCACGGGCTCGACGCACTTTCCCTTGTCGCCCGAGGGAAGCTCGCAATATCGGCCGCCGGTGCAGTCGGCGTCGCTCTGGCAGGGCGGGCCGCCGGCCGCCCATGGATCCTCGAAGCGCCAGGGCGCGCGCACGTCGCCGGTGACCAGCGACGGATCGATGCCATCGCCGATGAGCTCGCTGGTGCCGACGTCGTGGCCGAAGAACTCGGCGCCGCCGCGGGCGCTGCAGGGGAAGGCGAACTTGAGCTTGGGATAGACGTGGCGGACCTGGGGCATCGCGCGCAGCGCGTCGACCGTGGCGGGCGGGATGGACGGGGGGCGCGAGGAGCCGAGCACGAGCGCGATGAGGCCAGGGTCGCTGGTGCTTCGCGGCTCGAGCTCGATCTTGTCGAGGGGGAAGATGTCGCCGAGCAAGACGGCGCGCACGCCCAGGCCGAGCGCGAGGAAGAACGTGAGGGCGGCGGAGCCGGCGAACAGGCCGAAGCCGGCGGTGGCAAGTGCTCCGCGGGCGCGACGCGCGTCGCGCAACGCGAGACGAACCGGACCGGCGAGGCTCACGGCGACACCTCCGCAGCGACGACCCGGCCGTCGCGCAGCTCGATCGTCCTGCTCGCGGCTTCGGCGATGCGCGTGTCGTGGGTTGCGCAAAGCACGGTCGCGCCGTCGTCGCGGTTGAGCGACGTGAAGATGTCGATGATCTGCGCGGCGGTGTCGGCGTCCAGGTTGCCGGTGGGCTCGTCGCAGATGAGCAGGGCAGGGCGGTGCGCGATAGCGCGTGCGATGGCGACGCGCTGTCGCTGTCCGCCGGACAGCGCGGTGGTGGGGTCACTCATGCGATCGTGCAGGCCGACCTTGCGAAGCGCCTCGCGGGCGTCGTCCATGCTTGCGGATCGCGGGTGAAACAGGGAGGGGACCAGGACGTTGTCGAGCACGGACAGGTGGTCGAGCAGGTGGAAGGCCTGGAAGACGAAGCCGACATGGGCGCCGCGCAGCCGCGACAGCTCGCGATCCGACATGGCGGCCAGGTCGCGTCCGAGCAGGGTCGCGGTGCCGCGGTAGCCGGTGTCGAGGCCGCCGACGATCGACAGCAGGGTGCTCTTGCCCGAGCCGGACGGACCGAAGACCGCGACGAACTCGGCGCTGTGCACGCGCAGGTCCACGCCCTCGATGGCGGTGCGCGGCGGCGAGGTGCCGAACACGCGGGTGAGGTCGCGCGCGTCGACGACGATCTGGTCGATCACGAGGCGGCTGCGGGCGGCGTGGCCGCGGGTGGGATGTCGACGGTGGCCTGCTCGATGAGCTCGTTGACGTAGCCGGCGACGCGGGTGTCGTTGGGGCCTTCGACCATGACGCGCAGCTTGGACTCGGTGCCGCTCCAGCGCACCAGCACGCGGCCGTCGTGGCCGAGCTCCTTCTCGATGCGCTTGATGGAGCGCTGCAGGTTGGGCATCTGCTCGATGGGCTTACGTTCCGAGAGGGCGACGTTGCGCAGCAGCTGCGGAACGCGCTCCATGGCGTTGGCGGCGAGCTCGGACAGGGGCTTGCCCGCGCGCAGCATGATGGCGAGCACCTGCAACGCCGCCACGATGCCGTCGCCAGTGGACGCGTGGTCCAGGAAGATCAGATGGCCGGACTGCTCGCCGCCGAAGGTGTAGCCGCCGCGACGCATCTCCTCGACGACGTAGCGGTCGCCGACCGCGGTGCGAACCAGCTTGCCGCCGTGGCGCGCGAGCGCGTGCTCGAGGCCGAGGTTGGACATGACGGTGGCGACGACGGTCTTCTTGGGCAGCTTGTGCTCGCGCAGCTGCTCGGCGCCGTACATCGCCATGATGGCGTCGCCGTCGACGATGTTGCCGGCGTCGTCGATGATGATCACGCGGTCGGCGTCGCCGTCGAGGGCCACGCCGATGTGGGCGCTGCGGTTGACGACCTCCTGCTGGGCGGCCTGGGGATACAGGGCGCCGCGCTCGCGGTTGATGTTCTTGCCGTTGGGGCGCGAGCCGATGCTGTGGACCTCGGCGCCCAGCTCGGAGAACACGGCGGGCGCGACCTTGTAGGCAGCGCCGTGCGCAGCGTCGACCACCACGCGCAGCCCGTCGAGCGTCAGGTCCTTGGGGAAGGTTTGCTTGGTGTACACGACGTAGCGCCCGCGCGCGTCTTCCACGCGCACCGCGGACCCGATGCCCGCGCCGGTGGGCGCGTGCTGATCCAGATCCGAGGATTGCATCAGGCGCTCGATCTCGGCCTCCTGCTCGTCGGGGAGCTTGAAGCCGTCGGGGCCGAAGACCTTGATGCCGTTGTCCCGATACGGATTGTGACTCGCGGAGATGACGACGCCCGCGTCGGCGCGCATGCTGACGGTCAGGTGGGCGACGGCCGGCGTGGGAATCGGGCCGGAGAGCATGACCCGTCCGCCCATCGCGCAGACGCCGGAGGCCAGGGCGGTCTCGAGCATGTATCCGGATAGGCGCGTGTCCTTGCCGATGACCACGCGCGGGCGGCGCGACTTGCCCTTGCCCGCAACGAAGGCAATGGCGCGCCCCAGGCGCAGGGCCATCTCGGAGGTCATGGGCGGTTCGTTCGCCACGCCGCGGATGCCGTCCGTGCCGAAGAGCGTGCGCTCGACAGGGGCAGTCGGGGGAGCCGTCATGTGGATTCTCGTCTTCATCGCGGAACCAGGGGATTCTTCCAAGTAGTGGCGGGAGGATCGTTGGTGTTCGCGGGACAGTCAACGGCCGGATTGCAGTGCACGGATTCTCTCGACGGCGGCGGGCGAACGAGGCAAGACAGGGGCGTGTCAGGCTCCTCGTATCGAACAGGACTTGCCGTCGTCGGCGGCATCGTCGGCGCGGCCGTCCTCGCGGCAGCCATCGGCAGCTCGGACGCCGACGCCGCGCGCCCCAGCAAGCATCGTCGCAAGCCCGAGCACCACAGGCGCGACGCCGCGGCCGCGGTCGACAGCTTCCGGGAGCGGGCACCGGTGGATGCGGGGGCGGACAGCGCACCGGGCGCGTTGCCGTCTCCGGCATCGAGCGCACCGCCGTACCCGAGCACGGGGCTGATCTGTCTCTACGGCAAGGTGACCGAGGACGGCGGCGATCGATGTCTGTCGCCCGAGGAGCTCGACCCGCCGCGGATCGTCATCGTGGACACGCGGCCGCTGGCCGAGCAGCTTGGCATGCTGCGCCCCGAGGCGCCCGATACGCCGGACGACGCCGGCGCGGACGGTGGCGACGACGACACGGAGCTGAGCACGGACGGCACGTTCAAGGCGCGGGTGGTGAGCTTGGAGTTCGAGAACGGCGGGGTGGGCGGCGCGCGCAACAGCCTCAGGCACATGCGTCGCGACATCGCCGATTGCGTGGCGGACAACGGCGGGCTGCGCTCGGACAGCGCGCGGCTCAAGCTGCTGTTCTACGTGCGCGGCGACGGCAAGGCCTCGGGCGTGATGGTGGCGAGCGCGCGCAACGTCCCGCCCGCCGTCGTGCGCTGCATCAGCAAGCTGGTCGAGGGAGCGTCGGTGGGAAGACCGTCGAACAACCCGGTCGGGGTCAAGGCGCTGTTCGAGCTGAAGGAAAACTAGGAACGGGGAACTAGGAACGCGAACGAGAACCGGGAATGGGGACGCGGCTGAGCGCGCATCATTCCTCGTTCAACTTCCCGTGTTGCATGTTCCTAGCTGCTAGTTCTCGGATCAGAAGAAGATGCCGCAGTACCAGCGCAGGGCCTGGGCGGCCGAGGTGTCGAGCGTGATGTTCTGCATGGCGGCCTGGGCCTTTTCCTCGGGCATGTAGCCCATGCCGGCGAGCGGGAAGAACACGCCGTACTGCAGCATGGTGAAGAAGCCGCCCATCTTGTCCGGGTCGTCGTTGAGCGAGCCGTCCTTGGATTGGAAGTAGAGGTTGAGATCGATCTCGATACCCAGGTCGCGCTTGTGGCCGGGGGCCTGGACGAACTCGCTGGCGCGGCTCCAGATGAAGGCCGCTCCGCCGCCGAACTTCTGGCCGTTGGGGTTGCGCGAGAAGTCGTAGTCGAGCGATGGGCGGAAGTAGTAGCTGCCCTGAATCCGGTTGAGGATGTTGCGGTAGAAGATCAGGTCCACGCGGTAGTCGGGGTGGAACCGGAAGGTCGAGATGGTGCGGTCGTTGGTCTTCTGAGGCTGCAGGCCGCTGAAGCCGGGCGTGAGGCCCCCGACCTTGGGCCCCCACACGTCGGGATCGCCCGAGGCCCAGCCGAACCCGAAGTTCAGGCGGAGCTTGTCCTCCACCGCCTTGTACTCGGTCTGCGTGGCGAGACCGTACTGGCGAATCTTCCAGCCGTTGTTGTTGCGGTCGCTCGTGTTGGTGTAGTCGGAGCCGCCCTGGGAAAGGGAGGTCGAGTCCATGGTTCCCTGGATGGTGACGGCCTCCATCTCGAAGCGGAACTTCTTGTAGAGCACCTGGAGCCAGAGGTCGGGGATGTACGCTTTCGCGTTTCGCCGGACGTAGTCGATCTGGAGCGTGTCCGCGGTGGCGCCGAGGTTCTGGGAGGTGGAGGCGCCGCTCGAGTCGTTGGCGAGGAACTGGTTTCGGTAGACGAAGTACAAGCCGCCGTTGAGCACGATGTCGCCGCGCGCGAGATCCAGCTTCTGCAGCTCGGCGTTACGGCGGTGCATGACCGCCAGCACGTACTGGTTGACATCGTCGAGCTGGGACAGGTCGTAGGCCTGGCCTTGCATGTCGTTGAGGCTCGCGCTGGTCGCACCCTCGCCAGCGAAGTCCCATGCGCCGGCCAGGTACAGGTCCATCGACTTGATGCCGGTGATGAACATGAACCGGTCGGCGGTCGACTGGTAGTCCGAGTCGTAGCCGTCGCCGGAGTTGGCGAGCAGGCCCAGGCCCCACTGAGACGGCATGCGGCCGAAGCGCAGCTGGCCGATCGGCGTCATGTACTCGCCCCACACGCGCTTGACCGCGATGGAGTTCTGGTAGCTGTTCACGCCCGCTGTGGGCGGGTCCATCGTGGTGTAGAAGGCGCTCAGGGGATCGTAGCCGCTGCGGCCCGCCCGGACGTAGCCGCCACCGGCGCCGGGCTGGTTGGCGTAGCCGTCGGGGGTCGAGCCGAGCACGACGTTATCGAGCAGATCGATCTGCGACATGATCCGCAGGTTGTCGCTGACGCTGATCTCGGGATTGAGGCGGAAGCGGAGGTTGGCGCCGGCCTGGGTCTTGTCCTGGCAGTTCTTCGCCGACGGGTTGCTGGACTGATCGCCGCACAGGGGAATGGTGTAGCGCGTGAGCTGGCCGCCGTTCCAAGCGACGTAGCTGTTGTCGGCGGGCTGGGGCCAGAGCGCGAGGTTCATGGGATCGGCGCGGCCGAGCGCGAAGTTGTGGAACAGCTCGGCACGCGTGCGGAAGTAGCCGTGGATCTCGACGACGGGGCGGGCGGTGGTCCACCAGTCCTCGGCGTAGACCCTGTCCTTGGCGGACGGCTCAGACGGTTTGGCGGCGGAGGTGTCGGGCTTGGCGGCGTCCGTGCCGATTACGGTCTGCGCGCCTGCGGAAGAGAGGCCGGCGCCCATGGGCATCAGCGGGCCGCGCGAGGTGGCGGGCGGGGCCGAGGGCGTGACGCCGGTGGGCGCGGGCGCCGCGGTGTCGGGCGGTGCTGCGGGCGTCGGCGTGGCGGACGCGGGCGGCGGTGGCGCGGGCGGCAGCGCGGTGGTCGCGGGAGGCGCGGGCGGCTGCGCGGAAGACGCGGTCGCTGGCGGCTGCGCGGAAGCCGGCGGCGGGGGCGGTGCAGGCTGGCGCGGCGGCTGTGCGGGTTGCGCCAGGGCCATTGCGGGAATCAGAGACAGCGGCAGCACGACGGCAGCGACGCGAAGACGGGAGCGCATGGACGGTCGGTCTCCTCCGGAGGAATTCGACGGGGAAGGTCGCACGGTGGCGCCCTTGGCCGCAAGCGTTTCGTCGAGGAAGGGCAACTCAGGAGCGATAGGCCTGGGCAACTCGCTGGCGAATGGCTTCGGCGTCGGCCGTGGCGACCGGGATGGTGCCGCCCCGGCTGCGGCGTTCGCCCACCACGGGCACGATGCCGGTGGCGCGTTTTGCGAAGTCGCGTTGGGCGCGCCAGCCCGGGCTCTCGGGCAAGCCCAGCGCGTTGCGGAATGCGTCGCCCATCTCGATGGCGCTTCGGTAGCGCAGGTTCGGATCCTTGGCGAGTGCGCGGGAAAAGAGCATGTCGAGCGTCGGCGGCGCGGCCGGAATGAAGCGGGTCAGCGGCGGCGGCGGATCCTCGACCTGCGAGGCCCGCACCATCAGCTCGCTCTTGTCCGGCGCGTCGAACGGCGTGAACCCCACCAGCATCTCGAACAGCACGATCGCCGCGCTGTACAGATCGCTTCGTCCGTCGAGATCGCGTCCCAACACCTGCTCGGGCGACATGTACGCACCTGTGCCCGGCTGGATGCCGCCGCTGCGCCGCGCCACGTCGGCAGGCAGGCGCGCGATGCCGAAGTCTGTGAGCTTCGCCAGGCCGTCGAGACGGATGAGCAGGTTGGCGGGCTTCACGTCGCGGTGCACGATGCCCAGCTCGTGGGTTGCGGCCAGGGCGCCGAGCAGTTGCTCGAAGTAGTACCAGGCGCGCAGGAACGGCAGGCAGGGGACAGCGTCACCCGGATAGGGCTTGACGTGGCGCGTGATGACGCGGTCGAGGGACTCGCCTTCGACCAGCTCGAGCACCAGGGCCAGCTGTCCGGGGGCTTCCACCAGCTCGATGAACTGCACGATGTTGGGATGG
The DNA here is from genome assembly GCA_021847645.1 of Myxococcales bacterium. GTDB lineage: Bacteria > Myxococcota_A > Polyangia > Polyangiales > Polyangiaceae > JAJZQG01. The sequence goes on from JAJZQG010000085.1 coordinate 27,691, forward strand.
GAGAGGCGACGCAGCGCGGTGGCCTCGCCGACGAACAGCTTGCGCACGTAGTCTCGCGCGGTCAGCAGCGGGTGCAGCACCTTGAGGGCGACCGGGTGGGGCGGCGTGCCGGCCTTGGGCCCTTGCGGGTTGTAGTATAGCCAGCCGCGGTAGACGACGCCCATGCCGCCATCGCCGATGGTGTCTTGGACGACGACGCGGCCCCACTGCAGGTCGATGGCTGTGCCGGCGCCGGTGGTGGGCGTGGGGCTCTGCGCTGCAGCGGGTGCTCCGCAATTCGGGCAGAACTTGCCGTCGTTGGGGAACACGGTCCGGCAGCCGACGCACACGCTCACGAGGCGCAGCATAGCAGTCCCGCCGATTCGTACGAAGTCCGCGACGGATCCGGCCATGCACGCGACGGCCGGGCCGAACGACAAGGGGTTCGCGTTCGCACGGAATCCTGGGGATTTCACGGTCCTGCGAGCGAACCCCGTTGATCAACGGTGGCGCTTCGTGCGAGCCTTCGACGATGCCGGGAGGGCTCAGGCAGGCCGCCCGGTGGTCCTCTGAAGTGGTGGCAGCAGAACAAGGAGATACCGGTTGATGAGATCCCGCACCTCCATCCTCTCCGCAGCGGTTGCGGTGAGCGGGCTTCTTGGTGCTCACGCAGCCTTCGCGCAGGACAGCGCGCAGTCGGGCGAGTTCTCCGTCCAGCGCTTCGAGCCCGCACCCGGGCCCCGCAACTTCCTGAGCGTCGAAGGCGCCCGGGTCAGCGGCAAGATGAACTGGTCTGCCGGGCTTTTCGCCAACTACGCGTACAAGCCCTTCGTGCTCCGCAGCTGCATCTCCCAGACGGACTGCAGCTCGCCCAACGCCATCAACCAGAACGACATCGCCGTGGTGCGCGACTTGTTCACCGCGGACCTGATGGGCTCCCTGTCCCTGATCGACAAGCTGCAAATCGGCTTGCGCCTTCCGCTGACGTACACCGGTGGCGACGGCATCGACACGACGAACGGAACCGCGGCGCGTGGCGGCTTCTCCGGATTCGGCGTGGGCGATCCCTACCTGGAAGGCAAGTACCGCTTTTTTGGCAACGTCGACTCGCCCCTGGCGCTGGCCGGCGCGTTGTTCGTCACGGGCCCAGTGGGCCATGCCGCGGAGAAGGGCAAGTACATCGGCTACAGCTCGCCCGAGGTGGGCGCCCGGGTCATCGGCGATTTCCGCGTGGACAAGCTCTCGCTCGGCGCCAACCTCGCCGGCTTGTACCGCGGTGACGCTACCGTGGGCTCCACCACGCTCGGCCCCGAATTCCGCTGGGGCGTCGGTGCCGGCTACGAGCTCAGCCCCCTGGTCCGTGTGCTCGCCGAAGGCTATGGCGGCACCAAGTTCTCCTCGAACAACGGCACCAACAGCATGGAGGCGCTGGGCGCCTTCCAGATCTCGCCGCTCCAATCGCCGTTCGTCATCACCGCCGGCGGTGGCGGCGGTGTCATCCAGGGTGTCGGTGTGCCCACGTTCCGCGCCTTGGTCGGCCTGATGTACGTGTACGAGCCCAGGGACCGCGACAACGACGGCATCCCCGACGACAAGGACCAGTGCCCTTCGGATCCGGAAGACAAGGACGGGTTCGAGGACACGGACGGTTGCCCGGACCCGGACAACGACAACGACACGATCCCGGACGATCGGGACAAGTGCCCGAATCAGCCGGAGACGGTCAACGGCTACCAGGACACGGACGGCTGCCCGGACGAAGTACCGGACCGCGACAAGGACGGCATTCCGGATGCCGAGGACAAGTGCCCGGACCAGGGCGGCAAGGTGATTCGCGTCAAGGGGCCATATTATGGCTGCCCGGACCGCGATCAAGACGGCATCCCGGACTCGGTGGACAAGTGCCCCGACGAGCCCGAGGACACCGACGGCTTCCAGGACGAGGACGGCTGCCCGGATCCTGACGAAGACGGCGACGGCGTGATGGATGTGGACGACGAGTGTCCGCAGCAGCCCGGCCCCAAGGAGAACAAGGGCTGTCCGGAGAAGGACACGGACGGCGACGGCATTCCCGACCGGCTCGACAAGTGCCCCGACAAGCCCGAGAACTACAACGGCTATCAGGACGACGACGGCTGTCCGGACAACAAGCCGACGCTGGTCACGCAGACCGGCGACAAGATCGAGATCAAGGGCTCCATCGAGTTCGAGACCGCCAGCGACAAGATCGTGGGCAACAAGAGCTTCTCGATCCTCGACGGCGTGGCCGCGCTGATGAACCACCATCCTGCCATCCAGCAGGTCGAGGTCGGCGGCCACACCGACGACCGCGGCGGAGCTGATACGAACATGAAGCTGTCGCAGCGTCGCGCCGAGGCGGTCGTGGCCTATCTGGTCAGCAAGGGCGTAGCGCGCGATCGTCTGACGGCCGTCGGCTACGGCCAGACCAAGCCCATCGCCGACAACAAGACCGCCACCGGACGCCAGAAGAACCGTCGCGTCGAGTTCAAGATCACCAAGCAGGCCAACCCCACGCCGCCCGCCAGTCCGCAGTAGCTCGCCGCTCTCCAACCTCGCTGCTCCCGCCCGCAGCCGACTGTGCTACGCATGCGGCCGATGCGATCCGTCTCGGTTCGTCCGCTCTTCGCGATCGGTCTGCTCGTGTGTGCGGCGGCAGCTCCCGCGCAGGCCGGTGACAAGGCGCCCGATGCGCCGCCCCTTCCGTCGCCCCGTGTCTCGCTGTCGCTGGTGACGCCAACGCCGACCGGAACGTGGACGGCGGTGATCCAGAACGACGATCAGGTGCCCGTGCGGGTCGTGGCCGACGCGACGCATCTTCGCCTGCTGGTGCGACGCTCGGACAAGGACAGGTACGTGCAATGCGAGCTGCCCGTCGAGATGCGCGGCAGCTCCACGTCGCGTCAGATCGTGCTCCAACCCGGCGAGCGCTACGAGGAGCGGTTCGAGCCCGCGCTGTTCTGCTGGGGCAAGCTGCAAGAGTCGCTCATGCCCGGCGCGTCGGTGACCGCGTTCCTCGGCTGGGAGCCGGACAAGCGCCTGGAGCGTCTGCACAAGCCGCAGCACGAGCCGTTCGAGCTCGAGCCTGCGCAGGGGCCGGCCACGGTCAGCAGCGAAAAGCAGATCGTGTCGTTGACCTCATGGCTGCCCGCGCCCAACGGTGAGGGCAGGGCCGAGCCCGCCGCCGCCAAGACCGAGCCGGTCCCGCTGGGTGTCCCGCGCTTCGAGCTCTTGGCGCAGCACTTCGAGGATGCCGACTCGTTCCGATCGGCCAGCGTCGACCTCACGATCAAGAACGTGGGCGATCGTGCCGGTACGATTCACCTGCGTCCCGGTGCCGTGGAGCTGCGCGTCGCTGGTCCGTACGGCACGACCGCGGTGTGCGCGCCGCCGTCCGGCACCCACGCTGTGGCCAGGGACTTCTTCCAGACGATCGCCCAGGGAAAGTCCTCGAGCGTGCAGCTTCTCGTCGACGAGACCTGTCCGCACGCCACCTTCGACCGCCCCGGTCTGTACACGATCCGCGCGACGCTGCACGCAACCCAGAACGGCCACGAGTACGGGCTCGACGCGGTGACCGGCGACTTCACTGCGGCCGAGCCGGTGCTGCTGCGGGTGCGTCAGTCCACCCTGCCGTACCACAAGCACCCCCCACGCGCGCTCGGGCCGCAGACGCAATGAGCCTTCGCGCGCCCTCAGGCGTGCTCGATCGTCCCCTCGATCACATCCGAAGTATCTTCGTCCGTCAGCGTGAAACGCGAGGTGATCTTCGCCGTCTTGCCGAGCATGATGCTGGCCGAGCAGTACTTCTCCGCGGACAGCGAGATCGCGCGGCGCACGTCCTTCTCCAACAGCCCCCGCCCCTTCACCCGATAGATCACGTCGATCGCGGTGTAGACCTTGGGCTCCGTTTCGGCCCGGGTGCCGGACACCTCGACGGACAAGCCCGTGAGAGGCTTCTTCATCCGCTCGCCGAGGATGTACACGACGTCCACGCCGGTGCATCCCGCCAGCCCCACCAGCAGCAGCTCCACGGGCGAGGGGGCCGTGTCGCGCCCGCCGCTTGCTTGCGGAGCATCCATCACCACCGCGTGCCCGGTCGTGGTCTCCGCCACGAACTGCCTGCCGCTGATCCACGTTGCGGTCGTCTTCGGCATCGAACTTCTCCCGTACGCGCGAGCTCCTCTAGATCCCGCCGCCGTCCTGGAACGCTTCGGGCCGAACCTGCTGCTGCTGCACCCGGCTGCCCGGGGGCACGCTCTTGGTGAGCCAGACGTTTCCGCCGATCACCGAGCCGCGCCCGATCGTGATGCGTCCCAGAATCGTCGCACCCGAGTAGATGGTGACCTCGTCTTCGAGAATCGGGTGCCTGGGAATGCCCTTGATCGGCTTGCCATCCGCGTCCAGAGGAAAGCTCTTCGCGCCCAGCGTCACGCCCTGGTAGATGCGGACACGATCGCCGATCACGCACGTCTCTCCGATGACGACACCGGTGCCGTGGTCGATGAAGAACTGCTTGCCGACGGTGGCGCCCGGGTGGATGTCGATGCCCGTGATGCTGTGCGCGTGCTCCGTGATCACGCGCGGCAGGATGGGCACACCCAGCACGTGCAGCTCGTGCGCGATGCGGTACTCGCTGATCGCACGCAGGCCCGGGTAGCAGAAGATCGCTTCGTCGGGCGAGGTCGCTGCCGGATCACCCTCGTACGCCGCCTGGGCGTCGCTCATCAGCAGAGCTTGGACGTCCGGGATGCGCGAGACGAAGGCGTCGGTGACGGCTTGGGCCTGATCCGCACAATCGCGCGTGGGCCGCTTGCCGTCGCAAGCGAAGCAGATGCCGCGGGTGACCTGCTCGTGCAGCGCGAGCTTCACGCGATCGAGCGCATGACCGATGTGGTAGTGCAAGCTCTGCACCGTGGACTCGTAAAAATCA